>JAKAUB010000237.1 GCA_021827845.1 Acidobacteriota bacterium | reverse complement strand
CTAGCCGATGACGCGCCGCGTAAAGCCGCGAACTCCAGCCCAGCCGAGCAGCAGCAGCGACAGCGAGAGCGCGGCGAGAATCAGCCAGGCGGGCATATGCGTCAGCGCCGGCGTCAGCGCTGCCCGCAGTCCTTCGCTCATGTAGACAATTGGGTTGATCAGCACCGCGTATTGCAGCCAGCGCACGTGGTAGAGCAGCGCCCACGGGTAGTACACGCAGCCCAGAAATGTGATGGGCACGACCACGACTGAGAAGATGAGGCCAATCTGGCGAGGCTCAACCGTTGTGCCGATGGTGAGCCCGAGCGCACCCGAAACCAGACTGGCCAGGATGGAGACGGCGATCAAAAGCCACCAGCTGCTGACGTGGACGTGCACTGGTTGCGAGGGAATCAGGTAAGCCAGCGGGAATACAATCGCCGCCGATAGCAGGCATTGCAGCGCGCTGAAGCAGACCTTCTCCATCGCGACCGCGGCGACGGGGATCGGACACATGACACGGTCGTCGATCTCGCGGGTGATACCAAACTCCGTGGAAAGCGGCAGCGCGACGGCAGCGATGCCGGTAAACATGATCGCGACGGCCATCAGACCGGGCAGCAATACCGTGCCGAAGTCCATGCCGCCGGCAGCGCCGAAGCTCTCTCCGATACGCGGAAAAAGAAACGTGAAGACGAACAGGAACAGCAGCGGATTCATCGCCACGCGAATGATGAAGGGCCAAAACTCGCGGCGCAGCACACGGGCATCGCGCAGCATCAGGCCGATGAAGGCACGCCCGTAAAGCGTGGCCGTTCCCTGGGTTCGTTCTACCGTGTTATTCACGCAGGTCGCGTCCTGTGAGCGTAATGAAAACCGTCTCCAGCGTAGGACCGGAGATAGAAAGATCGCGCAGGCCATAGGGCTGCGCCGCATTGACCAGCGCGGGTAGAATCCCCTCGGCAGATTTCCCGAAGACGCGCACACCACTGGCTGTCGTCTCCACGCTGCTCACGTGGGGAATCTGCCGGATCGCCACGGCCAGGTTTTCCCGCTCGCCGGGCCGCTCCAGCTCCAGACCAAAAACCGTCTGAATCTGCAGGCTGCTCTTCAGCTCGTCGGGCGTTCCTTCGATCAGGATTTTGCCATGGTCGATGATGGCCACGCGATCGCAGAGCGCTTCGGCCTCTTCCATGTAATGCGTGGTCAGCATGACGGTGATGCCCTGGTCTTTCAGTCCGCGGACCACTTCCCACATGGCCAGGCGGCTCTGCGGGTCGAGCCCCGCGCTGGGTTCATCGAGAAACAGAACGGCAGGGCGGTGGGCGATGGCCCGTCCGACCAGCAGCCGCTGCGCCAGGCCGCCGGAGAGCTGGTTGGGCATCGCTTGGGCGCGCTCGGTCAGCCGGAATTGTTCAAGTAGTTCGGTGGCGCGCGCCGTGGCGGCAGAGCGGCTCATGCCAAAGTAGCGGCAATGAAAGTAGAGGTTTTCGAAGGCCGTCAGCGAACGGTCAAGAGTGTTGTACTGGGGCACCACGCCGATACAACGGCGCGTCACAGCCGGCTCGGACGCCGCACTATGACCGGCGATGACGACCCGGCCCGATGTGGGCAGCGCCCGCGTGGTGCAGATGCTGATGGTCGTGGTTTTGCCCGCGCCGTTTGGGCCCAGCAGGCCGAAGATGCCGCCTTCGGGGATCGCCAGATCGATGGCGTCCACGGCCACTACGCGCTGTTTGCCCGCGTAGATCTTGGTCAGCTTCTCGATGGAAACAATGGTGTGCGCTGTCCGTGCGATGGTTGCGTTCTCCCGGCCAGCCCCAGTGTAGCAACCGCGCGGAACTTCACGGGGTCACTAGTCTGGGGCGCTGCGGGCAAACGCTATCCGACGGCTAGGCGACCGCCTCGCGCGGCTCGTAGGCCTCGCTCGGAGCGAATGCGGCAGGTGCCGGCATGGCAGACACAGTCGCCGTTGGGACCACATGCGCGGTCTGACGGGCTGCTTCCCACGAGTGAATGGTGCGCATCTTCTCGAGGGAGTAGGGAAATTGCTTGCCGCAGTCCAGGCAGACCTTATAACTATGCGTCGCGATCGTAAAGGGACGGGTCAAATGACCATGGCTGCAACCAAAGAGCAATTCATAAAAGAAGCTATAGATAGCGCGTAACCAAGACATTGTTGTTTTCCTCGGGCAGTGCCGCAAACGGCTTGCAGATTACCCGGGCCTCCGGAGCCGCCCGGCCGCAGCCAGACTGACTTGTACGGTATAGATGCAATCGCACCGCCAAAAGTTATACGATTGCACCATTTGTGATGCAAGTTTCTGCGCGCTGTAACTTGCAGAAAAGGCAGGGTCTTATTCGATCCTCAAAAATCTAGGCCAACGTCTGCCCGGCCTGTGGGAAAACTATTTCTCACCAATCTGGAGGACTACCTTGCCCATGTGGTTTCCAGATGCCATGTATTGCAGGGCCTCCCGGGGCTCATCGAAAGGGAAAACGCGGTCGATAACCGGCCGCAGTTTGCTTTGCGCCAGGGCCGTCATCATCCGCTCCGCCATGGCGCGCGAGCCGACGTTGATGCCTTTTACCTGGATTTGCCGCATCAGAATCTGAACCAGCGGCAGCCGCTCCTCAATCCCCGACAGAACGCCGATCTGAACGATGATGCCGCCCATTCTGACTGCCTTCAGCGACTCCCCAAAGGTGCCGGCTCCGCCCACTTCGATGATTGTGTCTGCACCGGCGCCGGCTGTCCTCTCCTTCACCCACCGCGACCACTCCGGCGTCTGGCGATAGTTCAGGCCTTCGTCCAGGCCAAGCTTCCGCGCAGCCTCCAGCTTGGCGTCGCTGCCGGAGGTCCCGAGCACACGCGCTCCCGCCAGCTTCGCAAACTGCAGCGCAAAGATCGACACGCCGCCTGTGCCCTGAATCAGCACGCTGGTCCCCGGGCGCGTCCGGCTGCTTTCAAAGAGAGCGTTCCAGGCGGTAAGGGCCGCGCAGGGGAGCGTCGCAGCTTCGGCATCGCTCAGATAAACGGGAAACCGCAGCACGCCGTGCTCCGGCAGCGCCACATACTCGGCCAGCATGCCGTCCACGTCGCCGCCTAAGGCGTGCCGCGCTTTTTCTGCGGAGGGTTCACCGTCCAGCCAATTCTGCGAGAACAGGCCGATCACGCGGTCGCCGGTCTTCACCGTCGTCACCCCAGCTCCCGTTTCCACGACTTCGCCCGCTCCATCCGAAAGCGGAATGCGGGGGAAGTCGAGTTTGCGGTCGTACTGGCCGCGCACCATCATCAGGTCGCGATAGTTTAAGGAAGTGGCACGGACGCGCACCAGCACCTGTCCGGGCCCGCACGTGGGCTGTGGCACTTCCCGCGCCGTAAGGTGCTCAATCCCGAACTGGGTAATCTGGTAGACGCGCATTTTGTGGCTCCTTTGGGTGGATTGCTCCACTACTCTGTATATATGGCGCGAGGATGGGAAAGTAAATCGGCGGAAGAGCAGGCGCAGCAGCACGCGGAGAATCGCGAGGCCGATGCAGCGCGAACCATAAAGCCGCAGGCGGCGGACCGGATGCGCGCGCGGCAACTGCTGGAACTGAAACGCGAGCGGATTCTTTCAGAAAAAACCAGCAGCACCGTCCGGCGGGAAGCGCTGCAGGCTGCGTTGGCGGAGATCGAGCGTGAGCTCGCCAGCCTGATCTGACGCTCGATCAGCGGTTGAAGAGCAGCGAGTTGGCCTGATCGATAGATGTAATCAGCATTTCGCTGATGTTGACATGCGCCGGACGCGTGACCGCCCAAAGAATCGCGTCCGCAATGTCCTCTGGCTGCAGCGGCGTAACGCCCTGGTAGACTTTCGCCGCGCGTTCCTCATCTCCGCGAAACCGCACCTTGCTGAAGTCGGTCTGCACCATGCCGGGGTCAATGGATGTGACCCGCACCGGCGTACCCAAGACATCCTGCCGCAGCCCTTCGCTGATGCTCTTTTCCGCGGCCTTGGTGGCGCAGTAAACCGCGCCTTTCGGGTATGTCATATGCCCAGCGGTGGAGCCCAGGTTGACGATGTGACCGCGGCCGCGCTCGATCATGCCCGGCACCACAGCCCGGGTCACGTAAAGCAGACCCTTCACATTGGTGTCGATCATCTCGTCCCAGTCTTCGGGCTTACCCTCCTGCAGCTTGTCGAGTCCGCGGCTGAGGCCGGCATTATTGATCAGGACGTCGATGGCACGCCATGCCTCGGGCAATGCGCCCAGCGCGGCGGAGACCTGCGCGGCGTCCCGCACATCCAGCGTTATTGTGTGGACGGCCGGGCTGCCCTCTTTTTGCAGGGCTGCTGCCAGGTCGCGCAGCCGGTCCTGGCGGCGGGCCGCCAGCAGCAGCCGCGCCCCGGCGCGGGCAAAGGCATGGGCACACGCAGCGCCGATGCCGGCGCTCGCGCCTGTTATGAACGCAGTTTGCCCTGCGAGGTTCGCCGGCCCGGACGATGGCTGAGCGCTTCGGTTTTCGGTCATTTGGTCCCCACAACCAATACTACAAAGCTGCCGGGAACAATGGTCCGCCAGGGGTGAGGATTGGCGGCTGTGGGTGCGGGCGGCGGGCCGAACTGCGCGGTGACCAGGTAGAGATCGCCATTGTTATGGTCGAGCGCCATGGTGCGCGCGCCCTTCTGGGTCGTGACGGTCTGCACCGGCGTGTATTTGTCGGCCGACTCCTGACGCACCACCGTCAGCGTGCCGTCTTCGCCATTCGGGCTGAAGACCAGATGGCGATGCGCATCATAGCGCGTGGAGTCCGGCCCGTTGCCGATGGGCACGCTGGCGACCACGTGGCCGTTGCCGGAGTCCACCACAGCCATCACCTTGTTGTCGCAGACAGAGAACAGCCGATGGTGCACCGTGTCGATGCTGAGGCCGCTTGGCGACTCACACGGCGCCAGCGGCCAGACGGCCGTCACCTTCAGCGTATGGGCGTCGATGCGCGCCAACTCGCTCTTGTCCTCGATATTTACGAAGATGTTTCCAGCGCCGTCCGATTGCGCGAACTCTGGCTTTCCCGGCAGCGGAATGGTCGCGAGGACGCTGTTTTTGCTGGTATCAATCGCTGTGGCGGACTGGCTGCGGCCATTGAAGGCAAAGACGCGATGCGTATCCGGGTCAAACAGGATCGCGTCAGGATTTTTCTCGGCCCGAATGGTCGCTGTTTCTTTCAGGGTCGTGCGGTCGAAGACGCGCACCAGCCCCGCACCGCCATCGCTGACATAGCCGGTTTTGCCGTTGCTGTTCAGCGCAATGCCGTGCGTATGGTCCATCCCGGTGATCTCGCCGGCCAGCCTGCCAGTGCGGGTGTCGACCACCTGCACGCGGCTGCCGCGCGCAATGTACAGCCGGTGCGCCGCAGGGTCCGTCGTCAGATAATCCCAGCCGCCGTCACCGCCAATGTGCCAGGTTTTTTCCACGTGGAACATTGGGGGCTGCGCCAGCGCCATAGGGCCTGCTGCGGAAACAATCGCGGCTCCGATCGCGATAGAGCCTAGGGTGCGCCGTAAAAATGAGACGGTCATCTGGATATCTCCTCCTGAAAGTGCACCCACAGAGTAGCGTTTGCAGGTGAAGGATTTCTGAAAGGCCGCCCGTGATCGCGGGGTTTGCGATCCGCGCCGCCCGCGATACACTAATCGAGCCACCTGTGGGGCTGTAGCTCAGCTGGGAGAGCGCCTCGTTCGCAACGAGGAGGCCAGCGGTTCGATCCCGCTCAGCTCCACCAAATCCCTTAAAAATCTCACGTTTCGCGGCGCCAGCCGTGCCATGCCGCCGTGCGCTGGATCGCGTCTGCCAGACCGATACGTTCCCGTAATCCGAGCGACTGGTACGCCCTATCCACCGACGGGACATAGCGGTGTGGCGCCTTCCCAGGAACCGGCGGCTGTGCGATCTCGATCGGATGTCCGGGGGCCAGCGCCGCAACGACGGCCTGCGCAATTTCAAGAATGCTCAGGTCGTGATCCGAGCCCACATTGAGCGGCTGCAGTGGAGGGCCGTCGAACAGCATGGCCCAGAGCCAGATCGCAAGATCAGCCGCATACAGATAAGACCGGCGTGCTGTGCCGTCTCCCTGAATCTTCACCGGCTCGCCGCGCAGCACACTGCCGATGAAATTGCCGATGGCAAAATGCGCATCCAGTGGAAGATGCGGGCCGACGAAGGCAAAGCAGCGGGCGATCACGCACTCCACGCCAAAGTCTGTGGCGGCCAGCGCGCAAAGCAGCTCTGCCGCACGCTTACCTTCGCCGTAAGCCGAAGCAGGCGATGCCGGATCGGGCGCGCCACGGTAGGTCTCTGGGATGTGCGACAGCTGTGCTGGCTGCGGCCCGTAAACGGCGCCGGAGCTGGTAAAGAGAAATCGTTCGGCGCCGCACGCGCGGGCAAAGGACAGGCAGTGGCGAGTGCCGTCAACGATTGCGGAAAAGGTCGCAGTCGCGCCGTGGGTCTCTCGCGCCACGGATTCCGTAGCCGCATGGAGGATGAAAGGGAACTGGCCTGCGGGGAAGGTGAAACTTTGGATGTCGCCAGTGTGCAGGGTGACCGCCGGATGATTGGCAAGGTGCGGCGAGCGCCTGCGGAACCGTTCGGGCGAACGGGTCAGCACGGTGACGCCAGCGTCCAGCCCGAAGGCTGCATTGGCCGCCAGAAAACTCTCCAGCAGCCAGTGGCCAAAAAATCCTGTGCCACCGGTCAAAAAGATTTTGCGGCCGCGCAGCTGATTCCAGAGAGCGCCCGTATGCTCCAGGATGTGATCGAGGTCCTGTTGCGGCAGCGCACCGGAAGGATCAGTCACAGCAGGCGGAGTGGGTGTCATTGCGAGCTAAACTGAACGTGGAG
>JAKAUB010000182.1 GCA_021827845.1 Acidobacteriota bacterium | reverse complement strand
CGGTACTCCGCCGGAATGGTCGAAAACAGATCGCCGATTGAACCGGCGCCGATCTCCGCCAGCATGGCGGCGCGGTCCTCCGGAGATTTTGGCAAATAGCGCATGAAAAATTTCCTCTCCCGTCAGATTCCGCGCCGCTCAGGCGGTCTCTTCGGCAACGAACGCCTCATAGTCGGCCGCACTCAGCAACGACGCAGCTTCGTCCGGCTTCGCCAGCTTCACCTTGATGATCCAGGCGTCGTGGGCGGCGGTGTTGATCTTCTCCGGAGCGTCGGTCAGCTCCGCATTCACGGCAGTCACGGTTCCGGTCACCGGCGAGTATAGGTCTGAAACGGCCTTGACGGACTCCACGCTGCCAAACGTCTTGCCGGCTTCGACCGCATCGCCCACCTTGGGCGCATCGACAAACACAATGTCGCCGAGAGAGTTCTGCGCGTAGTCGGTGATGCCGATGGTTCCGGTATCTCCATCCAGTCGGATCCATTCGTGCTCGCGTGTGTACCGGTATTCCTTGGGATACGCCATCGGTTTTCAGGGCTCCTGTTCGTAACGTGAACTGCTTTTCTATTATCGTGCGTGCCCGGTGTCAGGCCTGCTTCTTTGGCCGCTTGTAAAAGGGTTGCGCCACCACCTGCGCCCGTACGTTCTGGTTGCGGATCGTGACGGCCAGCTCCGTACCCACTTCGCTGAACGACGGCGGCACATACGCCAGCGCAATATTCTTCTTGAGAAACGGCGCCGGGGAGCCGCTGGTCACAACGCCGATGGTGGTTCCATCGGGGGAGCAGACCGGATATTCATCGCGGGCGATGCCGCGCTCCATCATCTCCAGACCGACCAGTTTGCGCTCCGGCCCACCTTGTTCCACAATGCGTTGCACCGCGGACTGCCCGAGAAACTCCGGCTTGTCGAGCTTGCAGAAGCGGTCAAGCCCCACCTCCGGAAACTCCGGCTTGTCGAGCTTGCAGAAGCGGTCAAGCCCCACCTCCGGCACGGTGATGATGTCGGAGATTTCATGCCCGTACAGCGGCATGGAGGCCTCAAGCCGCAGCGTGTTCCGCGCGCCCAGGCCGCAGGGAAGGATGTCGAACTCCTTGCCGGCCGCGAGAATCTCGTTCCAGACGCGCTCGCTGGTGGCCGCGTCCGAGGGAATGTACAGCTCGAAGCCGTCCTCGCCGGTATAGCCGGTGCGCGAGATCAGCACATTGTCCACACCGCAGACCGTCCCCCACCGTGACCAGTAATTCTTGATCTCGTTCAACGGTACGTCTGTCAGCTTTTGCACAACCGCCAGCGCTTGCGGGCCCTGCACAGCAAGCTGGGAGTAGTAATCGCTATAGTCGCTGACGTGGCAGTGGAATCGCTGCGCATGCTGGCGCACCCAGGCCACATCTTTTGGCCGCGTACCGGCGTTGACTACCAGCAGATAATCGTTTGGGCTGAAGCGGTAGACCAGAATGTCATCGACAAAGGTGCCCTCCGCCGTCAGCAGCGCGGAGTACTGCGCCTGGCCATCCTGCAGGCGGGAGGCGTCATTCATCGACACGTACTGCACGGCATCCAGCGCCTCAGGCCCGCGCAGCTGAATCTCCCCCATATGGCTCACGTCAAACAGGCCCACGCGGGTTCGCACGGCCATATGTTCGGCGATCAGGCCGGAGTATTCGACCGGCATATCCCAGCCGCCAAAATCGACCATTTTGGCGCGCAGCGCCCGGTGCACCGGGTTGAGCGCCGTGCGCTTCAGGGCAGGCTGTGCGGGTGTTGCGGAGCTGGCGGACATTTGAGGAGGGGTCCTGACGAAGAGATGGGAACCTTTCACGGTAGCACCCCGATTTTTTCAGGGTCAAATACCCCATCCTGCCGTGCCGGCGGGATTTGCACCGGGTGGAAACCCGGGAGCCGGGGAAGCCTTGCGCTACCAGCGATTGAAGGTCGGTGCTCCGCCGTCTGCGGCGGGGATTGTTCAGCTTTCGCGCTCCAGCAGAGCGCCCCCGGCAAGCTCCAGCGCACCTAGCGGGCCGCCCGGCGTCAGCATCTCCAGCGTCAGCTTTTTGCTGTTCCCCAGGTCCTGCTCAAAGTCGCGGAGCATCTGCCGCGCCAGTTGCGGGTTGCGCGTGGCGACGTTCAGTTCGTCATTCAGCGCAAAGGAGCGATGGTCGAAGTTTGTTGATCCGAACACACACCAGGCATCGTCAACGACCATCAGCTTGGCGTGAATCATGGAGGGCTGGTACTCGAAGATTTCTGCGCCCGCGCGCAGCAGGTGCCGGCTGCTGTGCCGGCTGACGCGCCGCACCATCGGATGATCGATGTGCGGCCCGGCCACGATGATGCGAACTTTCACGCCACGCTCGCGGGCCGCGGCGATCAGTGCTGCGCGCGCGCTGTGGCTGGGCAGAAAATATGGCGTGGTGATGTCGATGCTCTTTCTCGCGCTGGTCAACAGCGCCTGAAACAGGATGCGCGCCGTCGTGCCGCCGCCGGCGGGCGTGCTCTCCACCACCAGCGCCTGACAATCGCCGGTCTGCAGTGGGGCGGAGAATTGCCGCGGATCGCTCAGGATGGCGCCGGAGGCCTCCAGCCAGTTTTCGGCGAAGATCGACACCAGCCCGCGCACTGCTTCGCCTTCGATGCGAAACATGGAGTCGCGCCAGCGTGGGCCCTGGGCCGTCGCATGTATCCAGCGGTCTGCGATTCCTGCGCCCCCGGCGAACCCAATGCGTCCGTCAACGATGATCGCCTTGCGATGACTGCGATTGTTCGCGAACTGCCAGGTATTCCAGCGTATCGGGTGATACCAGAACATCTCGCCGCCCGCATCCAGCAGCGGCTGAAACATGCGGCGGGGAGTGCCATAGCTTCCAATGGCGTCCACCAGAATGCGGACCTGGACGCCGGCGCGGGCACGATCCACCAGTGCTGCGAGAAACTCGTCCGACACTTTCCCGGGCTGCCAAGTGTAGAACTCCATGTCGATGCAATGCGCGGCGCCGCGTATGGCGGCCAGTTCCGCCGGATAAAACTCCGGGCCGTTCGTCAGCAGCTGAAGACTGGCATTGCGGATTGACGCATTCGTGACGGTGCTTAGAAACTCGAGAAACTCCGGCGAATCATTCGATCCGCCGGGACACTCTGCCATCGAGTAAGGAAGCGCAGGCCCGAAGAGGTTGATGAGCACCTTTGCTGTGTAAGCAGCAGTGGCGGCGATGCCGACGCCGGCCCAGAATCGTACCCAGTCCGAGGATCTGCGATCCTCCGCTCTCAGAAATCTGCGCCACGAACTTTTTGCGTGAGAAGCCATCCCGCAGTTGGATGCGGCGGCGGACTGTGCGGGTAGCGCGCCCTGTTGGCGAACCGTGGCGACCCTGGCGCAAGTGAAAAAATTCATCGAGCGCACAGAATTACGGCCGCCGGACCTGCACTAAAATTCTCGGCAGTCATGCGTATGCGATTTTGGAAGCCGATCTTCCCTGCAGTATGCGGCGCCCTTCTATGGACCATGCCCTTACGAGCGGGCGTCGCGCATCACCACCGCGCGCCTTCACCCAATTTGCAAGAGCGGCTGCGGCAGAAGGTTCGCTATGTCTTCGTCATCTATCAGGAGAACCGCTCCTTCGACTCCTACTTCGGCACGTTTCCCGGCGCAGAGGGAATCTTCAGTCATCCCGCCAGCGAGACACCCGGCTTTTACCAGCCGCTGCTTAACACCGATGGCACGACCGGCACAGTGCATCCGTTCCGCATCGGCCCGGGACAGTACGCCGCCGACACCGACGATGTCGATCATTCGCATCCAGCGATTGTGGCGAAAGAAGATATTCAGCATGGTTTGCCGCAGATGGATCGCTTCGCCATGGTGGAGGAGCGGCGTGTCAGTCCCATCGGTCATCCGTCGCTGGCGGCGCGGCAGTTTGGCGAACTGACCATGGCGTATGAAGACTGCGATACGATCCCGCTGCTGTGGCGCTACGCGAGCCGCTTTGCGTTGTACGACCATATCTTCCAGCTCGTCACCGGCCCCTCCACGCTGGGCAATCTCGCCATCATCGGCGCGCAGACCGGCGTCACGCAGTGGGTGCTGCATCCGGACGAGGCCTACAAGGGCAACGGCGCGCACGGTCCAGGGGAGCCAGTTGTCAATGACAACGATCCCTTCTGGGGCTCGCAGAAAGATCCCGCGCCCGCGGCGCAGAAGATGCCCGTCAATCCGCACGACTTTCACTTTGGCCGCGAGTACGGCACAGCCTACAACCAGACCTGGGCAACGCTGCCAGTCTCCACGCTGGGCGGCGATGCCAAACGTGTCACCGATAAAGACAGTGACAGTGCGGGCGACCTCAGCGACATCCGCAAAGACATCCAGTTCCTGACCCAGCAGCAGCAGGCGCGCGTGCCCTTCGGCTGGTATCAGGAGGGATATAGCGATAAGCCGCGGGCTGCCACGGGCGCGGACCCGACCGACGCCGGCGGACTGCATGCTTCCTATGTAACGCACCACAACGGGCCGCAGTATTTTGGCTATGTCGCCAACAACAAGGAACTCCGGCAGGAGCTGCACGGGCTGGGCGACTTCTACACCGCGATTGCGACCCATTCGCTGCCGCCGCGCGGCATCTTCTTTGTAAAGGGCGGCTACCGCAACCAGATGCATCTCTCCGCGGCAGACCCCGACAGCCGCGTGCAACAGTATTTTCGCGGAGACGACGACCACCCTGGCTACTCGGACGCGCAGATCAGCGAGGCATTGGTGGCCCGCACCATCAACGCCATTGCGCGCAGCCCCTACTGGAACCAGAGCGCCATCATCGTCACCTGGGACGACTCCGAAGGCGATTACGATCACGTGCGCCCGCCGGTCGATGTTTATGGACCCGACGGCTCCGTGTTGAGCGACGGCCCGCGCGTGCCGTTGCTGCTGATCTCGCCCTACGCGAAGACGCACGCCATCGTTTCCTCCGCAGGCAATCAGGCCTCGGTGGTGAAGTTTGCCGATCTTCTCTTCGGGCTGACGCCGCTGGCCAAACTTCCCGATGAAGCCGGTGCGCGCGCGCTGGGCAAGCAGCGCTATCACCAGGACAACCTCGGTCCGCAAGACGCTCTGACGCCGGGCGTCTCCGATCTGCTGGACGGCTTCGATCCCGCCCGGCTCGCCGGCAGAAAAGCGCCGCTTCCGCCGGACTATGCTGAAATTCCCGACGCGCTGATCGACAAACTGCCGCAGCAGACGGGCTATGGCTGCAAGCAGCTCGGCATCGTGCCCGTCGATCGCCGGCTGGGCATTCGCAACGAAATTCCCAAGGACTTTAACCCACGGCCGAAGACGCAGCCCACAGAGGGGAAATGGTTATGAGCAGAAGACAGGCAGCCATAATAGCGGGAGCGTTCGCACTCGCCACAGGTTCGCTGGGTGGCATGGCACGCGCGCAGCAGGCAGCGCAGCCCGCGATCCCACTGCCCAGCAGCAAGCGCCTGCTGGAGCCGGTTCCCGGCGATCCGCTGCGCACCAACAGCCTGCCCATGCAGGTGGCCCTGTCGCCCGATGGCCATTATCTGGCGATGCTGAACGCGGGCTACGGAACCTGGCCGTCTCACTACGATCAGTCCATCGCTGTCTACGACACACAGACGCAAAAGCTGCTGGATTTTCCCGATGCGCGCACACCGCTTCGCGCGCCGCAGACGCTCTACGCGGGCCTGGCGTTCAGCAGCGATGGCCGCCACCTCTACGCCAGCATGGCGTCGCTCACCGATCCCACGCCACCGCCTGGCGCGCCCAAGGCCGTCGGCAATGGCATTGCTGTCTACCGCGTGGACGATGGCCATGTGACGCCCGAGAAATTCTTTGCGATTGGGTTGCAGCCGCTGGCTGCGGGCAAGCGGCAGAACTCCATGGCGCGCGTTCATCTTCCAGATGGCATGGCCAATCCATTCCCCTCTGGCCTGGCGCTGGTGCGCGGCGGCGATGGCGCGGATGACTTGCTGGTGGCCGACAATCTTTCCGACGATGCGCTGCTGCTGCGCGCCTCCGACGGCGCCGTGCTGCATCGCTTTGATCTGTCGGACAGCGCTACGGTGCCCGCCGCCTATCCCATCGCCGCCACGGCAACCCGCGATGGCCGCACCGGCTTCATCGCGCTGTGGAACGGCTCCGGCGTCGCGGAACTGGATCTGCGCAGCGGTCGCGTCATCGCGGTGCTGCCGCTGCTGCCGCCGCGCACGCCGTCCGATCCCAGCTCCCATCCGGCGGCGCTATTGCTGAATCACAAGGAGTCTGTGCTGTACGTCGCGCTGGCCAACCGGGACACAGTGGCTGCGGTTGCGTTAGATCCCGACAAAGCCAGCGGAACGCCCGCCATGCGTGTGCGCGGATACTTCGATACGCGGCTGCCGGGGCAGCAGGCGTTTGGTGCGGTGCCCATCGCGCTGTCGCTGTCTTCGGATGGCCATCGGCTCTACGTAGCGAACGCCAGTCAGGACGCGGTGGCGATCTTTGACGCGCAGCGTCCCGGCCCACTCGGTGCGCACGCCACGCATGCGCTGGGCTTCATTCCGACCGAGTGGTACCCCACGGCGGTGGTCGCCACGAAGAAGACGATCTTCATTGCGACCGGCAAGGGACGCGGCACCGGGCCGAATAATTTTCCGCAGCATCCGGCAGTGGCGGGCGAGCCGTCAACCCGCAGCCGCACCTACATTGCCTCGCTGCTCTACGGCTCGCTGGCTGCGGTGCCCGTAACGGCGATCGATGGTCATCTGCATGCGATGACCGGCGAGGTGATGCGCAGTAACTGGATGCACGCCGCGCGGCAGCAGATGACGTTTCAGGGTGGCCGCAATCCCATCCGGCATGTGATCTACATCATCAAAGAGAACCGTTCTTAC
>JAKAUB010000118.1 GCA_021827845.1 Acidobacteriota bacterium | reverse complement strand
TCCGTACGATCTGGACCGCGTCGCCGCCTTCGCCAAACAGCACAAGCTGTGGCTGATCGAGGATTGCTGCGACGCGCTGGGCGCGACCCTGCGCGGGCAGAAGGTGGGCACCTTCGGCGATCTGGCGACCGTCAGCTTCTACCCCGCGCACCACATCACCATGGGCGAGGGCGGCGCCGTCGTCACCAACACGCCGCTGCTGCAGACGCTGGTGGAGTCGTTCCGCGACTGGGGCCGGGACTGCTGGTGCGAGCCCGGCAAGGACAATACCTGCGGCAAGCGCTTTGGCTGGCAGTGCGGCGGGCTGCCCGCCGGCTACGACCACAAATACACGTATTCGCATATCGGGTACAACCTGAAGATGACCGATATGCAGGCGGCGCTGGGTGTGTCGCAACTGCGGAAACTGCCCGGCTTCATCGCGGCGCGGCGAAAAAACTTTCAGCATCTGTACGCCGCGCTCAAGCCGCTGGAGGAGTTCCTGCTGCTGCCGGAAAGCACGCCCGAAGCGGACCCAAGCTGGTTCGGATTTCCCATCGGCGTGCGGGAAGGCGCGCCGTTTACACGGGACGAACTGATCCGGGAGCTGGAATCGAAGAAGATCGGGACGCGACTGCTGTTCGGCGGGAATCTAACGCGCCAGCCGGCCTATCAGGACGTGGAGTTTCGCGTCGTGGGAAGCCTGAAAAACACCGATTACATCATGCATCACGTCTTCTGGATCGGCCTGTACCCTGGCCTGAGCGAAGCAATGCTCGACTATACGGCAGATGTCATCCATACCTTTGCGCGCAAACACGCGCCGGCGCGGCATGCCTGAAACGATGCGCAAAACGGAGACCGCGCCACGTACTGCCTTTGCTCTGCGACGGACCTGGCAGCGCATCGGAACGCGGCTGGATACCATCGCAGCTTCTCTTGACAAGCGGCCGTCGGCACTCTTCTTTCTGTTCCTGCTCAGTTTCTACATCGGGGTCGCCAAGTCGGAACGGATTGCCCCGCTATGGCATGACGAGCTGTACACCTTCTACATTGCGCAGGCGCCCAGCTTCAGCACCATGATGCTGTGGATCCGCACCATCGACCTGAATCCCCCGCTCTACTACATCTTTGCGCGGCTCACGTTTCACGTTTTGCATCCGTCGCAGTTCTCGGTGCGATTGCCTTCGCTCATCGGCTATTTTGTCGCTACCCTGTGCACGTATCAGTTCATCCGCCGCCGTACCAGCCCGCTATATGGCATGCTGGGCGCATTGGTGCTGCTTACCAGCTGGTTTGCCCTCTACGCCTATCAGGCGCGGCCCTATGCGCTGGTGCTGGGTTTTCTGGGCCTGTGCGCGCTGGGCTGGCAACGCGCCATTGCAGAGCCCGTCCGCGGACGCTGGCCCTCGCTGCTGCTCATCGTCTTCAGTGCCTACGGCATGCTGCTCAGCCATGTGCTGGCCTCCGTAGCCTATGCCGCGCTGCTGCTTACGGAGTTCATTCGTACGCTGCTGCGCCGCCGCGTCGATTGGTTGTTATGGGTCTGCCTGCTCATTCCTTTGAGCGCGTGCGTCACCTATCTGCAGCCGGTGGCCCATCACTCCGCCGGTGCATTTCCTGAAAGGTTTCAGGCCTCGATTCAACAGCTCTTTGAGGCATACTCCACTTTATGGACGCCAATTGCCACGCTGCTTTGTGGTGGCCTCATGCTCGTTGGCCTGTTGGAGACAGTTCCGGCAACCGATGCCCAGGCCCGCGGCGAGGCGCGGCCCGGATTCTCACTGCCGGAGATGATCTTTGCCGCCGGACTGTGTTGCGTGCCGCTCGTCGTTGTGGCGGTGTTCATGCATTCGCACAGCGCCTACTTTGACCGCTATGGAATACCCTCGATCTTTGGCGCTTCCATTCTTGTAGCGGCCATTGTCGCGCGCTGGACGCACACCAGCAGCCGAGCCGCCCTGGTCTGCAGCCTGTTTCTGGTGTTCGGCGTCATCCGTCCGGCCAGCATCACCCGCCATCTTCAGGCTCTCTTTCCTCAGCCACCGGTCACCGCAGCCATCACCGGAATCTCCGACACACCCTACACGCAGGTGCTGCCCGATCTGCCATTTGTGGATGCCAGCGGCTTAACGTTCCTGGAGATGAACAGCCGGGAGAATCCAGCCTTTCTTTCCCGCGTCTACTACCTGACCGACATCCAGGCCGCCGTAAAGTACGCCAACGCCACCATCTTCGAGGGCATGCCCAATCTCGTGGGAAAATTTCCCATCCGGGCGCATGTCGAGCCGTATCCTGCGTTCATCCAGCAGCATCGGCAGTTTCTGGTGTTTGGAACCTATGACTATCCAGAGGATTGGCTGCTGCGCAAGTTGCTCGCCGACGGCGCTACGCTAAAGTTTCTAGGCGACTATCCGTCAACCTACAAGGACAATCACCTCTATGAAGTCACGCTGGCGCACTGAGCGGAGGTTCCGATGAAGGCCATCATCCTCGCCGGCGGACTGGGCAGCCGGCTGGCGGAGGAGACCTCCGCGCGGCCCAAGCCTATGGTGGAGATTGGCGGGCGGCCCATCCTGTGGCACATCATGAAGATCTACTCCCACTTCGGGATCAATGACTTCATCATCTGCCTCGGCTACAAGGGCTACATGATCAAGGAGTTCTTCGCCAACTACTTTCTGCATGCCGCCGACGTGCGCATCGACCTGCAGCAGAACAAGGTGGAGATGCTGAGCGCCGACTGCGAGCCCTGGCGCGTGACCCTGATCGACACCGGCGCCGCCACCATGACCGGCGGACGGCTGAAGCGCGTGCTGCCGCACGTTGCCCATGAGACGGAGTTCTGCTTTACCTATGGCGACGGGCTGGCCGACATCAACCTGGACGCGCTGCTGCGCTTTCATCGCCAGCGGCAAACCCTGGTCACCGTAACGGCGACGCAGGCCGTGGGCAAGTTTGGCGCGCTGGAGATCAACCCCGAAGCGCAGGTGACGGCCTTCTCTGAGAAGCCACGCGGCGACGGCCGCTGGGTGAGCGGCGGATTTTTTGTGCTCTCGCCAAAGGTCGGCAGCTACATCCAGGGCGACTCCACCATCTGGGAGCGCGAGCCGCTCGAGACCCTCAGCCGCGAGGGCCAGGTGTCCGCCTACAAACACAGCAGCTTCTGGCAGCCCATGGATACGCTACACGACCGCAACCTGCTGGAAGATCTGTGGGCGCGCAACGCGGCCCCGTGGAAGGTCTGGTGAGCCGCTTCTGGCAGCAGCGCCGCGTCTTCCTTACCGGCCATACCGGCTTTAAGGGGGGCTGGCTCACGCTCTGGCTGCGCCAGCTTGGCGCGCAGGTGGCCGGCTATGCGCTGCCGCCGCACACCCAGCCCAATCTGTTTCAGGCCGCCAACGTTGCCGAGGGCATGGCCTCGACGCTCGGCGATATCAATGATCTTCCCCGTTTGACCCAGGCCCTGCAGGCGCATCGGCCGGAGGTGGTCTTCCACCTGGCCGCGCAGTCGCTAGTTCGCCCGTCGTATGCCGATCCGGTGGGTACGTATGCCGTCAACGCGCTGGGTACTGCGTCCCTGCTGCAGGCGGTGCGCGCGGTGCCGTCGGTGCAGGCGGTGGTCATCGTCACCAGCGATAAATGTTATGAGAACCGCGAATGGGTCTGGCCCTATCGCGAAAATGACCGCCTGGGCGGCCACGACCCATACAGCAACAGCAAGGCCTGCGCGGAGCTGATGACCAGCGCCTTCCGCAGCTCCTTTTTCCCGCTGGAAAAATACGCGGAGCACGGTGTGGCCATCGCCTCCGCACGCGCCGGCAATGTGATCGGCGGCGGGGACTGGTCGCAGGACCGGCTGCTGGCCGACATTGTGCGCGCCTTTGGCACCGGCCAGACCCTGCGCATCCGCAACCCGCAGGCCACGCGGCCCTGGCAGCATGTGCTGGAGCCGCTGCGCGGCTACATGATGCTGGCCGAGGCGCTGCATCGCGACGGCCCGCGCTTCTCCGGCGCGTGGAACTTTGGCCCGCACTACGCCGACGCGCGCCCGGTGCAATGGATTGTCGAGCACATGGCGGCGCGCTGGACCGCGCACGGCGGCAGCGCTCCGCGCTGGGAAGTTGACGCCGGCCCGCACCCGCACGAGGCGCAGATGCTCAAGCTGGACTGGACCAAGGCCGCGCAGGGGCTGGGCTGGCACCCGGCCCTGTCGCTGGAGCAGGCGCTGGACCTGACGCTGGACTGGTACCAGAGCGTGCAACAGGGCGCGGCTGCGCACGAGAAATGCGCTACGCAGCTTGCGGCGTATCAGAAGCAGGCGGCGTCTTCTTCCGGTACCACTCCCACTGCTTAAGCCGCAGAATCGGCGCCTCGAAATAGCGCCAGGAGATCCACGCCATGCCGTATGCGACGGCAGCAATCCCCGCTACGGCCAGCAGTCCGCTCCACTTGTGCTGCGGCTCAAGACCCCAGCGATACAAAAGCACCACAGAGACGTAGAGCGGGACGAGGTGGAAAAGATACATGGCATAACTGCGCGTGGCGATAGCGCGCAAAAAACGCGAACTTAGAATCGCCAGGGGCAGCGTGCGCCGCTCGGCTGTAACGCACAGGCCGACGATGCCGCCAAAAAACAGGGCATACGCGGTAATACCCACCGTATTGAATCGATAGCCATAGCCCGGCGATTCCACCCGCCCAACGTAGAGTTGGCTCAGCAGACCGATCGCAACACCTAACCAGAAAATCCGGCGCATGGTCGAGCTCTTAAATCCTCTGCGAATTGCGATTGCAACTGCGGCACCGATCGCAAGACTGTCCATCCTGCAAAACGGGAGGCGGTAAACAATGTAACTATCCATGCCGTGCCCGAGAAGGAGAACCCTGAGATAGAATGCCAACCCGATCAGAAACACTGTTAGCCAGATCCGGAACCGGCTTGGACATAGCTTGATGAGCAAGGGCCATACCAAATAAAACTGCTCCTCCACGCATAAGCTCCAATACTGACCGAAATATATGTCCGAAGCATGATCCGCTCCCAGGAAATTGCGGTAATAAAGTGCGAATGGCATGACTCCTAAGGAAGAAAAAGGACGAGGGTGAATCAGCAGAGCCACCGCTAGGAACGCGTAATATAACGGCCAAATACGCAAAGCCCTGCGCCAGTAGAACCGGGCAAAGTAATCTTTACGCCCGCTGGTATCGATCAGAATTCCAGTGATCAGAAATCCGGAAAGTACGAAAAATAGATCAACCCCACTACGGCCGTTCACGACGATGTCAGTCCAGACTGAACGGCCGTGGACGCTGTTAAGAATGTAGTACATTCCGCCGTGCACCAGCAGCACGAGCATAATGGCGATTGCCCGCAGACCGTCCAGTTGGTTGATGTGATTTTGCGTCGAGTTCTCAGGAAGCATGCGTACGATTCCTTACAATGCTGCAAAGCGGAAACACCGGATACTGAGTCAAAGCGATAGCTGATTTGACTAATTTATACGCCTGAGTTTACCTGCCAGGGGCAATATCAGCTCTAAAGTATCGCTTTAGCGCCAATATGGGCGATTCGAAGTATTCATAGCTGAGTTTGGCAACGAGGAAAGATATACCCATGAGACATGCAATCAGGGGCAATGCAAAGGTTAATCGAAGCGGAAATGGAATGCCGAGGTGTGTTTGGAGCGCGTGTTGGATGACGGCGTAGATAGGAATATGAAAAATATAGATCCCATAGCTGTACTTTCCCGTCTCCGTAAGCCATTTTGCCCGCAGAATTCGCAAAACGCGTGGTTTTTGGTATTGTGAAATGCCTATAAGACCTCCAGACAGCAAAGCAAAGCCGGTGAATCCCACCGTTTCCATATACCGATATGTCGCCACCAGCTCATGATGGTGAAAGAGCGCGATATACCCGATGATGACCGTCCCGGATCCCAGGCAAAAATAGACGAGCTGCAGCGGTATCCCACCCATGCGGTGGGACAGAATTGCGCCTATGGCTCCCACCAGCAATCCGTCGATGCGGGTAATGGTGAGGTGGATAAACCCGTAGTCGCCTCCTATGCGATGGAAGAAGAGAATGCGGAATGGAAGGGCACCGGCGAGCAGTATTGTGCATAGCCATAAGAGGCCCTCTTCCGGCAGAAGGAAGGCGAGGAGAGGCCAGACTAGGTAGAACTGTTCTTCGACGGCCAAGCTCCAGAAGTGGCCGATGACGTTGGCCCGAAGTTCCTGGCCGTGAGGCCATACAACCGGCCAGTTTTGCAGATAGAAGTAATAAGAAAGTCTGGTGTGACCCATAGATGGAATGATCGAGTTCCACCAGTCATTGTGAGCCGCCAGCAGGAGGATGATACTAAGCGTCAGGTAGTAAACGGGAAAGATACGCAAGACGCGCCGGGCATAAAATGAGGAGAAGTAGTTCGTCGCCTTCTTTGTTCTAAGGAGAATTCCTGTTATCAGGAACCCAGACAGAGCAAAGAACAATTCCACTCCGCTCCAGCCAGGGATCATCATGGAGACGACAATTCTCGACGTTATCCCTCCCCAAATAATCATCGGGCCTGCGTGAGACAACATTACCGCCAGAATCGCGATCCCGCGAATTCCGTCCAGTTCGGGCTTGTGGTTCGGCTCAGCGGAGTTCAAAGTCACAATTTGTTGATTCGAGGAGGCCGGCGACGACGGAGACTCCATTGCTTATTCAGTCCGGCTCGCAGGTAGCTCTTCTGCAGCGCCCTGCGGCTCCTGCGGCGGGTACTCGAAGTTCACGCGCTCGCGCTCGACCGCGAACGGGCGCTTCTGGATCTGCGTATGGATCGCGCCGACGTACTCCCCCATCACCCCCATAAACACCAGCAGGATGGAGCTGACGAAGAACATGCCGATCACCACGGGCGCGATGCCGACCG
>JAKAUB010000102.1 GCA_021827845.1 Acidobacteriota bacterium | reverse complement strand
TCCAGACGGCAACATCCTGTAGTGGCGGCAGCAGATTCTGCATGGCTGTGTTAGTCAGAAAGCTGGGTGCGAGGCCATCCCGGGCGTTCAACGAATCACGGATAGCGTCGAGCGCACCGAAGACCATTGTCGTCTGGTCGATAAACGAAACGCTCAGCCCGGTATTTCCCATCGGGTAGATCATCTCGTTCCGGACCTGCGTGCCCTTCACGTGCTGGCGTTTGAACTGATCTAGAAAGCGCTGCACAGGAAACTGACCGGAGGCGATACCGACGATGCGCGACCCCTCTTCCCCGGGAACGCGATAGGAGGCGAAAGCCAGTTGGGTCACGCTCTGGTCTACGTTCAAGCCGGACTTCTGCAGCGCGTCCTGCAGCCGCTTCAGCTCGGGTGGCAGCACCTTGGCGCGCAGTTTCATGGCGATGTCGGAGTTTTCCATCGCCTGATAGTCCACGACGATCAACTGCTGCACATCCTTCGGCACTGCCGCCTGTGACTCCGTCGCCAAAGGTGAGGCCTGTGCGCGGAGACCTCCCAGCAGGCACGTCAGCCCGACGACCGTCGCACCGAGAGTTGCCGGCCAGTTCCGGCCTCGTGAATACCCGCTCATATACAGTTCTCCTTCGACGAAATCGAATCCAACCCGAATGCGACCAGCCGCACCCGCACCTGCAACGGCCGAAACAGCGCCGCGCAATCTTCTATGGCCAGGGTAGCGGTGCCTCCAGTTTACGCTCCAAAGTATTTTCGAGCGAAAAACCTGGGACAAGTCCTGTCCACTCATTATTTGGCTCAACGGCCGCCTGGGGCACCAGGCCAATGATCTCCGCCGACTCGGGGGCAGCTCCGTGGCGCGCCGCCGCCTCCTTTAAGGCGCGAAATACGGCACAGATAGAGACTGCGGACAGGTCCGTAATATTCATCGATACCTGCGCCCGCTGCTTTACCAGAACGCCGATGGCCTTCAGCCCGGTCAGCCCGCCGCTGCGGGCGCGAATCTCACGCGCCACTGCGCGCGCAATCGCCACATTGCCCGTATTCAGAAAGACGTTCCATGCTACCAGCAGTGGTCGCGCTCCCACCGCACTGGCTCCTGCTGTGGGGTGCAGCCCCGGTCCACCGACATCCGGGCGTCGCGCCGCATCCTGCTTCACCGCCGTGCGCAGACCTTCAAACTGACCGCGACGAACGTCCTCCAATAGACGCCGGTCGGGCCGCAGCGCGGCTGCTTCATAAAAGTAGATGGGAACGCGATAGCGCTTCCATATCTCCTGCCCCAACTGATGCGCGAGCGCCGCGCACTCCGGCAGCGAAATGCCGCGGATCGGAACCAGTGGAATCACGTCCGCGGCGCCGATGCGCGGATGGACGCCCCGCTGCGCCGTCAGATCGATCTTTTCGACCGCGACACCAACGCCACGCAGGATTGAAGCCAGCACCGCCTCCGGCGGACCGGCAATGGTCACCACGGAACGGTTATGGTCCGGGTCGCGGGAGTAGTTGAGCAACGAAACCCCGTCCACTCGCATTGCCTGCACAATGGCGAGGGTCAGCTCAGGATGCGCTCCATCAGAAAAGTTTGGAACGCACTCGATAATCGACTGGCTGAGGTTCATGGGCGTTGCAGCCTTACTTCCACCACGAATACCCGATCTGGAACTGGACGGTGGCGTTCACACCAGGATTGGCGTCGCCCAGGCTTGCATTGGAGATGTGCACCGCATTGGCCGCAAAGTCGATCGCCCGGTCGGGGCGCACAAAGTAGTGAATGCCCAGACCAAACTGTGGCTCAAAGTTCCAGACGCTGGTGCCGCGCGGTCCGTTGGGCGGAAACTTGTGATTGGTCCAGATCAGGCCACCCGCTCCCTGCAGCCACGGCATCACGCGATGCCAGTGCGTCAGGTTCCAGCGCAGAATGATGGGGGTCAGGCTTAACCCGCTGTAGGTGCCGCCGGTTGTCACCGGCTTGCCGGCCAGATAGTAGGTCTGCTTCGGCGTAAAGGCCTGCCAGTACGGAATCAGCTCAACCGCATACTCAAACTGGCCGTGAATGACGCCGAGCCCGGCAGGGCCGGTCAGAACCTTGCCGATGCGCACGCCGGCGTTCAGAAAATGGTCGGAGGTTTCCCCGCTGGTGCCGAATCCACCGTCAAGAAAGAGACCGTATTCCCACGGCTGCCGCTCCATCAGAGGATGGACATAGGAGTCGATCATGGAAGCCGCCGGCCGGCTGGAAGACGCTGCGGGCGGCGCAGTCTGTGCAGACGCCGCGGAAAACGCCGGCAGAATCAGGCACAGCAGAGAAAAGGCAGAGACACACAACCGCTTGCTCAACGGCACTCCAGCAGAAACCCTGTTTGATCGACCTCAGCCAGCAACTTCTTCGAGCTGGTTGGCGTCCATGTCGAAGTTTGAGTAGACGTTCTGCACGTCATCCTGATCTTCCAGCGCCTCCAGCAAGCGAACCATCTGGGCAGCCGCGGCTCCTTCAAGATGCGTATAGGTATCGGCCAGCATTGTCACTTCGGCCACTTGCGTCTCAATCTTTGCGCCGCGAATGGCCTGCACAACCGCGTCAAACGCCCCGGGATCCGTGACGATCTCCCAGGCATCGCCTTCGTCGCGCAGATCGTCGCCGCCCGCTTCCAGCACCAGATCCATCAACTGCTCTTCCGGCGCCGCAGCTTTTGCGACCGAGATCAGACCCTTTTTGTGAAACATCCAGGAGACAGAGTTCGACTCACCCAGATTGCCGCCATTTTTCGAGAATGCGTGGCGAATTTCACTCACCGTGCGATTCCGGTTGTCCGTTGTGGACTCAACGATGATTGCTACGCCACCCGGACCGTAGCCTTCAAACGTAATCTCTTCGTAGTTGGCGCCTTCCAGCTCACCGGTGCCGCGCTGAATCGCCCGCTTGATATTCTCGGCAGGCATGTTCTCCGCTTTCGCCGCCGCAATCGCCGTCCGCAGGCGGGGATTGCCGTCCGGGTCGCCGCCCGCTCGCGCCGCCATCGTAATTTCTTTGATGAGCCGGGTGAACGTCTTGCCGCGCTTGGCGTCAGCGGCACCTTTCTTGTGCTTGATTGTGGCCCACTTGGAATGGCCGGACATGACGAACCCTCGCTTGCGCTGATCGGTGAATTACGCTGTTGCGCCGGCCTTCGCCGCCGCCCCGCAAATCCCGATTTTACCACGCGATACCGGCGCTCCGGGCTAAAGCGAATCCGCTGCAGACTCGTCGTCCACGCCGTGGCCGCCGGTTGCCGGGAAACGGCCTGCCACCTCGGCTGTCGTTACTTTCGTACCGCCAATCAAGGGAACTTTTCCTGATGTGCGGCCCGGCATGTTCCGAAACATAGAGGAAACCAGAACGGCGGCGCTGGTCTCTCAGCGCTTCGTCAGGACAGCAGCCGGCCGGACTTTCAACGAGGAGAATGAATTATGACGCAATGGAAAGAACTCGCTTCGCGACTGGCGCAGGACGAATCCGGACAGGACCTGATCGAGTACGCGCTGATCGCGGCCTTGCTCGCTACCGGTGCCATCGCCGGTATGCGCATTCTGGGCAACGCTATCTCATCCATCTTCACAACTGTTACCAGTAATTTGAACGCCGCCTGACCCTCCCGCCATTCCCCGCCTGCCTCAGAAGGCGCATCGGACCCTTCCGGTGCGCCTTTACTCTTGCCCGCTCTCCGGTTGGCGGCCTTTGCTCACTGCTCCGCAAAATTCCTATAGCCAAAGCACGCTCCCGACGATGAAGCAAGTACCGCTGGTAATACCAACTTGGAACGGCGGTCGGATTCGCATAATGATTCTCCCCCGCATCTTCGATACGATCACGGCCCTTCAACGCGCCGATTTTCTTGTTACCGCGGCGATTGTCGCCACGGCCGCGGGGGTCATGGACCTTCGAACCCGGCGCATTCCCAACCGCTTCACCGGGCCGGTTTTTCTCGCGGCTCTGCTGCTGCATCTGGCGGCCGATGGCCTGCGCGGTATGGCGCTGGCCTGCCTGGCGGGAGTCGCCGCAGCGGCTGTCTTTCTGCTGTTCTTCCTTGCCGGCGGCATGGGCGGCGGAGATGTCAAGCTGATCGCCGGCGTCTGCGCCATGGCTGGGCCGGCTAACACGATCCAGGTTCTGCTGGCCACGGCGCTTTGCGGCGGACTGCTCGCCCTGGCGCTGGCGATCGTTCGCGGGCGGCTCGGAAGCACCCTGCGCAACATGGCGGTCCTGGTCGGCCATCACGGCACGGTTGGCCTGATGCCGCATCCAGACCTGAACCTGCACGCTCCGAAGGCCCTGCGACTTCCGTATGCGCTGGCGATCGCTGCCGGATGCTGGGCGGTCGTCATTTTGACGAGGATGGCCTGACCGATGAACGGACGCCGCCTGGCTCTCGCCTTTCTGCTCGCTCTTGTCATCTCCGGCGGCTGCACGTTTTTGCTCAGCCGGTCGGCACGCCGCAGCAGCGGCGCAGGACGTACGGTGGAGTATGTCGTCGCGGCAGTTCCATTGCAGGCGGGGCAGGCGCTCCGCCCGGAGACGATGACGCTGGTTCGCTGGCCGGCTTCTTTGCCGCTTGCCGGGGCGTTTGCCAATCCCAAGCAGATTGCTGGGCGCGCTGTTCTGTATCCGCTGCAGCCGGGCGAGCCGATCCTGGAACGCGATCTGGCCATTCCCGGCATGGGCCTCGCCATTCGAATTCCAGACGGTATGCGGGCCGTCGCTCTGCGATCCGATGAAGTGGTCGGCGTCGCAGGCTTTCTGTTTCCGGGCTCGCATGTCGATGTGCTGGTCACCTGCCGGACGGGTCAGTCCGCCGAGCCTGGAACCGCCACGGTGCTTGAGAATGCGGAGGTCCTCGCTGCGGGTCACCAGGTGGAACCCAATCCAGACGGGAAACCCAACACCGTGAATGTGGTGACGCTGCTGATGACGCCGCGCGATGCCGAACGGGTTGTGCTGGCCAGCACCCAGGGCAGTATCCATTTTGTTCTACGTAACAGCAACGACACCAGCAAAGTGGACGGGGCGCCAGTGGAACTATCGAACCTAATTCCCGCTGCCGATGCGGCAAAAGACCCGGCGCATCCACGCGCTCGACGGGCTGGCCCCTACGTTGTTGAAACCGTATTCGGGAGCACCCACTCCAGCGCGCGCTTCAGTCGCTCCGACGGCAGCCGCCTGCCGTAATCCGGGATTTTGAGGGAATCTTTATGACACATTCTTTCCGGGCAATTCTATGGGGCGCTCTGGTCGTCGCGGGCTACCCGCTTTACGCGGCTACCCCACCGGCTCGCGGCACCACCGCACCGGCCAGAATCTCCGATCCCGCGGCGGTCGAACTCGCAAGCGCGGAGTCTCCGGCCGGCAATCTGCACCTGACCGTCGGGCATTCGCTGGTGCTGCGCGCCACGACCCGCCTGCGCCGCGTATACGTCAGCGATCCTGCGACGCTGAGCGCCTACGTCGCCACACCGACGCAGGTAATGTTGACCGGCAAAGCACCTGGCACAGCCACGGTTGCTTTATGGAATGGCGCGGGTAGCGGACTGCTCTATACCGTGCAGTGCGACCTGGATGTGGCGCCGTTGGAACGCGCCTTGCATGAAGCGCTGCCTGAAGATGTCATTGCGGCGCACTCTCACGGCAGCCGGATTGAACTCGCGGGCACGGTCGCGTCCTCGGAAGACGCCAAGCAGGCTGCCGAGCTCGCGGGCCTCTACTCGGGAAAGGTCGTCAATTCCCTGCGCGTGGCCTACACGCATCCGCGTCAGGTGCGGCTGAAGGTGCGCATCGTGGAGGTCGATCGCACGCGGCTGGCGCAGTTCGGCTTCAACTTCTTCAGCGGCGGAAAAAACACCTCGTCGGTTTCGACGCAGCAGTTCAGCAGTGTCGGGGTTATGCCCGGCTCGAGCTCGGGTACACAGCTCGCCGTCAGCAGTCCGCTAAATCTTTTTTTCTACAACTCCAGCCTCAACCTGGGCGCAACCATCGCCGATCTTGAAGCACATAATGTGCTCCAGATTCTCGCCGAGCCAACGATCACATCGATCAGCGGCCACGAAGCGTCGTTCCTCTCCGGCGGCGAATTCCCGTACCCGGTCATCCAGGGCGGCGCCGGCAATTTTGCTTCCGTGACCATTATGTTTCAGCCCTACGGCGTCAAACTGCGCTTCACTCCGGTCGTCAATCCGGACGGCACGATCCGGTTGACGGTCGCCCCGGAGGTCAGCGCGCTCGACTACACCAACGCCGTCACGCTGTCGGGCTACACGATACCCGCCATCTCCACCCGTCGCGCGGAGACCGCCGTGGAGCTGCGCGATGGACAGAGCTTCGCGATTTCCGGTCTGCTCGACCACCGGACGACCGTGCTGCTGAGCCAGATTCCAGGCATCGGCAACCTACCCGTCATCGGCAAACTGTTCCAGTCAAAAAACAACACGCACTCGGTCGAGGAACTGGTCGTCATCGTCACTGCGACGGTCGTCGACCCACTGCGGCCCCAACCGGCGCCAGCCACGCCAAAGATGGCGCTTCCGAACATGACAGAAGGCGCCTTCGATCGCTCCATGGCGCCGGTGAAAGCTCCACAAAAACCCTGATGCAACCAACCTGCGAGAACACACCATGACCAGCGAGAACATGAACGCGAACTTCCCTGTCTTTACGGTCGGCCTGACGGCCGAAGCCGTCGCCGCCGTGCGGGACGCCTGCGCTTGTGTGGAGCAGGCGGAGTTCGCCGCCGAATTTTCAAATTACCTGCCGCTTGGCAAACGTCCGCGGCTCCCACCGGGAATACGGGACGCCACGGCGGCCCTGTGTGTGATTGATTTTGACCGCGACACGCTTCTGGCCGCCGAATGCGCCGAGGTGCTGCGGCAGGCAATGCCTGGCCGGCTGGC
>JAKAUB010000234.1 GCA_021827845.1 Acidobacteriota bacterium | reverse complement strand
AAATCGTGCGATCATAAATCGCCGCCGGCCGTGTGGCCACGATTGGCGCAGGGGGATCCCGTCCCGATGGAATGCAGGAAACAGGAGCTGCTGCAGGGCGAGAAGGTGAAGTTCTGGTACGCGGCCGACCTGGGCGGCGTGGAGATGCTGCATGCCCGCTATCTGAAGCACTCCTTTGGCCGCCATACCCATGAAGGCTTCGCCATCGGTGCGATCCGCCACGGCGTGGAGGGCTTCTTCTGCGCCGGCGCGCAGCATCACGCGGTGCAGAACCAGATCATCCTCTTCAATCCAGACCAGGCCCACACCGGCGAAGCGGTGAACGAGCAGGGGTGGGAGTTTCGCATCTTCTACTTCGACGCCGAAGTACTGACCGCCGCCGCTTCCCTGCTGAGCGGCCGTCAGGAGCGGATGCCTGCCTTCCGGACGCCCATCATCGATGATCCCGCCCTGGCGGCGCAGCTATGCCAGCTGCACGCCACCCTGGAGGTGGAATCCTCGCCTCTCGCGCGGCAGGAGCTGTTTCTGCTCACCTTTGCCAATCTGATCCAGCGCCACTCCGATGCGCGGCCCCAGGAGCAGCGCCCGACCGTCGAGCGCCACGCCGTGCGCCGCGTGCGCGAATACCTCGAAGCGAACCTCGGCCGTCAGATCTCGCTGCATGAACTGGCCACGCTGAGCGGACTGAGCCCCTATCATCTGATTCGCGTCTTTGGGCAGCAGGTGGGCCTGTCGCCGCACGCCTATCTGGAGCAGGCACGCATCAATCAGGCGCGAAAGCTGCTGAAGCAGGGCGAACCCATCTCGCGCGTGGCGCTGGATCTTGGCTTTACCGACCAGAGCCACCTGCACCGTCACTTCAAGCGTTTAACCGGGGTAACACCCGGCGCGTACCAGACCGCAATAACGTACAAGACGGTTCTCCCAAGGCGCTCGTAGGCTCACCACGATCTGTGATGGCCGTCACCAAACCTCTATGACGGCCCTCCGGTTGGGAGCGCTATGGCTACATCGCAAACAGGTGGCACCTACGATGTTGTACTCGTCGGGGGCGGGGCCGCGGGCATAACGACCGCCGCTCGCATTCGTAATCTTCTCCAAAACCGCAACCCCAAACCGCGCATCCTCATCATCGATCCGGCCGACAACCACTTTTACCAGCCGATCTGGACACTGGTTGGCGGCGGCGTCTATCCTCGCGAGGTCTCCGTGCGCAAGGAGCGGGACCTGATCCCGGCCGGTGTTGAATGGCTGCAGGACGCCGTCACCGCGATCGATCCGCAGGCCAACCGGGTCACAACGCGGCAGAATGCCGAGATTCTCTATCGCGATCTGGTGGTCTGTCCGGGGCTCAAGCTCAATTGGGATAAGATTCCCGGCCTGGCGGAGAGTATCGGCAAAGATGGCGTCTGCAGCAACTACTCCTATGACACGGTCGAATCCACCTGGCGGAATATTCGCGAATTCAAAGGCGGTGTGGCCATCTTCACCCAGCCCTCCCCGCCTATTAAATGCGGGGGCGCGCCGCAGAAGATCATGTATCTGGCGGACGACTACTTCCGCAAAAGCGGTGTCCGCAACAAGACCGAGATCTACTTCTGCAGTGCGGCCGGCAACATCTTTTCCGTCAAAAAATACGCCGACGGCCTCGACCGTGTCATCGAACGCAAGGGCATCAAAACCCGCTACAAACATAACCTGATCGCGCTGCGGCCAGAGGTAAAGGAAGCCGTCTTTAAGAATCTCGACACGAATGAGGAAGTGGTCATGCACTACGACATGATCCATGTCACCCCGCCGCAGGGCCCGTGCGACTTTCTCAAAAACTCCCCGGTCTCTAATGCGGATGGATGGGTGGACGTCGATAAATTTACGTTGCAGCATGTCCGCTATCCGAACGTTTTCGGGCTGGGCGACTCCAGCACACTGCCCACCTCCAAGACGGGCGCAGCGGTGCGGAAACAGGCCCCGGTGGCTGCCCAGAACCTGGTGGCCGCCATGGACGGCAAGCCCCTGACCGCACGCTATGACGGCTACACCTCCTGCCCACTGGTCACTGGCTACAAGAGCCTGATTATGGCGGAATTCGATTACGACCAGAAGCCGGAAGAGACCTTCCCCATCGATCAGGGCAAGGAGCGCTACAGCATGTATCTGGTCAAGAAGTATGTGCTGCCTCGGCTTTACTGGAACTTTATGTTGAAGGGCAAAGCGTAAACCGCAACTTCCTAACTACCGAAAGCGAGCACCATGATTTTTGAAAGTTTCGAAGCTCCGGGACTCTCCCAGTACTCCTACATTGTCGGCGATGCCGGAACCATCGCCGTCATCGACCCTAAACGCGACATTGACACCTACCTGCAGTTTGCCGACCGCAAAGGTTTGCGCATCGCTTATGTTCTGGAGACGCACATCCACGCCGACTTTGCCTCCGGCGCCCGTGAGCTGGCCGCGGCGAGTGGAGCGGAGCTCTGCCTGAGCAGCTACGACAAAGGCGAAACCTATGTGTATCGCTTTGAACATCGCGCGCTGAAAGATGGCGACGAGCTTCCGCTGGGCGCCTATAGTCTGAGGGTGCTTCACACCCCCGGTCACACGCCGGAGCACATCAGCCTTCTGCTGGTGGAACCAGGGCGCAGTGCTGAGCCGCTGGCCATGTTCAGTGGCGATTTTCTCTTTATTGGCTCCGTGGGCCGGCCCGATCTTCTAGGCGAGGACGAAAAGCTGAAGCTGGCAGGCGCGCTGCACAACAGTATCGGCCTGCTCAAAAATCTTCCCGATGGCATGCTGCTCTATCCCGGACATGGCGCGGGCTCACTGTGCGGCGCCGGCATGGCGCAGCGTCAGGAGTCCACCTTGGGCTACGAGCGCCAAACGAACCCGTTTTTGCAGATCGAAGACAAAGACGCCTTTGTGAAGCAGGTGCTCGGCTCTGTGCCGGAATTCCCGGACTACTATCGCCGCATGAAGCAGGTAAACTCCGCTGGCCCTGAAATTCTCAATGGCATTCCGGGAGCAAAACACCTGCCGTTGCGCGAGTTCCAGGCGGTGGCCAAGGAGAAAGACGCCGTGCTCGTGGACCTTCGCCGGCAGGAGGCGTTTGGTGGGGCCCACATTCCGGGCTCGCTCAACGTCGGGCTGGCGCCAAATCTGTCCAGTTGGGCGGCCTGGGTGCTGCCCTACGACCGGCCGATTTTGCTGATTGGCGACGCGCAGACGAACCTTGAAGAAGCGCGGCGCGCTTTGATCCGGGTCGGGCTGGATTCGATCCTCGGTTCCCTGCGCGGCGGGATTGGCGCATGGCTGGAGTCGGGCTCGAAGCAGGCACATATTCCGCAAATCTCCGTGCAGGAATTGCGGGAAGTTCTCAACAGCCCGCAGAGCGCTGTCGTGCTCGATGTGCGCAGCCCCGGCGAATGGAAGAGCGGTCATGTTGAGGGCGCGATGCACATTCCCGGCGGCGAACTGCCCAAGCGACTCAACGACCTGCCCGCTGAGAAACCCGTCTATATCATCTGCGGCTCCGGCTATCGCTCCAGCATCGCATCCAGCATTCTGGAGCGTGCTGGCCGCCGCCACGTGACCAACGTGAACGGCGGCATGACGGCCTGGAATAACCAGAAATATCCGGTCGCCAAAGGCTGAAGCTCAACCTTTCGCGGTGGGTCTGGTTTCCTCCGGCCCACCCTTTGGTTCCCGCATGCTGCCCTCCCGCGCAAGCAGGGCCTGCTTACGGGCAACGCCCCATCGATAGCCGGAGAGTGCGCCGTTCTTGCCGACCACACGATGGCATGGAATGGCAACGGCAATCTTGTTCGCGGCACAGGCTCCTGCGACGGCTCGCGCGGCCGTCGGCATCTCCACCGCCGCCGCAATCTCCGCATAGGTCGCGGTGGTGCCCGGTCGAATGCCCTGCAGCGCCTTCCACACACGCTTCTGGAAGACGGTCCCTTGAATATCCAGAGGCAGGTCGATGGCGGCTTCCGGCATCTCCACCTGCCGGATCGCGCGCGCTACCAACTTCTGCTCGTCGGCGGATGCGGGGCGTAGCGTCGCCTGCGGAAACCGCTGCCGCAGATCCTGCATGAGCGGCTCTTCCGCATCGCCCAGCAGAATGGCGCACACGCCGCGCGATGTCTGCGCCACCAGCACCTTGCCCAGCGAACTGTCGCCGCTGGCTACCGCGATCTCTGCCCTGGCGCCGCCTGCGCGAAACGCCGCCGGCTGCATGCCCAACATCGCATCCGCTTGTTCGTAGAATCTGCCGGAGGAAGAAAACCCCGCGCGGTAAATCGCCTCCGTCACGGTTGCACTTTGCCGCAGAGCACTGCGCACTCGGGCACCGCGCCGCGCCGATGCGTACTCTGCGGGGGTGACGCCAGCAATTTCCTTAAAGACGCGATGAAAATGGAAGCGGCTGAGCCCGGCGCGCTTCGCCAGTGCCGTAAGGTTGGGCGCACTCTCCGCCTGGTCGATCACCCGGCAGATGTCAGCAATGATCGCTGCATTCTTGGCGCCACTGGACGGCTCCGAGGGGCGGCATCGCTTGCAGGCGCGAAAGCCCGCCGCCTCCGCCTCGCGCACGGTGGAGAAAAAGCGCACATTCTCCGGCCGCGGCCGCCGCGCTCCGCACGAGGGACGGCAGAACACGCCCGTCGTCACCACGGCGTAAAAGAATGTGTGATCCGTGTTGGGCTGGCGCGCGCACAGCGCCTGCCAGCGCGGGTCCGTCAAGATCGCGTCGTTGTGCTCCACCGTTTGCGCCGCCTGCATCGGATCGTCTCTCCGTTGACGTTTACTGTACGGTTTCGGCGTCGACGGCGCACTCCGCTCCTTGCTCATGAATTCCTCGTCCGCCCAGACGTGCCGTCCTCGGGCGCGCGCTCGCGTATCCTCAGAGACATCTCGCGCCGGACGCCAGGCCATCTGAAAGTCTGTGCCAACGGCCGACATGCATTTTGGGGAGAGACTTGACCATGTCTTTGCTGGAATACGCTCTGGGCTCATCGGACAAATTGCCAAAGGCCATCAGCCCCAAGGTACATGGCTACCTGGATTATGCGCAGGCCGCCATGCTGCTGGGCCTCGGATTTGTCTATCGCAAACGCAATCGCGCGGCATCAGCCGCAGCTTTCACCACAGGCGCGCTGATGCTGACGCAGGCACTACTTACCGATTATCCCCTCGGTGCGCAGCCTGTACTTCCCTTTGCGACGCATGGCCGCATCGACGCCGCCTTTGCCTCGACGGCCTGGGCCATTCCCAAGCTGTTCGGATTCGCCGAAACAAAAGAAGCCGAGACCTTCGCCCTGCAGTCGGCCCTGGTAGGCACCATCGCCAGCTTTACCGACTTCAGCACCGAGCGGGCCCGCATCCAGCGCGCAGGATTTTAGCGGCGCTTCTGCATTCGCTTTTCTTTCTTTCATTCCCGCAGGGAATCCGCTAATGTCTTTGCTTTATCCTGCCGCGGAAGCGCCAGCCTGCTCCGCCCGAAGAGCCAACTGCCGGGCGCCACGCAGCGCGGCCACGGGGTCGCCGGACGGGAAAAACTCCATGGCAATGTACCGGTCGTACTTCAGCTCGGCCAGTTTGCGGAATATGTTCGCGTAATCGATCTCGCCTGTGCCTGGCTGATGGCGTCCCGGCACATCCGCAATATGCACTAACCCAAGCCATTCGATGTTTCCCTCCAGCTTGTCGATCAGGTCTCCCGCGGCTCGCTGCTCGTGGTAAAAGTCATACAAAACCTTTACCCGCGGATTGCCCACCGCGCGGATGATCGGGAACGCCTCGCCCACAGAGCTGATGGCGACCTCCTTGTATTCCAGCCCGTCGATGGGCTCGAACGCAAGCTGCATGTCGGTTTTGTCCATCAGGTCGCCGACGCGCTTCAGCGCCTCCGTAATGGCGGCTGTCTTCGCCTCCTGCGACTGGCCTGCCACGCGTTTGCCCGGCGTCAAAATCAGCTGCGGGGAGTCCAGCTCTTTGGCGATGGCGATGTGGTCCTTCACCGTCTGCAGCACGTTGCCCATGGCAGCCGGGTCCGCCAGCATGGGACGGCCGCTGCTCACCGCATCCACGGTCAGCCCGAGCGCCTGGACTTTTTTGAGGATGCGCCGCTTGTCCGCGGCCGACCACTGCACCGTTTCGCTGGTGAACTCAACGCCGGTGTACCCGGCCTCGGCTGCGATCTCCAGGCAACGCTCCAGCGGAGCCTGCTTTTCGAGCGGCCACACCATTACGGAGAACTTGAACCCAGAGGCTGGCGCCGCCAGTCCCCTGGCCGGCAGCAGCGCGCTTCCTGCTCCGAGATAGAGGGCGTTTCTGCAGAACTCTCTGCGGTCCATGGCATAGCCTCCAAAGCTTTCGTGTTGCGATCATACTTCGAGCGGCTCGTCCCTGGTCACTTGGGAGCCCTCGTTGTGGCTCGCTCCATTGCGGAGAAGTATACGTGCTGCGCTGGCCGCCGATCGGCGCGTTCCCGTTGATGGGCAGTCCTGGCTTTTGATGGACCGGTTGGTTGCGGCGCGACGGCTTCTGGGTCGGCCTTGCGCAGCTCCTGAAGAGATTGCTGCGGCGTTTATCTCTTATCAATATTTCTGATTGGCCAACCTCTCCGGGCCCACGATACGTTACCTGAGAATCCGGGCCGCGGTTTGCGCGTTCGGATCTTCGTTCTGCGAGAAGCCGCCATGAAAAATACACACCTGATCCTTATCCTTGGCGCGCTCAATGTGGGGCTGTATGCGGGTATCCTATGGTTCGGCCTCGGCCTGTCGCACCTGTCCACCTGGTGGAGTATGCCCGCAGCCCCTGCGGGCACGCTGCCGTGGCAGCCGCCCGCGCTTGATGCGATTCCGGCCAACGCGCATGGCGATCTGATCCTCGAAGGACGGCGCATCTTCCTCGACACCCCTCAATTTGCCTCCGACCACGCTCGCGCTCAGATCAGCTGTTCCAAC
>JAKAUB010000009.1 GCA_021827845.1 Acidobacteriota bacterium | reverse complement strand
CAAAATCCTTGCCCGTCATACACCAAAAGCCGGATCGCCTTGCCCGAGCGGGTGCGGAACACGAACATCGTCCCGTCGCCGGGGTTGGCCAATAGCACCGAACGGCAGATCTGCCCTAGCCCATCGATCCCGCGGCGCCCATCGACCGCCTCGATCGCCACCAGCACGCGCATCTGCGGGGTGATCTGGATCATGAGCGCGCTCCAAAGCCCGCGCGACACAGCCCCAGCACCACCTCGGTTGCCGCTCCCGCGGGCATCTGCACGGAAAGGTGCTGCCCGCCCGGACCCTCGAGAACCAGTCGACAGTCTCCAGCGACGCTGAGCGCGCCGCTCAGATCGACGAACTGCGCCGAGGAAGGCCTCCTCGGCCTGCTGGTGCGTGCCTGTCCGGGCCGATCCGCGGCCCCCGCACCGCTGAGGCGCTTGAGCTTGTTGTACTCAAGTCCCAACACCCGGCTGCTGCGATGCACCCCGTGCCGGCGCGCCAGGCTGCCGGCCGCAGCCCACGCCCAGCCCGGCAGGGCCTTGCCCGGTTGGCTATCACGCCGATACTCATCCAGCCGTTGCCGCAGACGCACCAGGTCCTGCGGCCGCCCGTTCTCTTTGTTGCCCATACGTTCCTCCAATCGCCCGAATTGGGCGTGGGAGAAACGCTATCAATCCCGGCCGCCACCAGTCTGCACGCGTGCCGGAAGCACACCTCCGATTCAAATTCATCACCCAAATGGGTGGTGCCGGACTGGAGAGTCCCAGCAACAATTGGGCCGTACAAGCCGCACGGCGCTACGTATGCGGGTCTCAAACCGAACCTTCGGACAGTCGCAAAACGAAAGCCGCGTGGGAAGAAAACTAATAACCGCGAGCAGAACTCATGCGCGCCGACACGGTCCTGGAATCGCTTATTCAGGGCATTTACAAGGCTGCCATAAGTGGCGCCGGGTGGAGCACATTCCTAGCTTCGTTCGCAAACGCACTCGACAGCACACATCCGAGCTTTTACTTCGCTGAAACCTCCGGTCGTGGGGGCTCTGTCGAGATCTCTGTCGGTATGGACGAGGTCCACCGTCGCGCATACCGCGAGTACTACGTCCACCGGAATGTGTGGATACAGGGCGCCAGGTCCGTCTTGCGACCGGGAAGCATTCGTTCGAGCGACCAGGTTTGCCCGCGGCAGAAATTCCTTCGCAGCGAGTGGTACGCGGACTTTTGCAGGCCGCTGGGATGGTCGCGCGCCATCGGCGCGACCATCCTGCAAGACGGCACCATAACCGCGAACATCGGAGCCTTCAGAGGCGAGGGACGCCCGGAATACGGGGAGGAGAACTTCGCAGTCGTCAGGGAGCTGATGCCGCACCTGCAGCGGGGACTAAGTATGCGTCGCCACCTTGCCGAGAGCCGGGTGCATGGGCAGGCGCTCGAGATAGTTCTCCATGCCCTGTCGACGCCGACGCTCCTGGTGACCCAGAACAGTACGGTGCTTTTCATGAACACAGCCGCCGAACGGCTGATCCAGACTTCGGATGGGTTGGTGGTCACCGCAGGCCAGCTGCGCGCTCTGCTGCCGAATGATACAGCATCGCTATCTGCTCTGATCGCGGGGGCCGCAAAGCCCTTCGACCACCAGAGCCTCAATTCGAGCAGCAACCTCAGAATCTCGAGGCCCTACGGTCGGGGCTCCCTGTATGTCCTGGTCTCTCCGCTACCTTCTCAAGAGGACGACTGGTTGCTGAGAGAGCGTGCTGTCGCGGCGATTTTCGTCACTGACCGGTACGGAATCGGCGCAGCAGAGCATTCAGAGTTAATCGGGCAGCACGGATTCACGGCGGCTGAAGCGAGAGTAGCGATGGCGATCTCGAGGGGGCTTGCAGGCAAGCAGATCTGTGGAGAGCTTGATATCAGCTACAACACCCTGAAGACGCACCTGAAGCACATTTACGCAAAGACTCGTACGAGGCATCAGAGCGACCTAGTCCGGCTGCTCGCCGGCGGGCTTCGCGTTCCACTGAGGGATGCTTAAGGCCGCAGCGTGTAGCCACCGGCCCCCAGTGACAGCAGATTCTCAGTAATCAATCCGATCGCCCGGGGAACCATACAGAAACAGGCAGCTCGAGATGTGGAAACTGTCCCGCATTGACGACGTCGTCGATAGCGCCCGACCACAATGTCCGCCAGACCGCAATATCACTGTCGTCAAAATAGGGGTCAAATCGTCCCAGCAAAATTCGCACCTGTTCATGGCGCGGGCCCGGCAACGCAACTTGGGGGGTGGCGAGCGCTGCAGTCATTACCGCTTGACAAGTCGGCCAATCGATCAGCCGCCCCGTTGCCGCAAGGGCCTTCCTTGCCTCCCTTGGCTCTTTCACCGAGGGGTTCCAGCAGCAATCAAGAAAGCCGGGCATAGCCGACACTCGCGCGAACAATCCGAAATAGCTCTGCGCCGTATTCGCATCCGCCGTTTCTCGACAAGAAGTCTGGAGTCCTAGATCACCATGCAACTGCGCGACTTGCCAACCCAGCCGCAGCACCGCCGTGCGCAAGTCGAACACGCCGCTGCAAATTGTGATCGCTCCAATGTGATCGGGAACGCGATCGACGAGGGCACGGGCGAGGTAGGTGCCGAATGAGTTAGCCAGCAGGTTGATCCGACTCTAGTGTCCTGCGGCGAGACGAGTGATCTCAGTCGCGGCAGCACCAATTAGCACTTCCATTGGTCGTTTCACGTTCGTCGGGATGACCGGCTGGTCCCACCAGAAGATCGGAAGCGTCGAACCGAAATGCCGACGCTCCAGCTCGGTGTTCATACCGGGGCCGCCGTGCAGGAACAGTATTGGAGGCCCTGACATGGGGAAAGCGGGAATTGAAAGGGATCCTCAGTACAGTGGACGTAAGCACCGTGGCGACGCCGCATCGCTACCGTTGTCGCCACTGGAACACCAGGACAGACTCCGCGCATCACCGGAAACGGCACTGTACGTGCCGCAGCAGTTCAAGCCACAGTCTGCCAGGGACGTTCATTGTCCGAAATCACCTCACTGGGTGATATCCGACGCATATTCATTGAGAGAAAATACTTTCGTCCAACCCGTACTCACAACCAGCATTATACGGGAGAGAATCATGAACACCACACGCCTACTATTGCTCGCTGCCGTACTCGCCATCGCAGGCTGCGCCAGCACCGACCCGGAACTCAGCGAACACTTCAGTCCCGTTCAGGTCATGCAACCCGGCGATCCGCAGACCAACTGCACGGATCTGCAGTCGGAGGTCAATTCCCTAGCAAGCGATATAACGATACTCCACAAACAAATCAACGCCGATCAAGATGGCTCGGTGAGTAGCTCAATCTGGGGAATGGTCGACTCTGCTGTCGATAACCTGAGTCCGGCCGCAAGTAACCTGAGTGATCTGTCCTCCGCAGTCGGCAACGCAGGTGCAGCATCCGATGAAAATCAGGCGCAGCAGACGGCACAAGTTCTGCAAGACTATCAACAGCGACGCAATTTCCTGATGGCGCTCTACTATAAGAAATGCGGGTAGTGCGATCAGCCGCATGCAGGCCACGACCGACAGGTCAGGTGACTGCTCCAGGTACGTCACCACGAAGCGAAAAAATGGATCAGTACTCAAACGCATTCTAGAACGGCAGCAGGCTGATGGAGTGAAGATTCTCGCGTTTCCGCAACACCACTGCCTCGCAACTTTCTTCGGTCGCTCATGCTCGGCGGCCAGTTGAGCGGCAAACCTCTGCCCAAGGTGCTCGATGGCGTTCCGCAGAAATTCAGCTGAGGAGTCAGCTGCAATGACAGTTGCCTGTTCAACAAGCCAAATTCACCGAACATCATCGCGGCGCCCGGCGCGAGTAGCTGCTACGGGACTCGCGCTGTGCTGTCTTGCTCTTTGGTCTCATGTCGCTGGTGCAGGCCCCCCCGCAACTACAGCACGATCTGGCCAGGTTGATTCCGGCGCGCCGAATCGAAATACACACCAGACAAAACTGTCGCCTCAATATGCCAGTGACAGCAATTCCTCCATTGGAACTCGCGTGAGCCAGTGGGCTGGGGACTACGGCCGCGCAATTGAGAACGGGGGGAACATGGCTCTCAGAGCGGCTCTTGGAGATGTGAAGGACCTGACAGCAATCACGGGGCCTCGCGTTGCCGCCGGAAATAGACTGCGCGCAAAGGCAGCTGGCTGGATCTGCGGAAAGGTTGCCGAGGCGGTCGTATTCGACTGCACCGACAGTGAGGTGGCTAGCAAGGTTGCCGACAAGGTTACAGAAGGTGCCGCTGAGTGGGCAGCAAACTACGCTCAGTCGCACCCTAACAGAGTAGCTTCGTGGGGCAATCCAGACCCCGGATACTTCAAATGCCTTTCCGTTGGAGGTTGCTTTTCCTCAACCGCTGGCGCGAGCGGTGGCGGTGTACAGGTCGGCGGCGCATACCTCGCCGGTCTACCCTCAACAAGCACGACTAATCTTGCAGCGGAGGAATGCGCGACCGCAGCAAAGGCCTTTAACAACAAGTGGGGAACGCGAATTCGACGGTGGTATGCAAACGATGCAAATATCTCTCAGCAGGTATCCGAAGAAGTCTCTTCAGACATTAAGAAGGTTTCACAAGCCTGCCCAACTGCCGTGCTCAAATCCGAACTCGCGAATGTGAACCAGTACATGAGCGCCACGGCGAAGCGGAGTGAACCACCACACGCGCAACGGGTTTACATTTGCCACACGACAGCACAATGCATAGATGCTCCGATTGGAGAGAAAGTCGTGCACGCAGCGGATTTCCGCGCAGCGCCGATACCAAACCTTAGTCCGCCATGATATCCCGTGAACGAGCTTCTTCATGGGAATCTGTCCTAACACGATGCTGAGGCTGGCATTGCGAACGAGTCCACGACGCAGGCGCCCGTACTTTGCCTTGCTTCGGTCGGATCACGGGGAGACGAAAATTGGATCTGAAAACGAAACGAATAGGCCCTATGCAATGCGCGATGCTTGCTTCGGTCCTGAGCCTCGCTCTCTTGAACAGCTGTGGCGGGGGCTCGACGGGAGGCAGCGATGCGTCCGGTAGTGGCAGCAGCAGCTCTGGCGGAGGGGGCAACTCATCTAGCTACACTGTGGGTGGCACCATCACAGGCCTGGGTGCTGCGACTGGGCTAGTGCTGGCCAACATGTTGCCCAATGGCTCTACCGACACGCTGACAGTGCCGGCCGATGCGACGAGCTTCACTATGCCGACCGCGGTGCCGAGTGCATCTGCGTACGACGTAACCGTGAAGGCCCACCCGGTGGCGGTTCAATGCAACGTTATCAGCGGCGCTGGCACCACGGACGGCGCCAATGTCACGACGATCAATGTGTCGTGCGCGCCCGGGAGCGAAGCTGTCCTCTACTCCTTCGTCGGCGCACCGGAGGACGGTAATGTCCCGACCACCCTCATCCAGGCCAGTGATGGGAACTTGTATGGCGTGACGGACCAAGGCGGTACAGCTAGTTCGCCGAGCTATGGTTGCGGAATCGTCTTCAAGGCGACACCCAACGGCACCATCACACCCAGTGACACGGAGACCGTCCTGCACTCGTTCGCTGGCGGGACGACGGATGGTTGCACGCCTAGCGGTCTCATCCAGGCGAGCGACGGCAACTTTTATGGCGTCGCGTCAGGGGGAGGCGCGAACAATGACGGCGTTGTCTTCAAGATCACACCCAGCGGCACGGAATCGATACTGTACGCGTTCGCGGGTGGCGCGGACGGCGCTGGTCCCAATAGTCTCATCCAGGCGAGCGATGGGAACTTCTATGGTCTCACGTATTATGGCGGCTCGAGCAATGACGGCGTTTTGTTCAAGATTACACCCACCGGCACCGAATCCGTCCTTTACTCTTTCGCTGGTGGAGCGCCCGGCATCTCCCTAATCCAGGGCGATGACGGGAATTTTTATGCCACAACCTTTTACGGCGGGACCTCCGGCGAGTGCGGCAACCCCTCCGTCAACCCGTACCCGACCGCCGGCAACGGCGTTGTGTTCAGGCTCACCGCGAACGGCACGGAGACGGTCCTGCACTCTTTCGCCGGCGGGACGACGGACGGTTGCCAGCCTGGCGGCCTCATCCAGGCGAGCGACGGGAATTTTTATGGTGTCACGTTAGGGGGAGGTGCGAACAATGCCGGCGTTGTCTTCAAGATCACACCCACCGGCATCGAATCCGTACTGTACTCCTTCTCTGGAGGTACGACGGATGGCACCTATGGTGGGAAACTCATCCAAGCCAGTGATGGCAACCTATATGGCATCACCGTTCGCGGAGGGATCGTCGCCAACCCATGCGACTACCTCAACGGTAATGGGGTGCTCTTTAAGATCACGCTCACCGGCACAGAGACCGTCCTGCACGCGTTCGCGGGCGGGTCCACAGAAGGCTGCTTACCCGACAGCCTGATTCAAGCCAGCGACGGGACGTTGTATGGTGCCACCTTGGGTGGCGGCGCTGGCGGCGCGAACAATGACGGCACGATATGGCAGTTCAACTGATGACGTGCACTCACGGGCCGCCGAAGAGAGTCTTCATGGTCAAGACATTGAACGCTCGCTTTAGACACTGTCTCGGACCAGCTCGAGATCGTTTTATTGATGTATGTTCAGACAAGGGTAGAAATTCGCCATGCCCGAGTCTGACACTAGCCGGATTCATGGGCGCGATTTCTGGCGGCAAAACAGTCACATATTGCCGCGACCGGAAAGGGCGTGTATCCAGGCGCTCACGCGAGCTTCAGGAGCGGTGGAGTCTTTGTGTATTTGCAGGGATTTCAATCGCTTGAGCGCACCCGGGGACGGCTCGGTGGTAAATATTCGGTGAACCCGTTCGCGTTCGCTGGTCAGTGAGCGGGTAGCGCTGGACACCAGTTTTCATTTGCGGTACGGTAGCCGGCGTGGACGGGCTGACTGCGAGGGATTTTAATCAGGACGCGGCATCGGCGGAAACGCCTTTTGGCCGGGAGTTTGTCACTCTCTCACGG
>JAKAUB010000215.1 GCA_021827845.1 Acidobacteriota bacterium | reverse complement strand
CGGCGGCGGTGCGGTCGGCGATTCCAAAGGCTACGTATTCGTCGCGGAGTTCTTCGACGGGTTCGCCATTGTGGAATGCGGCGGGGATTTTTATAAAATCCCCTACACCGAAGACAGCGACGGCAAGATCACGCTGGGCGATCCGCTGAAGGTCGAGCCTACCTACGTCGAGGCTGCCAAGGCCGCACGGGCCGCGAAAAAGGATCGCACCAAGCGGGTGGCCGACGTAGACCTGTCGGCGGATTCGTTTGCCTACGTGGGCGATCCCGAGCGCACGGAGACATGGAAGCTGCCCATCGAGTTTCCTGGCGACGAGGAAAAGACGAAGCGTCACATTCGGAACGCGCTGGCGCGGTTCAATCAAACCCAGGGGATTCCGGCCTCCGAGCGCCGGAAAGTCAAGAAACGCATTCTCGCGGCGGCCAAGAAGCACGGCATTGACGTGAAGGACGAGGCCGAGAAGTGCGCTGCCGTTCTGGCGAAGGCGAGCCTTTCGCCGCTCCAGCTCGCAGGCATCGTGTCGGAGCTGGACTCGATTGATTCCTTCGTGGCAACCGACATGGTGGAATCTGGAATGACGGACGAGGGGTATGCCGATATTATCGGAAAATCCCAGCAAAAGGCGTTTGCTATAATCAAATCAGCGGCAGAGTCGCTGGCTCGCCGCGGAGGAACCATGGAAGTTGAAAAGGCTCGCAATGTCCACCACCACCTGCGCAAGGCGGCTGAAGCAGTGCATGAGCACCACAAGAAAATGGTGGCTCTCCATCACGACCACGCCAAGAAGCTGGCTGCGTTGGCGGCCGACCACGAAAGCAAGCTCATCGAGGAACAGAAACGAGCGCACAAGGCCCAGATCGGTCACCTCGAAGACGCCCGCAAAGCGGCCGGCAACTACGAAGGGGAAGACAAGTTGATCCCCTCGGACGAGCCGATTGACATGACCTCGCAGGAACCGGCCCCGGTCGGCGACGCCAAGCTCCCCGGCGCCACTCCAAACGATCTGAGCATCCCGCCGGCCGAGAAGGCCGCTCTGGTGCGCGACATCAGCGAAGGCGTGATGAAGACGGTTCTGGGCGGTCTCTCGGAAGTGTTCGCCCACGACAATAGTGCGGCACCAACGAATGCCCCGCAGGTCGCGGTGGGCAACGGCACGCCGGTCACGAAGGCCGCGGCCGCGGCGCCGGCAGACGAGAAGATCAACTGGGAGAAGGTGGTTGCCGGCGATCCGGCCGAGCTGCAAAAGGCGGCCCGGACGGTGCGCCCACAGGCGATGCCCACGTCGCTGCATACCCCCGGCATGGTATCGCGCGGATAGTTTTCTTTCCCTCCGCCAGGGGTGACGGCGGGGAATAGTCCGAAGTTGAATTTCAGGCCGTTCCAGAGGCGGCTTCCAAGGTGAAAGCACAATGGAAAGCCTCGTTGCCTCTCTGTCTCCCGAAATCAGGGCGCTGATCGCGAGTCTGCGGAAAGACGTTACCAGCTCCACGATCTCGACCACCAGCGGCCTCAACTACTACTTCCTGGAAGAGCAGGCCAAGAACATCTACCCGGTGTTCTATCCCCTACTCGCCTCCATCCCCCGCACCGCGCCCATGCAGCGCGGAGTGAAAGTTGGTGGCCCAGCCATCAACTACAAGGGGATCGTGGCGATTGATCCAGGCGGGTATCCGGGCCTGTCGGAAGGCAACCGCAATTCCCTGCTCAGCGTTACCGAGCGCGACTTTGCGGCCTCCTACAAGTGGCTGGGCAAAGACACCGCCGTCACCTTTCAGGCCGAGCAGACCGGCCTGGGCCTCGACGATAACGTCGGGCTGGCGCAGTTGGGCGCGCTGAACGCGCTGCTGAACGCCGAAGAGCGGATGATTCTGTGGGGCAACAGCGGAACGGCCGGCAACGGCTACGCGCTGGGCACCTGCAACACTCCCACCCTGGCCGATGCCGGCGCCGTTGCGGGCGCGACTCTCCCGAGCACGACCTTCTACAAAGTCTATGCCGTCGCGCTGGCAGGCTGGGGCATTGACCTGGCGACCGCGACCGGCGTCCAGCCGACCTTTAGCCGCACCACGGCAAACGGCGTGACCGAGACCGTGAGCGGCGGCGTTGGCGCAATCAGCGCGGTCTCGAACGAAATCGAACTGACGGCCACCGGCCACGGCCTGACGGCCACCGTCACCGCCCAGACCGGCGCGCTGGGCTATGCCTGGTATCTGGGCAGCGCGGCTGCGACCGGCGGCGAAACGGCGGCCACGAGCTATTTCGTGGGCATTACCGCCGCTCCCACCATCACCATCACGGCGCAGCCGGCCGACACCAACCAGAACGCCGCGGCCAGCGGCCTGAGCAGCGACAACAGCTTTTCCTCGCTCGACTTCGACGGAATCATCTCGTGGATCGTCGGCGCGGCCGCGCAGGGAACCTCGCAGTCTCCCTATTTCAAGAATCTCGGCGGCACGTCGCTTACATCGAACGGGGATGGCACCATCGCGCAGATCGAAACTGCCCTGCAATACATGTGGCAGAATTTCAAGATCGCGCCCGATTACATCCTGTGCTCGATTGACCAGGCCCAGCCGATCACGACCGCGATCCTGAACGGCGGAGCGAACTCGGCCACTCGGGTGTTTTTCAACATGTCGCAGACCGGCGGCATTCAGGGCGGCTCGTTCACCTCGGAATACCGCTCCAAGTTCTCGGTCAGCGGCCTGGCGAAGCCGCTTCCGGTGCGCGTCCACCCGTGGCTGCCCTCGGGCACCATCCTGCTGTACACGGTCAACAACCCGTATCCGGCGGCCGGCGGCTCGATCCCATCGGTTCTGCGCGTGGTAGCCCTCGAAGACCACTTTGGGCTGCGCTACCCGTTCACCACCCTCGAATACTCGATGGGCGTCTATTGCTTCGAGACGCTGCAAAACTACATCCCCTTCGCCCATGCCTTGCTTTGCGGCATCGGCAGCGCATCCAACTAACCGCCCTCTGGAGACGGCGAGTTGGTGATTCGGCACCATGGCTAGGCGACTCACCCCCGCCTGGCCATGATGTTTTAAGGGCACATCATGGCAGCCGACCCAAACGATTTGACGACCGTTGCCTCCGTGCAGGCGTTTCTACTGGCCGGCGGCATGGCAGCCACCGACGATGCCGTAATCCAGATGGCGATTACGTGGGCATCGCGGATATTCGTCACCGAGACGGGCCAGACGCTCGGCACCGGGACGGCCGGAAACGTCTTCAACTCCCAGCTTTCGTTCACCGAGGTTTACGACGGCAACGGCTCGGACACGCTCTACCTCCGCAACCGGCCCGTCGCTTCGGTGCAATCGCTGGCCATCGAAAACCTGACCATCCCGCTTTCGACCGGCTGGGGCAGTGCTGGATATTTCATTGACACCGCCGGCTCGAGCCTTGGCCTGCGTAACGGGACTTGGCCCGGCACCACGTCGCCCACCGGGAGTCCTCTGGCCGGATCGTTCTATTTCTGGCGCGGCCGCGGCAATATCTTCATCACCTACACGGCCGGCTACGCCTCCATCCCAACCGATATTCAGCAGGCGGTCGTGCAGATGGCCTCGATCCTGTACAAGCGCCGCAACTGGCTCGACGAGAAATCGCGCTCCATGGCTGGAGGCGGCGGAACCACTTCGTACCAGGCATGGCCGTGGCCACCCGAGGTCGGCCGCGTCATGCTCAACTACAAGCGGATGGCGGTGATGTAATGGGCGGGGAAATCGTCAACGTGGGCGGATCGCAGAGCGGCATCATGGTGACGCTCCGCTCGAACCTCCAGTCCAAGATGGAGACAGCTTCGGCTGTGCTGATGGCGGCCATTACCGCCGCGATCAATTCCTCGACCGCCAACCTTCAGCGGTACGTAGTCACCGAGAAACTCAGCGGCCAGATGCTGCGACGTATAACCGGAACGCTCGCGGACTCCGTGCGGATGGCGCCGGCAGCCCAAACCGGCGACACCATCGTCGGCAGCGTTCTCGCCGGCGGCGGCGTGGCCTCCTATGCCCTGGTGCAGGAGCGCGGCGGCGATTTTGCCTATGAGATATTGCCGAAGAACGCGCAGGCATTGGCATGGCCAGCCGCCGCCGGGGCCGACGCGGATTTCGTCAACCGCTCGGTAAGCGCCAAGCAGAAGATTGCTCGGGCAAGCGCCCGCGGCGTCAACATGATCTTCGCCCGGCGCGTCATCCATCCGCCTCTGCCGGCACGGCCGTTCCTGTCCACTAGCGCCCAGGAGTGTATTCCTAAGACGGTGGAGATCATGGAGACGGAGATTTCCAAGGCATGCGAGGGGCTAAGCACCGATGCCGCAGTCTAGCCGCGAGTCAATCTATAACGCGCTTTTGCAGGTGCTGGCTGCCGCCACGTGGAGCGATCCGTCGTGGAATCTGCCCAATGGCGACTCGGTCACGACCTTTGCCCTGTCCGGGCGCCGCATCCTGCCGCTGGAGCAGGTGCCGCAGGCTTCGATGCCGGCCCTGTTTCTGGCCCAATGGCCGAGCGAAAAGGCCGAACAAAACAAGGCATGGGGGTTGACTCGGTGGCACCTGAAGGCGCAGGCGCTGATCGTGTTCATGGTGGATACGACCATTTCCGAGACCTCGATCCCGGCCACGCGCGGAAACGTGATCCTTGACGCAATCGAAAAGGCTTTGAACCCCTATCAGGAGCGGCAGACCCTCGGCAACCTGGTCGAAAACTGCTGGATTGACGGGGAAGTGATTCACGCGGACGGCTCGGACGACGGGCGCGCGATGATGCTGGTGCCTATCTCGATCATTTCGGGGTAGGTGGTAGAATTGTATGTGAGCGGATGCCCATTCCAGACAGGGCGAACCTTCGCATTTGGAAGCAGGAGAAAATCAAATGTACCTACAATTTGGTGCTGGCCAGGCGTTCGCAAACCCCACCACCGGCAACCTCGCCGGGCAGGTCGCTGGAACCACGGCATCCACGCAGCCGGTTCGGTTCATGACCATCCAGGACATTGAAATCACGGTTGACCAAGCCCTGAAGGAATTGAAGGGCCAGTACAAGTTCCCGGACGACGTGGCCCCGGCCGACATGAAGATCACCGGGAAGATCGGCACCGGGCGCATCAGCGTGGAGATGTTCAACCAGTTGTTCTTCGCCGATGTGTACGCCGTGGGCGAGACCATTGTCTCGGCTGCCGAGCAGCACTCGATCCCGGCCACCACGCCGTTCACGATTACGGTGACCAATTCAGCCACTTTCGCCACTGACTTGGGGGTAAGTTACTCAAACGGCCAGCCGTTCGCCAAGGTGGCTTCGGTGACTGCCGCCGGCCAGTATTCGGTGTCGGCCGGTGTCTACACCTTCGATACCGCCGATGCCGGGGCAGCCGTGCTCATCAGCTACACCTACACCGCGGCGACCAGTGGCAACACCCTGACCGTAAACAATCAACTGATGGGATACGGCCCGGTGTTCGAGATTTACCTGCTCGAGCCGTACCAAGGCAACAACGGCCTCCACCTGTACGCCGTGCGGCTCTCCAAGCTCAACATGCCGATCAAGCGCGACGATTACCTGCTCACCGACTTGGAGTTTGAGGCGTATCCCAACGCCAGCGGCGTCGTCATGGGATGGTTTGCCGCTCCCGTAACCACATGAACCGAATAAAAACAATCCACCTTGACGGTGCAGAGTATCGCATCTGCTCCATGACCATGGCCGATGCCGAGCAGTACCTCGCCGACCAGGCCGAGGCCATTCGCATCGGCGCCGCATTGCCCGAGGATGGCCTCCGGCTGCAAAAAGAGAACAACTACCGGATCGTCGCCAGTTGCCTCAACCGGGCCATGGAGGACGGCGCAAAGAAAATCGAGCCGGCGGACGTGCCCAAACTTCTCGACCTCGTTGCTTTCGGCGCCATCCACAAGGAAATACTGGAATTCAGCGGCCTGAAGCTGGCCAATGAATCAGAGACCAAACCGGGGGAAGCGGTAGCCTCGCAGACGCCTTAAAGAATCTGCGGGGCTTGCTGGCCACTTCCACTGGTTTCGGGCGTCGGGAGATTGAGGAATGCCCACTATCGGAAGCCTGGGAGCTGGCTGCATATCTCGCGGAGCATCCGCCGACCCATTTTCTCGTCGCGGCATATTTCGGACTCGGCAGAAAGACTCGCCGTCACTTGTCGGAGGCGCCGGCCAACCCGTCCATGCCTATCGCCGGCCGGGCTGCATTCAACTCGCTGCCTCGATCGGTGCAGCAGGCATTACTGGAACTCTCCGCCACGCCGGAGGCATAGATCATGCCTGATGCGATTATCAGTGTAGATATAACCGCCAACACAGCGGGCCTCAAGGCCGGCATGGCCGAGGCAGGAGCGGCCACGACTGCCGTTCAGGGGCCCGTCAATAGTCTGGCTGCCGCCCAAGGCAGGCTGGCAGTCGCCACCGAGAACGCCAACGCAATCATGGCCTCCTGCGGCAACGTGACGCAGGAGGGCACGGCGGCCTATGAGGCATATCAGGCAGCCGCGCAGGAAGTGGCAGACGCCCAGGCGGCGGTAGCGGCCGCCACGGCGGCAGCAGCGGCATCGCAGGATGCGTTGTCCATGTCCACGGCAGCCGCCACGGAGGCCACGGCACGCGGCACGCGGAGCTTCATGTCGTCCGATTACGCGATGGCCTACGGGACCGCCCGCATCGCCAGTTACGCCGGCGGCCTGCGTGGCATGGGATTTGTCATGGCCCGAATTGGAGCCATGAGCGAGACTCTTCAGCCTATTCTGGCGTCCATGTTCTCTACCGCCATCGCAGGCACATTTGTTTACCTGCTGGCTGAAGGGGCTGCCGCTTTAAAAAAATGGTACGACAATGCCGTGCTTCTCCGCGGGGCGCTCGCTGACGTCCTGAACGTGGACATATCGCTCGGAAACCAGCTCCAAAGCTCGAAATACAAGCTACTGGAGGCCGAGGCAGCCCAGGCGCGGCTCGACCACCAGATGACCCGCTACGTGGCAATTGTCCATGAAATGCAGAGCCTGTCGCCCGAGGCTGTTTCGATAAAGATCAAGCAGGGCGACCTCGACACGCTGCACAAGGCGGGGATTGACGTTCGCACCTTAATTAACACGATCCAGAACACGAAAACACTGGGTGGCCTGCAAGGGCTGTTGCCGCGCATCAGCGCATCGCTGACCGAGGTTCGCAAGAGGATGGCCGCATTGCGGCAGGAGCACGCGGACAGCATCACGGCTCCCGGCGGCACGGCCATGATGGTGCAGT
>JAKAUB010000190.1 GCA_021827845.1 Acidobacteriota bacterium | reverse complement strand
GAGATTCCGGTCATTTTGGTGCCAAAGAACCGGAACATCAACTATGGCCTCCGGTTAATTGCGCTGGTCTACCTGCTGATCGGCCTCTACATCCTGTTCCGGCGTTGGACGGCACCCCGCTCGGTCCACTTCTACATCTTCTGCCTGTCGTCGTTTGTCCTCTACTCGTTCATTTACACGGGCAAACTCAACCTCTTCGATTGGCTCATTTTCTGGGGCAACATTGTTGCCGGGGCCGTCCAGCCTGCGCTCTTCCTGCACTTTGCGCTCACTTTTCCAGAGCCGGCGCTACGGCGGCGGCGGGTGGCGTGGCTGCTGTACGTTCCGGGAGCAGCGATTATCGGCCTGTACGCGGCCGCCATTCGCACCTGGTCGGCCACGGAGCTGCTGCAGCATCGGCTGGACCAGATTGCGCTCGGCTACATGGCGTTGTACTACGTGGGAGCGGCGCTGGTCTTCTACGTCAACTATCGTCGGGCCGACAATCCCCTGACGCGGCAACAGTTGAAGTGGCTGACGCGCGGCGCCTTCCTGGCCGTCATTCCATTCACGCTGCTCTATGCCGTTCCCTATCTGGTGATGGGTCCGGCAGCCAATGTTCTGCTGGGGCAGGTCGGCATCCTGTGCCTGGTGTTTCTGCCGCTCACGTTCAGTTATGCCATCGTCCGCTATCGGCTGATGGACGTGGATCTGATCTTCAAGCGCGGCGTGACCTATACGCTGGCGACCGCGGCTTTAGTGGCGCTGTATTTCGGAGCCGTTGCCTTTGCTGGCGAAGTGGTGCATGCGCGGCTGCCCGCGGCCGGAGGCTGGGGACTCGCGGCCGCCATCATTGTGGCGGCGCTGGTCTTCGACCCCATGAAGCGCGCCATTCAGGATCGCGTGGACCGCGTGTTTGACCGCAAGCGGCTCGACTCCCGCGCCACGCTCATGGAATTTGCGCGCAGCCTGAACGCGCAGACCGATCTGAACGCGCTGGTCAGCGAGCTGGTGGACCGGCTGCCGCGCATTCTTCAGGTGGCGCGCGTCGGCGTGTTTCTTGACGACGGAAATGCCCGCCGCGGTCACTTCACACTGGCCGCAAGCCATGGCATTCCGCTGGCCGTGCGAGGGACAGCAGCGTCGCTGGACACATCGTTTCTGCGCTTTGACGGAGCGCTCGATGGCTCGCATATCTTTTTTGAGAGCACCCGCCATGCGCCCCACCTGACGGATCGGGAGCAGGAAGCGGTGCAGCAGCTTGATCTGAACTACTATCTGCCCTGCCGCGTGCAGCAGCGGACCATCGCCGTGCTGGGGCTGGGACGCACCACGCGGGGCGATTTTCTTTCCAGCGAAGACGTGGAGCTGCTGGAGACCCTGGCCAGCTACTTCGGCATCGCCATCCAGAATGCGCAGTTGTACGCGCGGCTGGAAGAGCGGATCGGCGCGTACGAGCAATTGAAAGAGTTCAACGAGAACATCGTTGAATCGATCAATATCGGAATCCTGGCCGTTGATCTGGAAGACCGCATCGACAGCTGGAACGCGCAGATGGAGGCCATGTACGCCGTACCCCGGTCGGAGGCGCTGGGCGCGCCGCTGGCACGGCTCTTTCCGCCAGACTTTATGGTGGAGTACGACCGCGTAAAGAGCGAGCCCGGTGTGCACAACCTATACAAGTTCCAACTGGCGGCCCGCTCCGGCGAAATGCGCACTGCCAACATTACTGTCGCCCCGCTGCTCGATAAAGATTTTGTCGCCGTCGGCCGCATCATTCTCGTCGATGACATTACGGAGCGTGTGCAGCTGGAAAGCCAGCTTGTGCAGGCGGACAAGCTGTCCTCGATCGGCTTGCTGGCCGCTGGTGTGGCGCATGAGGTCAACACGCCGCTGGCCGTCATCTCCTCGTACACGCAGATGCTCGCCAAGCAGGTGCGCGGGGATGATCGCGTCGGGCCGCTGCTGGATAAGATTACGCAGCAGACCTTCCGCGCTTCGGAGATCGTCAACAGTCTGCTGAACTTCTCCCGCACCAGCTCCATTGAGTTCAAACCGATTAACGTGAACCGTGTGCTGGAAGAGACACTGGCGCTGCTCGATCACCAGTTCCGCACCGCAAAAATTGAGGTTGACCTGAACCTGCAGAGCGATCTGCCGGAGATTCTCGGCAACACCGGCAAGCTACAACAGGTATTTCTCAATCTGTTCCTGAACGCCAAAGACGCCATGACCGGGGGCGGCGTGCTGCGCGTCTCCACCCATGCCAATGGTCACGTGGGGGTGGTGGTGAGCGACACCGGCTCCGGCATTGCTGCGGAGCATCTGCGGCGCATCTACGATCCGTTTTTCACCACCAAGAATTCTCCCGCCGAAGGGCGGCGGCGCGGCACGGGCCTTGGACTCTCGATCAGCTACGGCATTATTCAGGAACATGCCGGCAAGATTCAGGTCGACAGCTCGATTGGCCATGGCACCACCTTCCAACTGGAGTTCCCAATGCTAAGGAAGCCCGTTCATGCCTGAGTCGGCCACTGCTCATCGAGCGATTGCATCGGAAAACGGAGCGGCCCGCCCGCGCGTCCTCATCATCGATGACGAGTCAGCGATCCGCGAGTCCCTGGAGTTGCTGCTCGAGATGGAAGGCTTCAGCGTAACGACGGCACCCGACGGCGAACAGGGGTTGACGACGCTGGAGTCCGCCACGTTCGACCTGGTACTGCTCGATCTTGCGCTGCCGGGGCAGGGTGGGTTTGAGATTCTGCAGACCATTCGCGCCCGCCATGCCAACCTGCCGGTGGTCATGATCACCGCTTACGGCACAGTTCAGAATGTCGTCGAGGCCATGCGCCTGGGCGCCAGCAACTTTGTGCAGAAGCCATGGGAGAACGAAAAGCTGCTGGCAGATTTGCGCTCAGCCATCGGCCAGCATCGCGCCGAGACAGAAAATATCCACCTGAAGCGCGCGCTCAAGCAGCGATACAGCTTTGAAAACATCATCGGCAAAAGCGACGGCATGCAGACCGTACTGGAGCTGGTGGGCCAGGTGGCGCCCAGCCGCTCAACTGTGCTCATCCAGGGCGAGAGCGGCACGGGAAAAGAGCTGATCGCCAAGGCGCTCCACCTGCATTCCCCGCGCAAGGACAAGCCGTTTGTCCCGGTGCACACTGGCGCCGTTCCCTCTGAGCTGCTCGAGAGTACACTATTCGGTCATGTAAAGGGCGCGTTCACCTCCGCCATCGCTTCCAAAAAGGGACTATTTGAGGTCGCCAACGGCGGCACGCTGTTCCTCGATGAAATTGGAACCATGCCCTTCGACACGCAGGCCAAGCTCTTGCGTGTGCTGCAGGATCGCAAATTTATGCTGGTGGGCGGCGTGCAGGAGGTGCAGGTGGACGTGCGCATTGTGGCCGCCACCAACACTGACCTGCGTCAGGCCGTGCGGGAGGGAAAATTCCGCGAGGATCTCTACTACCGCCTGAACGTGATCACGATTGACCTGCCGCCGCTGCGCAATCGCCGGGAGGACATCCCGCTGCTGGCAGCCCACTGCCTGCGGCGCTTCTGCGAAGAGAATGGGATGCCGCAGAAGTCCATCGCACCAGACGCGATGCGTCTGCTGCTGGATTACGCCTGGCCGGGCAACGTGCGCGAACTCGAAAACGTCATCGAACGCTGCGTGGTGTTATCCACTGGCGATGTCATCCCGAAGGACCTGCTGCCGGATCACCTGACCGGGCGTAACTACGCCGCCAGCCTGATGGAACACAGCGCTGACGCCTCGCTGTTCGAGATTATGGAAGAGGTGGAGCGGCGCGTGATTACCGACCAGCTGGAAAGCTGCAACTGGAATCAGACCGAGGCGGCCGAGTCCTTCCGGATTCCACTTTCCACGCTCAACCAGAAGATCAAGCGTCTCAATATCGAAATCCGGAAGAAGACGCGGGAATGAGCCGCAGCGAACTTCCCGCTACACCTTTGCCAGTGCCTGCTCCAGATCGGCAAGGATGTCCTGCACGTCCTCAATGCCGACTGAGATCCGCACCAGCCCGTCGGTGATGCCGAGCTTGCGCCGGCCCTCAACCCCGATCGCCGCATGCGTCATGGTCGCGGGATGGGAGATGAGCGTCTCCACGCCGCCCAGTGACTCTGCCAGCGCGCACAGCGTGACCGACTTCAACAGGCGATTGGCAGCATCCTGCGAGCCCAGATCGAAGCTGATCATGGAGCCGAAGCCTGTCATCTGTTTGCAGGCGAGCGCATGCTGCGGATGGTCCGCCAGACCCGGATAGAACACCTTCTGCACCTTCTTCTGCTGGCTCAGCCAAGTGGCGACGGCGCGCCCGTTTTCATCATGCTGGTGCATGCGGACGGGCAGCGTCTTTACGCCGCGCAGCAGCAACCAGCACTCAAACGGTGACAGAATTCCGCCCGTGCACTTCTGCACAAACGCAAAGGTCTCGGCGTGCTCCGGCCGCGTCCCGATCAGCACACCGCCCAGGCCGTCGGAGTGGCCGTTCAGGAACTTCGTCGTCGAATGCATCACGATGTCTGCCCCGAGCGCGATGGGCTGCTGGAAGTAGGGCGACATAAATGTGTTGTCGACGCTGAGGTCCACCTTGTGCGCGTGGCAGATATCAGCCACGGCGCGAATGTCGGTCAACCCCATCATGGGATTGGTCGGCGTCTCAATATGCACGAGCTTCGTCTGCGGCCGCAGCGCTCGCTTCACATTCTCCGCAACCGACGTGTCAACGTAGGTGAATTCCAACCCGTAGTTGACCAGCACCTGATTAAACAGCCGCGTGGTGCCGCCATACATGTTGTCACTGCAGACAACATGATCGCCGGTCTTCATCATGGTGCAGAGCGCCGTGATGGCCGCCATGCCGCTGCCGAAGACATGGCCGGACGCGCCGCCCTCCAGCGCCGCCAGGTTCTGCTCCAGCGCTGTGCGCGTGGGGTTTGAAACCCGCGAGTATTCGTAGCCCTTGTGATGGCCAATCTCTTCCTGCACATACGTGGAGCTGGCGTAGATCGGCACATTGACCGCGCCTGTGACCGGGTCCGGCGATTGACCGGCATGAATGGCGCGTGTGGCAAAACCTGGCTTTGAATGCGACACAGAGATTTCCTTTCTGCAAAAGAGGGCGTGGAGCGGCCAGCTTACAGGCCGCCGTCAAAGATCTTCTTCGAGAGGTACCGCTCCGCCGAGTCGGGAATGATCGTCACGACGCGCTGGTCAGCGGGCATGGTGGCCGCGAGCTCTATCGCCGCGAACACATTGGCGCCAGCGCTTGAGCCACCCAGAATTCCCTCTTCACGTGCCAGCCGCTGCACAGTCGCAAACGCATCCTTATCCGTCACCCGCACAATGGCATCGCACACCGAGCGATCAAAAGTCTCTGGCACGAAGCTGACACCAATGCCTTCCACCTTATGCTTGCCGGGGGAGCCACCCTGCAGCACCGATCCTTCGGTCTCCACCGCAACCGTATAGACGTGGCCCAGCTCTTGCTTCAGCCGCTTGGCAATTCCGGAGAATGTTCCGCCCGTTCCCACCCCAGCGACAAAGCCGTCGATACGGCCTTCCATCTGGTCCAGAATCTCCTGCGCCGTGGTGCGGGCGTGGAACTCAGGATTTGCGGCGTTGTCGAACTGCCGCGCCATCCAGCCCCCGGGCGTTGAGCGCGCCAAATCCAGCGCCCGCCGGATTGCGCCCTGCATTCCTTCATCTTCCGGCGTGCGCTCAACCGTAGCGCCAAAGCCGCGCATCAGCATGCACTTCTCTTCGGCAAAACCCTCCGGCACAAACAGCACCACGCGATAGCCTCGCCGCACACCGATAAACGCAAGGCCTACACCGGTGTTTCCCGCGGTCGCCTCCACCACTGTACCGCCGGGCTGCAGCACGCCCCGCTTCTCCGCGTCCAAAATCATCCCCAGCGCTGCGCGGTCCTTAATGCTCCCGCCGGGATTTAAAAACTCGAGCTTGGCATAGATCGACGCGCCGCCCGCAGGCGACATGCGACTGAGGTGGACCATCGGGGTATTCCCGACGAGGTGCATCGTGTCAGCGGCTGGAGGACGCAACGACTGCCGCACGGAGTCAAGATTTTGCTGGGTCGAAGTCATAGAGAGAGCCACACCGAACGGTCAAGTGTAGCAGGCAGGCGCGGGCGACGGCACTCCAGCCGGGCCGCGCCAGAGTCGAGAAAACAGCCGCCAGCCCTGGTTCGACGGGCCGGATGCCACATATATTTTCGGCCGCGCCCGCAATGGCAGACGCCCGCGCGGTCTTGCGACGAGTCAGTCGCAAGAGCTTCCGGCGGGCGCGTGTCTGCCTCGGATGGCAGCTACTGGGTTTTGCTCTGCAGCACGATCTCGGAACTTCCCATGGCCACATCTGTGGCGCTCACGGGCGCAGCGGTCGCCGGGGACGCCAGCGACGCGGGCTGGGGCTCTTTGTACAGCTCAGACCACCAGGCCAGAATCTCGGTCTGGTTTACCTGACCAACCATGTGATCTTCATCCCAGATCGTCGCCAGTACCGTTGTGTAGGGCGACAGATTGGGATCGATATCGACGGGATAGTACCGCGTTCCGACAAACGAAACCTCTTTCAGCGTTTTCAGGATGAAACGGTACACTCGGCGAGGCATGGAATGCTCCTTCAATTGCGGTTCCGGGGTATGGTTTCTGCGGCGCAAACGTGCGGGAGCGACGCGCGGACAATAAGCCAGAGCAGCCGTCGCACAACCAGCAAGGTTGGGGCGCGGCTATCGCCTGGAGCGGACGGCAAAAAAGCCCTTGAACAAAGGGGCCGACCGCTAATAGCAATGCACAATCTAAACGTCTCGGAAACTTGGGAAGAGATTAGCAAACTTCACGCCGGTGTAAACAAAATTTTTCGCTCCGAGCGCCAAATCTGCGGATAACCCGGACGATACCCCCGCGCAGCCGCTGGATGGGATTTCCACTCGCGGTGGACCAGGCCTTTATTGGGGCGCCCCACGTCTCGCGTTTGAGACGTGGGGTTAGGATGCTGAGGTGATCAAGGTGGCAAGCGGAGAAGTTTCGAGGTCGGGTCGCCGCGGACAGCGGTGCAGCGTCGCCTGGCTGCCAACCCCCACATCTTAGAGGCGAGATGAGGGGCAACCTCGCGTTGAGAGCGCAAGGGAGATGTTGATGGGATAAGGAGGAAGGCTTCAGCGATGATCGAGTAGTTTGTGGTTGAGGACCATGAGCTTCAGGATCAGGAGAAGCCTTCTATGAAGATTGTAGGATGTGATTTTCATCCCAGTTGG
>JAKAUB010000086.1 GCA_021827845.1 Acidobacteriota bacterium | reverse complement strand
GCGCGGAAGCGTGCGCCGCGATCGGCCTGCCAGACGTCCGTATTATGGCGCCGCTGGGCGAGCGTCATGCTGCCAAGGTCCGGTGGCGTGCGAGCGAGAAACTTCTGCGCCTGCGGACTGATGGTGGTGGGAATGGGCACGACGCGCGTAATGTGGGCGGCGCCATTGGGGCCAAGGTAGCTGGAGTCCGTAGTAATAGGCGGCATGGGCTGGGCTTTGGTAGACGGCGCAACCTGCGCCCGCAGGTGCGGCGCGGCCCAGAACCAGCACAAAGAGGTGAGCACGGCCGTGAAAGCCGCGCGAAGACAGGTTTTGAGCGTGGCAGGCATTTGTTTGGACGCATCCTTGAGGAAGATTGTTCCAGCGCTACGAGTGTATGGGGATTGCGGCGCCAGGTGGAGAGAATTTATGCGGACGTGGGTTGAGGCCTGAAGCAATTGATGTCAAGCATTCAATAGCCCACAGCGCGAATTTCGCATGAACGAAATCAATTCCACACTTACCGTGGCGAACGGCTGGATATTAACGCGGGTTAGACCACTGTTAAAAAATCTGCACTTTTCGACGGCAATGCGCAACTTTTTCATGCATTCTGGGGTTTCCAGTCGCGGGCCATTCCCCGATATCGGACCAAGGGCGGTGGTTCCATCGAACTGGATACCTGTAGGCAGGCGCGCTGGCAGAACGCAGCGGCGACGGTCCGGCCAGAGGTGCAGTGGGCAACCACCGTCAAACGAGCCATTCTCACCGCAGGAGAGGCAGTTTTCATGCATCGTGCACTTGCAACCGCATTCAAGGACCGCACTTGTATCTCTGTCCTTCTGCTGCTTATGTTTTTGGGCTTGTCTGGTTGTGGCGGTCGGTCTCCGTCAACCTCGACGCCGCCTCCTGTTACTTCGGCTGCAGTCAGCCCGCCGGAAATCTCTCCGACGGCTACTGCAATTTCCGGCAGCACCCCGGTCTACATCACGGATGCTACTTCCGGCACAACGATTGTCTATACGCTGGATGGAAGCACTCCTTCTGCAACGCATGGAACGACATGTGCACCCAGCTCCACTGTCCCGTGCTTCACACTGGTTGGGGCAGCCGTCGTCAATGCAATTGCTGAAGACTCCAGCGGAAATTTTTCCGGTGTCGCCACGCAGACCTACACGGCTCAAGCTTCCAGCAATGCATGCGCTGGATGGAATCCGCAGAACATCTATACGGTCAGTGACTTTACCGCGTACCAGGCGACGATCACCAGCAATGGAGCAACACTCGGTGCGGATTGTAATGGCGGCGGCTATGTGAATTACCTGAATACCGGTTATGGCAGCTTCGGAAATCTGATCGCAGTGGCCTATGGACGCGGATATCAGTCCGACATTCGGGACAGCCTTCACTCGAGCTTTTATAACCCAACCCAGGCAGGCATCCAGGATGGCCTCGGCACGCCGGTCACGCTGACTCTCAACAGTTCCCCAGAAGGCCCCGGCGGCCGCATCGACATTGCTCCTTACACGTTGCCGCTATTCCTCAATGGAGGCTTTTGCTTCTTTCCTCTCAGTTACTACTCTCCAAACGTGCAGGATCCTGTCCCCTCATGCAACAGCGCTTCCGTGACGGATGGAATATTCAACCAGGAGCTATCGGCCAATATTTCCGCCAATCAGCAACTGTCAAGCGAGTTCGGTTTTCATGGGTATTACGAGGACGCAAGTAATCTGGGCAACAATACCGCTTCAATTTTCAAGTATCAGTTCACCATGACCTATCTGGGGAATCCCGGCGCCCCCGGCAATCCCGGCGCCACCACCTGGCAGTCTCCTCAGACGAGTTCCAACTATAGTCCGATTTACAAATTTGGGCCTGCTGCCACCTATGACAACAATGGCACGTCCAGTAGTGTACTCAACACCACCTACGAGGGTACGAAATATGACATTTCCGCTTACAGTAATGTCTCCAGTCCCAGCTCATTGACCTCAATTCAGCTGACCAATACGGACCTTGGCATCGCGCAGTTTGATGCCGGCATCCGGCTGCGTCTCTCCGGCGGTTACACGCAATACCTCACGCTGAACTCAAGTTGCGACGGATGGAATCCGCCGCAGTCCGTGAATTTGACACAGGGCGGGTTGACCGTGACAGCAAAAATTTATCCGATCCCCGCCTCCTCACTTTGTGACTCCGTGGTTGCCATCGAAAATCCAAGCGATCAGCAAGCTCCGATCATCGCCATCTATTTTCCGCAGACGGATCCGGTCAATGCGCAACAGGTAATCGAAACGGACATGACGAGCGGCAAGAGCGCCAACCTGGATCGACGAGTGTTTTCCTATATGGGGGCGACTGCGTATATCAACGCGGCAATTCCATACAGGACAGTGAACGGCATTCGGTTTGAAAATCAGTTCACGGAAATCCTCCCGGTCGCCAGAATCAGTGGTCTGCTGGCGCCCAACCATGCCGGCCCGAATATCGACGAAAGCGTGCAGGCCGACGTATTCGTCCTTGTCGGTTCACAAGCACAGGTTCTTACTGCCCTTCAAACCATGAACAAGAATGAGGGCTGGAACTGGTAGCATCGCCGCGACTGTCTCTCTCGGCATTCGGCGCCGAAGAGCGAAATATTGGGATACCGCGCAACTTTCGCCTGCAATCAGGGGTTTCTCGGCGCAGGAGATATTGCGATGGCGAGCAAACGGCGGTGGCTTCATTTGGCTGGATGGCTGTTGGCATGCGCCCTGCCGATCTGCGTGCTGAGCGGATGTGGCGGCGGCTCGATGGCGGCAAGCGGCTCTGGTGGCTCTGGCGGCTCGGGCGGTAGTGGTGGCGGGACCGGGCAAGCAAAGTCCACGCTGGTGGGGCTGGTGACGATGGGCAGCGAAAGCTTCTTCAACGGAAGCGGCCTGCCGCAGAACCGCCTGCTGGAAGCGAATACGCATCCAGGCGTCTACTCCGCAGCGGTGATTGAACTGACCTGGGCTCAGTTGGAGCCGCAGCCGAATCAGTTCGACGACTCCGCACTCGTCTCTGCACTACAGACTGTCCAGACCTACAACCAGCAATATCCCGCGACGCCTCTGGTCGCCAAGCTGCGCATCTTTGCCGGGGTTAACTCGCCCGCATGGGTATTGCAGCAGGTCGGCTCAGTGACCCTCACCGACAGCAAAACAAACACGACCTATACCGAGCCGGATTTCTGGACCGCCGCGTATAGCCAGCTTTGGACGGGGCTGCAAAACCATCTGGCGTCGGAGTACGACTCCAACCCACTGATCGGCGAGGTGGCCATCAGCGTATGCTCTTCGATCACCGCCGAGCCCTTCGTGCTGCCCGGGGAAGCAGCGTCGATCCAGGCTCTGGAAGCCGCAGGCTACACAGACGGCCAGATGGAGACATGCCTTTCCAATGCTCCGGCAGACTACGCGGCGTGGAAGCAGACGCCGCTGGACTATACCTTTAATCCCCTGCTGCTGACGGCCACCGGGCAAGCCGACACAGCCTTTCCGATTCAGGTGATGCAGGCGTTTCGCGCGTCGCTGGGAACACGCGCTGTTGTGGCGAATCACGATCTGAATAACCCGCTGCCCAACCAGAATCTGCCGGCGATCTATGCGGAATTTCAGTCGCTGACCGCAGCGGCGCAGGCAGAGACGCCTCCTGCAATCTCCCCGCTGGAGTTCCAGACCGATGGCCCGACGGTGGCCTGGTCAACGCTGGTGCCGTATGCCATCACCACCTACCATCCGACGGAGATTGAGATTTGGAACACGACGGCGACCGGAGACGGCGTCGCGGACATTTCTCTTAGCGAGCTGCAGCAATGGGCGGCGGCCATCAAGGCTGCGAACCCGTGAGAGTGCACCGCTATCGCTTCAAAGCAGCGCCGAGCTGTTGCATACGCCTGAGAAGCACGCCCAGCCCGGATCAGGCCTGTTGATCTCAGCCGATGTCCGGAGCCGCGACGAAGAGTCCGCGAAAGCTGGAGCGGTAAGCCCAAATCAGAAAAATCTCAAGCACGGTGCAGACCAGCCCCGTTGCGACACCGGGCACGCGAAACATGAAGTGAAACAGCAGGATGTTGATCAGAATGGGTCCAAGCAGCACAAGGCCGATGGGAACAAAGCGGCCGACGAGCAGCAGCACGCCGCCGACGAGCATAATGACCCCGACGAATGGCGTGTAGTGGTGTGCCACCATCAGGGACATGAACGTGGTGGCGTCGGCCGGCATTCCGCCCATTTTCCCGGCCTTTAAGATGTCGAACAGCCCTGCAGCGGTAAACACAAAGCCCAGCAAAATGCAGGCGATAATCACGGCTACTTTCATAGCGCACTCCTGGAGACAAGCGAGATGCGGTGAGGGTAGCGAAGACTGTGCCGGCACGACAACTGATTTGTGCGCTAAACCCGCGCGCCAGTGCCAACGATGGCCCAAGACCGGCCGTGGGAGATTTCTTCTGCCCTCCGCAAAATCCGGCTTGCCACGTTCGCCTGCATTCTGTTTCCTTGGTAGTTAACCGACCCAGATTTCAACCGCAAGGAACGGAATGTCCCCAAGATCTTTCTGGCTGCCGCTGCTCCTGTTTGTCTGCCTGCTGACCGGCGGCAGCGCAGCGCGCCTTCTGGCGCAGATCGGGTCGAAGGCCCCGCCAGCCGTGCCCGCAGCCACAGATGACGACGCATCCCTGCAAATCGCCCAAGATCTTACCGCCCTGGACAGCCCGGAGCTGCCGCAGCGCGGCTGGAATGGCTGGGCCGCATTCAGCGCGGTGTATGACGCGCAGCTTGGCTTCTCCGGCAACGTGGAGCCGGCCGTTGCATATCGTCTGGACCGCCACTACAGCGCCGATGCGATGCTGCCCATTTATTTCTTTATCAACGGATACACCTACAGAAACGGCGTTGTGGTCGATAACCATCTGACCTCGCACACCGGCGAACTGGGCGACACGACGATCTCCGGGCACGCGCAGTTTTCACCGGCCTGGCTGGACAGCACCACGACGCTGGCCTTTAACGCCCCCACCGGCAATGCCCGGTACGGCTTGAGCACTGGCCGCGTCACATACGTAGCCTTGAACGATTTTGAGACGACGGTGGGCGCACTGGTCCCCGACATTCAGCTTGGGTTTGGCGACAGCAGCGACCTGGTCAACCGGCGCGTCCAGCGCAACTACGACACGCTGGGATCGCTTGCCTACTTCCAGGGCGGAGCGTCCTATGCGGCACCCAGGTCCATCGACCTGCAGGGTGATGTGTATGAGCAACTGCCGCTGGGCAATCAGAAAATTTATACCGTCGTCGTCCGGCATAAGAAGAAGGTGCCGCTATTGCGCTCTAATGGCAATGCGGAAGATAACGGCGTCACCACGTCCGTGAACTGGGCGGCCACGCGCCACATGGACCTCACCACGTACTACAACCGGAGCTTTCGCCTGCGCGACAACACCTTCGGCTTCACCGTCACATTTGGCGTGAAGGCGAGGAAGAAAGCTTTCATCGCCGGCTCGGCTTCCGCTCCGTAGCCGCCGGCATTTGGGATCTCCTGCGGTGCCCTGCAAAGGAGAAGCCCAGGCGGGCGACGTTAGATTCGGCAGCAGCGGCCGGGCTCGAGCGGCCGACGTCTGCCGCTGAGTACGGCTGGCTGCACGGCTGGGTTCAGCGGCAGATGCTTTCGACAATGGCCTTCCAAGGTGCACCAACAACGAAATGTTAGGGACAGCCTGAGCGGACGCGTGTCATGTTTTGCATATTTATACATTAGAATGTATGATTATGCATGAATGAAACACGAACGCCATGCCGCAATCCGCACGCTGCTGGAGGCTGGGCCCGTAGCCAGCCAGGACGAGCTGCGCCGCCGGCTGGTGCGCCGCGGCTTCGATGTGACGCAGGCGACGTTGTCGCGCGACATTCACGACCTGCGGCTGGTGAAGGGCCCGGGCGGCTATTCCCTGCCGAATGGCGCGGACGCCGACGATGATATGCCGTCTCTGGACACTGTGTTTCGCGATTTTGGATTGTCGGTGCGGCAGGCGATGAACCAGCTGGTGGTGCGCACGACGACCGGGGGCGCGCAGCCGGTGGCGGCGTCGCTGGACCACGAGGAGCTGCCCGAGGTGCTGGGCACCATCGCCGGCGATGACACGATTTTGATTATTTGCCAGGACCAGAAACATGCCAGCCGCTTACGGCAGCGGCTGGAAGAACTGATTGGAGAGTGATGGCGGACCTTCCCCAGGTGGCAGTCGCCGGTGTGGGCGGCTATGCCGGCGCGGAGCTGGCGCGGCTGCTGCTGGCGCATCCGCGACTGCAGGGCCGGCCGCCGGTGTTTTTCGGGCGCGCCGCGGCGGAGGGGCATGAAGCGGTGACGCTGACCGATCTGCATCCGCAGCTCGCCCGCCCTGGCGTTGCGTCCGCGATGGTCGAGCCATTCCACCGGGAGACGCTTGCGGAGCGCGGCGTGAAGCTGATCTTTCTGGCAACGCCGCATGAGGAGTCACGGGCGTGGGTTCCGCGGCTGTTGGCGCAGGGCGTGCGCGTGGTGGATTTGAGCGGCGCATGGCGGCTGCATGTCCCAGCGCATCGCGCCGTCTACAAACTGACGGATGCGGACGTGGGGGCAGCCAATGCGGCACAGGCCGAAGCGGTGTATGGGCTGCCGGAGCTGCACCGCGCGGCCATCCGCACGGCGCGACTGGTGGCGAATCCTGGCTGCTATGCGACGTCGTTAATTCTGGCGCTGGCGCCGCTGGTGCGCGCCGGAGTTGTAGACAGCGGGCGTGGGATTGTGTGCGATGCGAAGTCCGGCGTCTCGGGCGCAGGCAAGACGCCAACGCCGAAGACGCATTTTATGCACGCAGCGGACAATCTCTCGGCCTATGCGGTGTTTGGCCACCGGCACCTGGGCGAGCTGCTGGAGCAGCTGCACCTGACGGACGAGCAGATTACATTCACGCCGCATCTGCTGCCGATTCCTCGGGGGATCTTTTCGACCGTCTATATACCGTTGAAGACGCGCACGGCAGCGGAGACGATTGACGGACTGTTTTGCACGTTTTACGCGGACGCTCCGCTGGTGCGGTGGCGCGGAGCGCGGCTGCCGGAGATTCAGCACGTGGTGCGCAGCAGCTATTGCGATCTCGGGTTTGCGCTGGCACCCGACGGGCGGCGGCTGATTGTGGTGGCGTGCCTGGACAACTTATTGAAAGGCGCATCCGCGCAGGCAGTCGAGAACATGAACCTGATGTTCGGCTGGCCGGAGCAGGAGGGGCTGGTATGAAATTCGTGATCAAACTGGGCGGCGCGGGGCTGGAAAAT
>JAKAUB010000171.1 GCA_021827845.1 Acidobacteriota bacterium | reverse complement strand
GCTCAGTATTACGAAGCAAAAGCTCAGCGCTATTTCGCAGAATCCAACGAGCACCAGGAAATGGCTGAACAATTCAGGATGAACCCGATGATGAACAATGACAAGCGCGCCTTTGGAACAGTGGGCCATTGCGAATACTACGCCCAGTTTTTCAAACAGCGGGCAATCAAGATGCGGAGCTTGGCCAATATGCAGAAGCTAATGGCGGCAGGAGCGAAATATTCAGAACCTCGTGATCACGGCCCTGGCGCCGCTCTAAAAAGCACTGCGAGGCTGTTCTCATGAAACGCACAAAGAAACAAAATGCGAAGGCAGATAATTGGAAGCCTTTGCTGCTTCTCGGCGCTGTTGTGATCCTTATCAATGCAACGGCATTCTATTTTGCATATCGCCGTTCCGATACAAAGCCGGCAGTGCCTCGCGTTCCACACTACTTCGCGGACGCAAAGGCGGCACAACCTCTGCTGAGGACCTTTGAGCCTGCAGGCTTTTCAAATCGCGACGTTGTCGCCGCATACCGTGCGGCAAAGAAAATTCCCGAGGTATTGGCTCAACAACCGTGCTATTGCCATTGCGACCGAAATATGGGGCATCGCAGCTTGCTGGACTGTTTTGCCAGTGCGCATGCAGCTGAATGCGACATTTGCGTGAAAGAGGCGCTGTTCGCGATGCAGGAATTTCGCAAAGGCAAGTCTCCCGGTCAGATTCGGGCTGAGATCATCCAGGGCGGCTGGAAGACAATTCAATTCCAAGACTAACGGCAGTAAGGAGAGATATGAATAAACCGAGAAAGATATCGAAGCGGCTAAGCAATCCAATGATGCGGCGAAGATGCGGGCAGCGCTCGATGAAGCTGAAAAGGCCCTCAGTCCAATGAACGAACACATGAAGAAATGCATGGGCAAGACGAACATGATGCAGAACATGCAAGGTATGAGCGGGATGATCTCAGACCAGGACAATCAGGAAAAAGAGCAGAACACGCCTCCGCAACAATGATAACGAGAAATATGTCGCACAAGAGAGGATGGCAATCGAGATGGGGTTCTATTCTCGTTACGTTTTTCCGCACATCGTAGAGTGGTGTTCGGCAGGGCCGGATACCGAGGAGCAACGTCGTCTGGCGCTGGCCTCAGCCGGAGGTGAAGTGCTGGAAATCGGCTTCGGTACAGGCAAGAATTTCCTCCTCTATCCGAAGAGTGTCAGTCGTGTCATTGCAGTTGACTGCGAGCGTATGCAGCCTCGTAAGGTTCTGGACCGAATAGCAGCGGCGCCCGTTCCGATCACACCGATTTATCAGGATGCAAGTCGTCAGCTTCCCTTTGGGGACAACTCCTTCGACACCGTCGTAACGACCTTCACACTGTGTTCAATTGACGATGTTGAATCTGCAGTGCAAGAGATTGGCCGAGTTCTAAAGCCGACGGGTTCGTACTTGTTCCTGGAGCACGGACACAGTGCGGACCCACACGTTGCGAGGCAACAAGAGCTATTGGCTCCGTTAGTGCGGGTCGTCGGCGCTGGCTGCCGGATGAATCGCCAAATCGACCATCTGATTTCTGGCTCCGGATTGCACATCGTTGCTCTTGATCGTTTCGTAATGCCTAACACTCCACGAATCTTGGGCGAGATGTATAGAGGGGCTGCCAAGAGCATGAACTAAGAAACGGGAGTTCAGAAGGCACGTATGGACTCGCTTTACGAAGCGTGGATGCAAGCCGCGAAGCTGAACTGGAGAAGATGACAGCAGTAGGGGAGGTCTTATGGGTAGGTTTTTTCGGACACGGACATTGAGCGCTTGCAACCATGATGCCTCATGGGTCTTTTACCACTATGTCACGCTCAGGAGTTGGAGAGATTGGCGCATTTCGGTTTTCAAGATTGGAGATTGCCTATGAATGTGGTTCGATTCCTGACCACGACCCTCGCACTGGCGACGGCTCTTGCCGCATTCGGGCAAGAGAATCCGCCCAGTCCGCCAACCCCGCTATCGGAACTGTTAACCGAAGCGAACCAGAACAACTCGCAGATAACAGCGGCAGATTATGCCTGGCAGGCGGCAAAGCAAGTCCCGCGCCAGGTCAGCACGCTGCCAGACCCGACCTTCACCTACCAAGGGTTCAGCGTCGGCAGCCCGAAGCCATTTGCTGGATATACCACCAGCAATTTTGCCTATATCGGTCTCGGCGCATCCCAGGAGCTGCCGTACCCGGGCAAGCTGCATTTGCGCGGCGAAGTGGCGAAGCGGCAAGCAGACGTGATGGATATGGAACTTGGAGCGACCACAGCCAGTGTCGCCGATGCAGTTAAGGTTGACTACATCCATCTGGCATATCTCGAAGAGGCGCTCGGCATCCTGCGCGAGAACGAACGCGTTCTTGACCAGCTCATCCAGGACGCAACCGCGCACTATCAGGTCGGTCAGGGCTTGCAGGCCGATGTTTTGCAGGCCCAGGTGGAGCGCACCAAGATCGTGCGGGAAATTACCTCTAATAACGAGCAGAGGGGCGACACCGAAGCGGACCTGAAAGCGCTGCTGCATCGAGATCAAAGTTCATTGGACATTGTGGCTGAACCCCTCAAAGAGAATCCACTTCAGCGCTCCCCAGCCGATTTGCTGGAGCTAGTAAAAAAGAGCAATCCACAGATTCAGGTGGACGCCAGTTCGATTAATAAACAGAACGCAGCGCTAGCCTCCGCCAAACGAGAAGGCAAACCGGACTTCGGACTCGCGTACTTGTACGAACAGAACGACCGCAAGTATCCCGACTATTACATGTTCACGCTAAATGTCCGATTGCCGCGCAGAGCGCGGGTCAAGGCCGAGGTCGCCGAAGCGGCGGAAAATCTCGCGCAATCGAAGGAGACGCTCGATGCACATCTGCAGCAACAGCTTGCCCAAGTGAAGCAGGGCTACGTGACGGTGACGAACGATGAGGAGCTTTTGAAGGAATACGGGGAAGGATTGATTCCGCAATCGGACGCCGCTTACCGCTCGACGCTGAATGCCTATGCCAGCGATCGCGACGTATTCACGCACGTGCTCCTCTACTTCGTGAATGTGCTGGACATGAAACTCGATGCAGCGCAGGTGCTGGCAGATCATGAAACCACTTTAGCCCATCTTGAAACCCTGACTGGAGCGACACTGCGATGAACAAATATGTTGTACGGACTTCTCTCGTATGGATTGGCATTATTGTCGTCGCGATTGCCGGATTTCTCTTCTACCGCTCTCGCAAAGCTGCACCGCCTGCAAAGACAAGCTCATCCATGAAGTCATCCGGGTCTTCGGATGAGCAGCCGGTGGCGGAAGGCCCGGCACCGACTTCCGCGCTCCAGCCAGCGAACACGGCTGCCGTAGGCGGATCTCAGACCGGACCTTCCACGCAAACACCGATGCAAACGCCGTTGACCCCGGTACAAATCACGCCGCAACGGATGCAGAGCATTGGAGTCCAGGTCGGCACGGTGGAGTATAAGCATCTCGATAACGATGTCCGGGCCACCGGGAATGTCGATATCGACGAGCGCCTGCTCGCGTATGTGCAAGTACGCTTTCCGGGGTACATACGCAAGGTCTACGCCAATGCGACGTATTTGTATGTGCGCAAAGGTGAGCCGCTTTTCACCGTCTATAGTCCCGATCTGGTGGCGACGCAGCAGGAGTATCTGCTGGCGCGGCAGAACCAAAAGGCTTTAAGTACGAGCACGGTGGATGGAGTCGCATCTGGAGCGGCTGAACTTTCTGCGGCGGCGGAACAACGCCTGCAACAGTGGGAAGTCCCTCAAAGTGAGCTGGCGAGGCTCAAAGAGACCGGCAAGCCCATTGTAGACCTCACCATCAACTCACCAGTCTCCGGTTACATCACGGAATATAACGCGCTGCCCAATATGTATGTGGAACCGGCCACCCGCCTCTATACAGTAGCCGACCTGTCCAGCGTCTGGGTGTACGCACAAGTGTTTCAGGATGACGTGGGACGGCTAAAACCAGGAGATGCTGCCTCCATCACTGTCGATTCGTATCCGGGACGCACTTTCTATGGCCGTATCGATACCATCCTGCCGCAGGTCGATCTGGCAACGCGGACCGTGCGCGTTCGCTTATTAATTGCCAATCGCGGTCTGAAGCTGAAACCCGGCATGTTTGTGAATGTCGATCTGAAAGCACCGCTGGGACGGCTGCTCACGGTTCCGGCATCCGCAGTCTTCCAAACAGGGACGCACCAGTTGGTTTTTCTCGATCAGGGAGATGGCAACCTCGATCCGAAGGAAATTGTCCTTGGTCCACGCGCAGGGGATGAATATGTGGTGCTGAAAGGACTCAAAGTCCACCAGAAGATTGTCACTTCGGCAAACTTCCTGATCGATTCGGAGAGCCAGCTCCAGGCCGCAGCGGGTTCCTTTGCTCCTCCTCCTCCCGGCGCGGGAAGTAACAACTCCGTACCGGGCGCGCAAGCCAAAATCGATTTCACCACCGATCCCAACCCACCTCATAAAGGCGGCAATACATTCCGCGTCCAACTCGCGAATGCTTCGGGAGCGCCAATCAGCGGCGCGCAGGTAGCAGTGACGTTCTATATGCCCGCGATGCCTGCAATGGGCATGTCCGCGATGAAGACGACCGTCACACTGAGCGACAAAGGCAATGGTTTGTATGAAGGCCAAGGCAATCTCGGCTCCGGCGGCAGTTGGCAGACCACCATTACCGTGCAGCAAAACGGGAAAATGCTTGCGACCAAGCTGCTCCACCTGAACGCTGAAGGAGGCATGTAACCATGCTCTCCAAAATCATTGAACTCTGCGCCCGCAACCGCTTCCTCGTCTTTACTGCGGTGCTGTTCCTGACACTGGCCGGTATCTGGTCGCTGAAACATGTTCCCATCGATGCATTGCCGGACATCTCGGATGTCGAGGTGATTGTTCATACGAGCTGGGCGGGTGAACCACCGGATGTCATCGAAGATCAGGTCACCTATCCCATCGTCACCAGTTTTCTCGCTGCACCGCATGTGAAAGCAGTTCGCGCGCAGACCATGTTCGGCGACTCCTATGTCTATGTAGTCTTTCAGGATGGTACTGACCTTTACTGGGCGCGTTCCCGCGTGATCGAATACCTGGAGCAGATCAGCGGCCAGCTTCCCGCCAATGTCCATCCGGTAATTGGCCCGGACGCGACCGGCGCAGGCTGGGTTTATGAGTACGCGATTGTTGATAATAGTCACAACCTGAGCTTGGCGGACTTGCGCACTTTGCAGGACTGGCATTTGCGCTATGAGTTGGAGACGGTGCCTGGAGTATCTGAGGTGGCGACCATTGGCGGCTATGTGCGTCAGTATCAGGTGCAACTCGATCCGAATAAGTTACTGGCCTATGGAATCCCTTTGTCCACCGTGATCGACAAAGTCAAGCAGAGCACAAACGAAGTCGGCGGACGGGTACTCGACCAAAGCGGCGCGGAGTATATGATCCGCGGTCTCGGCTATCTTAACTCGCTCGACGATCTTCGATTGGTCGCGGTTGGCAGCAAGAACGGTACGCCCGTGCTGGTACGCGATGTCGGCACCGTCTCGTATGGCCCAGATATTCGCGAAGGCGTTGCCGAATGGAATGGAAAAGGGGAGACGGTTGGCGGCATCATTGTCATGCGTCAGGGTGAGAACGCTTTGAAGGTAATTCAAGGCGTCAAGCAGAAGCTGCGCGATATCGCTCCATCGCTGCCTCCGGGCGTCGAAATCATGTCCGGCTACGACCGCTCTGGCCTGATCGAAGCGTCCATCGAAACCCTCCAGCGCGACCTGCTGGAAGAAGTCATCATCGTCAGCCTGGTCATTATTATTTTTCTGTTCCACTTTCGTTCGGCGTTGATCGCAATCATCGCCTTACCCATAGCGGTACTGGTATCGTTCCTGCCGATTTACTTTCTTGGAGTCACCTCGAATATTATGTCGCTCGGCGGTCTGGCATTGGCCATCGGAGTGCTGGTCGATGCGTCGATTGTGATGGTCGAGAATGGCTATCGCCATCTGTCGGAACGGCAGCAGGACAGCAAAACTCCACTCACGGAGCCGGAACGACGCACGGTCTTAATCAATGCCGCCAAACAGGTCGGCCCGGCATTGTTCTTTTCGCTGCTGATTATTATCGTGTCTTTTCTACCGGTCTTTATGTTGCAGGCGCAGTCTGGACGCATGTTCCGCCCGCTGGCGTGGAGCAAGACGCTCTCGGAGGCGTGCTCGTCCATCCTGGCCATCACACTGGTTCCGGTGCTGATGGTGATGCTGATTCGTGGCCGGTTGCGTCCGGAAAGCGCCAATCCAATCTCCCGGGTTACACAGGCCATCTACCGGCCAATTCTCCGCTTCTGCCTGCGCTATCGCAAGCTCACGATTGCGGTGAATCTGCTCTTTCTTCTGCTCACGCTTCCACTCGCTTTTCGCCTGGGCAGCCAGTTCATGCCATCACTGTTTGAAGGTTCGGCACTATATATGCCGACAGCGTTACCGGGGCTCTCTATTGGACAGGCCAAGGTATTGCTTCAAGAACAGGACAAGATTCTGCGAGCTTTCCCGGAGGTGCAGAGCGTCTTTGGCACCGTAGGGCGTTCCGACAGCGCGACCGACAATGCGCCGCTCGATATGTACGATACGACGCTGATGCTGAAGCCACGCAGTCAATGGCCCGCAGGTATGACCTACGACAAGCTCATCCAGGCGATGGATGCCAAGCTCCAGTTTCCCGGCCTTTCCAACACCTGGACCATGCCGGTAGAAAACCGGTTAGACATGGAATTGACCGGCATTAAAACACCGCTTGGCATCAAGGTGCAGGGAACCACTGTAGACGGCATCCAGCAACTTGCTTCGCAGATTCAGACAATCCTTTCGAGCATGCCGCAAGTCAGCTCTATTTTTGCGGAAAAGGTGGCGCAGGGCTTTTATGTCAACGTAGCGGTCAATCGCGAGGAAGCTGCGCGTTACGGGCTGACCATCGCGGATGTCCAGACTGCTGTGTCCTCCGGAATCGGGGGAGAGGACATCGCTGAGAACATCCAGGGCCGGGAGCGCTATCCCATCAACGTTCGTTATCAGCAGGGCTTCCGCAACAGCATCGAAAAAATGCGAGGCGTTCTTATCGGCACGCCCTCGGGCGCGCAGATTCCTCTTGGACAGGTGGCGAAGATTTCATTCTCCAAGGGTCCGGCGATGATCCGCGATGAAGACGGAGCGCTGACCGGTTACATCTATATCGACCTGAATACCACGGATTACGGTGGGTTCGTTGCCCAGGCCGATAAGCAGATTCACAACAAGTTGAAATTGCCCGCGAACTATACCTTCCAATGGTCCG
>JAKAUB010000130.1 GCA_021827845.1 Acidobacteriota bacterium | reverse complement strand
GCTATCAACGCATGCGCGCCCGCGAGCGCTATGCCGCTCTGGACGTGGCCGCTGTGTTTGCCCGGCTGCAGCATGGCTTTGCACGGCGCCAGCAGCGTGTGGATGAACTTCGATTCCGCATGGAGACACTGTGGGACCGCCAATGCGGGCTGCGCAAGCAGCAGCTCTCACAACTGCATGCGCGCTTGATGCAACAGGATGTGCGGCGCCAGCTCACCCTGCAGTCCGAACGCCTGCGCGGGCTGGACCAGCGGCTGACCAGCGCCGGGCGGCTGGCGATCGAACGGCGCAGAGCCGCGTGGCGGCGCGGTGCGGATCGCCTGAATGCGCTTTCGCCGCTGGCTGTGCTGGAGCGGGGTTACGCGCTCGCCTACGTCGAAGAAGACTCGGGTGGTGCCGCGGCCCTGGTGAAAGATGCTTCTCAACTCAGCACGAGCGACACCCTGCATCTGCGCTTTGCCCGGGGCCGCGCTCGGGCGCGCGTGATAGAAACGGAAGAGCAGCGCGGCGAAGACGAATGAGAAAACTTTTCGGTACAGATGGAATTCGAGGCGTCGCGGGCACTTACCCGCTGGACGATGCAACGGTGTATGCCATTGGCCTGGCTCTGGCTCACTCCCTGGCGCGACAGACGCCGCAGCCTTCGGTTGTGCTCGGCATGGATACGCGCGAATCCAGCAGCGCCCTTGCCGCGACGCTGGCTCAGGGCTTGCGGGACGGCGGCGCTTCCGTCGTCAGCGCCGGAGTGCTGCCCACGCCCGGAGTCGCTTTTATTGCGCGTATGCGCGGCTTTGCCGCCGGCGTCGTCCTCTCTGCTTCGCATAATCCGTGGCAGGACAACGGCATTAAAGTTTTCGGCGGTAATGGCTACAAACTGCCGGACGCGGTCGAACTGGGCATTGAGCAGGAGATCTTTGAGAAGCTGGCGACGGCGCGACCGGAGCGATCGAACCAGCCCCCTGCCCCTGAAACGGATTCCTCACTGCGCCGCGCCTACATCGATTTTCTGGCGGGACAGGCCCCCGGCCTGCAATTGGATGGCCGCACGCTGGTGCTGGACTGCGCCAACGGAGCCGCCAGCGCCATTGCGCCAGAGCTGTTCGCACGCTTCGGCGGGCGCGTGATCCTGACCCACGCGGAACCGGATGGCCGCAACATCAACGAGCATTGCGGCGCGCTGCATCCTGAGGTAGTGGCGCGGGAGGTTGCAGAACGCGGCGCCGATGCCGGCGTGACCTTTGACGGCGATGCCGACCGCTCCCTGTTTGCCGACGAGCACGGAAAGGTGGTCAACGGGGATGCGGTGCTGCTGATCGCCGCGCGTGATCTGCTCGCGCGTGGCCTGCTGCGGCAGAACACCGTCGTCGCCACCTCCATGTCCAATATGGGACTGGAAGCCGCCCTGCGCCGCGACGGCATCACCATGCTGCGGGCCGCAGTCGGCGACAAATACGTGCTGGAGGAGATGCAGCGCACTGGCGCTGTGCTGGGCGGGGAGCAGTCGGGCCACATCCTGTTTCTGGATCGCAACACGACCGGCGACGGCCTGCTGACGGCGCTGGTTGTGCTGGACATGGTCACGCGCTCGGGCAAAACACTGTCTCAACTCACCAGCGATCTGAAGGTCTTCCCGCAAACCATTCTCAATGTCAAGGTGCGCGAGAAGCGGCCGATTGAGGAGCTTCCCAACGTCGTCTCCGTCATCAAAGATGCGGAAATGGATCTCGACGGCAATGGCCGCGTCGTCATCCGTTACTCCGGCACGGAGGCGCTGGCGCGCGTCATGATTGAGGCAGAATCGGAAGAAGCGATGCGCCGCCACGCCCACCGGATCGCCGACGCCATTCGAGCCGAGCTGGGCGCGTAGCTACTTCAAATCGCGCCAGTTCGGCCCAGCCGCAACATCGGAAACGATTGGCACGGAAAGCTCCACAACGTTCTCCATCGCTTCCTTCACCAGCGCCTGCACTGCTGCAGACTCTTCCGCAGGCACATCGAATACCAGCTCATCATGCACCTGCAGCACCATGCGGGCGCGCAGTTGGCGCTCGCGCAGCTCCCGGTCGATGCGGATCATGGCCAGCTTGATCAGGTCCGCCGCCGTGCCCTGCAGCGGCGTATTGACGGCCGTACGCTCAGCGAAGCCGCGCATGTTCGCGTTGCGGCTGGTGATGTCCGGGATGGGCCGGATGCGGCCGAAAAATGTCCGCACGCTCTGTGTACTGCGAACCTCTTCGAGCGTGCGATCGATGAACGTGCGCACACCCTGGTAGCGCTCAAAATAGCGGTCGATGTAGGTCCGCGCTTCTGCGGCGGAGATACCCAGCTGCTGACTAAGTCCGAACGGCGAAATGCCGTAGACGATGCCAAAGTTCACGGCCTTGGCGCGGTTGCGCGTCTCCTTGTCCATCGCCTCCACGGGCACGCCGAACACTTCAGAGGCCGTGAGCGTATGGATATCGACATTCTCGCGATACGCGCGCAACAGCAACGGATCCTGCGAAAAATGCGCCATCAGGCGCAGTTCAATCTGCGAGTAATCCGCCGAGAGCAGCACGTTGCCGTCCGCCGCGATAAATGCCGCGCGAATTTCACGGCCGAGCTCTGTCCGCACAGGAATGTTCTGCAGGTTTGGGTTGACCGACGACAGCCGGCCTGTCGCCGTACCGACAGCGTTGAACGTTGTGTGGACGCGCCCCTCGCGGTCTGCCAGTAGCGGCAGGCTGTCGGAGTAGTTCGACTTCAGCTTGGCAAGCTGCCGGTATTCGAGCACCAGACGCGGCGCCTCATGCTCGCTGGCCAGCTCCTCCAGCACATCCTGCGCGGTCGAAACCACCTTGCCCTTGCCGTACTTCATCGGCTTCGGCAGCCCGACCTTGTTGAACAGCACATCCCCAAGCTGCTTGGGAGAGTTGATGTTGAAGCGATGGCCGCAGCAGCTGAAGATGCGCTCCGCCAGCGCGTCCATCTGCACGGCCAGCCTGTCGGAAAATTCGCGCAGATTTTGGGGGTCAATCCGCACGCCCGCGTCTTCCATCGCCAGCAGCACCGGCGTCAGTGGCCGATCGATGGTGTTGTAGACATCGATCGTGCCAGCGTGCTCCACGCTCGCGCGAAGCTGCGGCGTCAGGCGCGCGACCACCGCCGCCGCCCTGGGGAGTGCCTCGTCCCCGTCGCCGTGCAGCGTCTGCGTATCAAAGCGCGCCGCAACATCTGCCAGCGTGTGAGTGGAATGCGTCGGATTCAGCAGGTAGGAGTAAAGCATCAGATCGTCGCGCACGCCGGCCAGCGCGATGCCGTCGGCCCGCGCCACCCGCGTCAACGCTTTCAGGTCATGTGTGCTCTTTGGCAGCGAGGCATCTTCCAGCGCCGCCTTCAACGGCGCAACAAACGCACCCTGATATGGAACTCGCAGCGCCCGCGAGCTGTCCACCGAAAGTGCGAAAACCAGCGCTGGCGCCGGCTGCGCGGCCTCATCGGCAGCTTCCATCGCTTCCAGCAGCCGCAGCGGCTCCTCAGCGTCTGGCTCCGCCGCAGCATCAGCCTCCACGACGGACGAGGACTCCGACTGCGCACTGGCCAGCACCGACAGCGATCCATCACGCGCACTTCTCAGCAGCGCCTGCAAGTCCTCAGGCGTTGGCTGCAACACAACATCCACCGTCTGTTTCGGCGTCTCCGTCAGCCCCAGTTCCTTAATGAGCGTGGTGAACTCGAGCTCCGTAAACAGCTCCCGGCATGCTGCGGCATCGGGCGGCTGCGTCTCCATCCGCGCCAGGTTCAGCTCCATCGGCACTTCGCAGTGGATGGTCACCAGCTCCTTGCTCAGCAACACCGTATCGCGGTTGCTCTGCAGCGATTCGCGATACGTTCTGCGCGACACCTCCGCGGCATGGTCCAGCGCTGCCTCCACACTGCCAAACTGGCGGATCAGCTCCACCGATCCTTTGTCGCCAATGCCCGGCGCGCCTGGAATGTTGTCGATTGAGTCACCGCGCAGCGCCATCACATCCACCACCTGCTCCGGCGCAACGCCCAGCGTCTGTTCAACCCCGGCGCGATCGAGCACCAGGTTGTCTTTCGCCGGGTTCAGAATCGACACGCCATCGGTCACCAACTGCATCATGTCCTTGTCATTCGACACGATGTACACCGGATGGCCCTGCGCCGCAGCCTTGCGCGATAGCGTGCCGATCACATCATCCGCCTCATAGCCCTCCTGCTGCAGGATGGGAATGCGCATCGCCTCCAGCGCGCGGCGGATGTACGGCACCTGCTGCACCAGATCGGCCGGCATCTCTGTGCGGTTGGCCTTGTAGCCGGCGTAGTCCACTTCCTCATAGGCGCGCGTTGCGCTGTTATAACGCCGCAGCTTCAGCTCCTTCGCGCGCTCATCGCGGAACACCGGCGCGCTCACGTCGAACACAGCGGCCAGATATTGCGGCTGAAAATCACGCCGCAGCTTGTTCAGCATATTTACGAACACATAGACGGCCGCCGTAGGCACGCCGCTGCGTGTGGACATGGGTCGCTGGCGCTGCATGGCGTGATACGCGCGAAAGATGAAACCCATACTGTCGAGGAGAAATACTGCCGGCTTGTCGCTCTGGCTGGCCATCAGGCTCGAGTCTACCGAAAAGCACGGACTGCGGGCCAAAGCGCATCGGCGATGGCGCCTCGTATTGCGCCTTGCGGTCTAGGCAAGAAACATGCAGTCGCCGTAGGAGAAAAAGCGGTAGCGCGCTGCGACCGCGTGCCGGTACGCGGCCAGCACCGGCTCCACGCCGCCAAAGGCGCAGACCAGCATCAGCAGGGTCGATTGCGGCAGATGAAAATTTGTGAACAGTCCACGAACAATCTGGAAGCGGAATCCCGGCGCGATGAACAACGATGTCTCCCCGGAGTGCGGCTGCAGTTCCGGGCCTCCGGGCATCTGGGCGCAGTGCTCCAGCGTGCGTGTGGTCGTCGTTCCCACGGCGATGATCCTCCGGCCATCGCGAAGCGCGCGGTTCACGGCATCCGCGGTCTCCGCGGGGATCGTATAGCGCTCGGCATGCAGGTGAATGTCCGCCACGCGGTCCGCACGCACAGGCTGAAAGGTTCCCAACCCAACATGCAGCGTAATGGCCGCCGTCTCTACACCGCGCGAACGAATCGCCGCCAGAATCTCCGGGGAAAAATGCAGCCCTGCCGTCGGCGCGGCCACCGATCCATGCTGCCGCGCAAACACCGTCTGGTAGCGCTCGCGGTCTGTCCCCTCGTCCGCGCGGCGAATGTACGGCGGCAGCGGCACATGGCCTAACCGGTCGAGCAGCTCAAAGAAGTTTGCCACTGGCGCAAACCGGATGCGCCGCTCACCAAACTCGCCAGCGCCCACGACCTGCGCCGTCAGCAGCGGCGCTTCCGTCCTGCGCTCACCCAGTGGAGTTTGCGCAAAGAAGAAGAGCGTCTCGCCAACCGCAACCTTGCGAGCCGGCCGCACCAGCACGGACCACTCAAACGGCGCCAGCTCCGCGGTCAGCAACACCTCAATGCGCCCATGCAGATGCTGGCGCGCCGCCGGGTTGTGCGGGCTCACCGGCTGCGCCTTCAAACCCACGCGCTCCGCAAACAGCCGCGCTGGAATCACGCGCGTGTCATTCATTACCAGGAGGTCGCCAGGCTGCAGGAATGAAGGAAGATTCTGAAACACATCGTCCTGATACGTGCCTGCCTCGCGATGGAAGACAAGCATGCGCGACGCCGCACGCTCTGCCAGCGGCCGCTGCGCAATCAGCTCTTCAGGTAACTCATAGTCAAAATCACGAACTAGCACAGGCCGATTGTATCGGGCAGGCAGGCCCGTGCCTGTTATCGGCGGCGCAGCCGCGCGATCTCGGCTTCGACTGCTGCGCGCGCGCGTTCCAGTGACTGCTCGACGGCGCTGCGGGCCGCTTCAATCGCTGCTTCATCCGCATCCGCGGCTACCGGAACAGCAGGCTGCCAGCCAATCACAACCGTTGTAAACGGCTTTGGAATCAGAAAGCGGTCCCAGGAGCGCAGCTCCCACGCACGCACCGGCGCAGCATAAAAAACCCCGGCACCGCCGCCGATCTGCGCCGCCAGCTTCACCGCGCCGGCCTTGGCGCGGTACACAGGCCCCCGCGGACCATCGACCGTCAGCGCCGCGTAGCGGCACCGCGACTGCAGCGCACGCTGCAGCCCCAGCAGCCCGGCGGCGCCGCTGCGGGAACTGGAGCCGCGCACCGGCGTGTATCCCACGCGCCGGATGGTGCGGGCGATCAGTTCTCCGTCAAAGCTGGGACTGATCAGGATGGCGATATTGCGCGTGCGAAAATGCCAGGCGATACAAAGCAGGCTGCGATGCCATAGGCACCAGGCGCGCGTCTCCGGGTGTTCATCCGCATGCGCGCCTGCGGGGCCAATGTCGCGAAATCGCAGCGTCATGCCAAGCAGCCGGATCAACGCTGCGCCCAGAGGAGGCAGCAGCCAAAGCGCCAGGCGCTGCGGCAGCCGATAGCGCGGCTCAGAAGAAGAGGTCTGCATCAAGGGTCGAATCGCGCAGGCGCGCAAAACTACACAACAGCGCAGAGCCACGCGGGCCGCACGCATGCCTCATCATAGCCCGGCTTTGGGCTGGTAGCATCCAGACTGTGATTGCCCTCGATACGCCGGTTCAGTTCGTGAAAGGAGTGGGGCCGCGCGTCGCTGAAAAGCTGAAAGAAAAGCGCATCGCGGTGGTGGAGGATCTGCTCTATCACCTGCCCTTCCGCTATGAGGACCGCGCCAATCCGCGTGGTCTGAATGAACTGGTCCCCGGCGAGATGGCCAGCGTCATTGCGGAAGTGCGCGGCACGGCGCTGCTGCGCACCCGGCGCATGCCTATCTTCGAGATGACCGTCGGCCACGGGCCCACTTCGATGAAGTGCATGTGGTTCCACGGCGCGTATCTCAAGGATAAATTTCAGCCCGGGCAGATGCTCGCGCTCTATGGCAAGGTGGAGCCGTCGCGCAGCCGCGCCGGTGTCTTCAAGATGATTCAGCCGCAGGTGGAGGTGCTGCCCGCGGACGGCTCGAGCGATGACTCGCTGCTGGAGGTGGGCCGCATCGTGCCGGTGTATGAATCGCTCGGCGGTGCGCAGCTCAGCTCGCGCTGGCTGCGACGCGTGATCTTCCGGCTGCTGGAGGAACTGGGCGGCAATATTCCGGAATCGCTACCCCCGGCGATGTTGGAGCGTCTTGATCTGCCCAGCCGGGCCGATGCCCTGCGCAACGCGCATTTTCCGCCATCGGGCACGCCCTTACCGCAGTTGCAGACGGCAGCCACTGCGGCCCAGCAGCGGCTGATTTTTGAGGAGTTGTTTTATCTGGAGGCCGGCCTGGAAGTGAAGCGGCGAAAGATGCGCGAGCGTCTGGGGCCGGCGCTTGCGGCCAACCCCAGCGTGCGGGAAGCGCTGAAGCGCGTGCTGCCGTTTCATCCGACTGCCGCTCAGAAAAAAGCCTTTGCGGAGATCGTCGCCGACATGAAGCAGGCCACGCCGATGCGGCGGCTGCTGCAGGGCGACGTCGGCTCCGGCAAGACC
>JAKAUB010000147.1 GCA_021827845.1 Acidobacteriota bacterium | reverse complement strand
CGAGCCGGACGCCACCCAGATGCTGGCGATCAGCCAGGGCTCTCACATTGTGCTGCCGCATACATTTCTTCCGGGCGTCGATGCACTCATGATTCCGCGCACGGTCGATGGCCGTGTCCTCTTTGCCATCCCGTGGCATGGTTCTGTCATCGTCGGAACAACGGACGAGCCGGTTCCGGGCGCTGCGATGGAGCCGCGTCCGCTGGAGGTGGAGCGGGCATTTCTCCTTGATCAGATTGCGCGTTACATGGGACGACGCCCTCAGCCGGAAGAGATTCTCAGCACATGGGCCGGTCAGCGCCCGCTGGTGCGCAAGCAGGGCACAGTTCGAACCGCGGCGCTCTCGCGGGAGCACACGGTGATGGTTTCACCGCACGGTCTGGTGACAGTATTGGGCGGCAAGTGGACCACCTACCGCCGCATGGGCGAAGACACGATCGACCGCGCCGCACAGTCGGCCAACCTGCCGCGGCGTTCCAGCCCGACGGCGAATCTGCGGCTGCATGGGTGGACGGCGAATCCCGCCGCCACAAGCGATCCTCTTGGCGTGTACGGCGCCGATCGCGCGTCTATTGAATCTCTGATGCAGGAACGGCCCGATCTGGCGGCCCCGCTGCATCCACAGCTACCGTACCGCGCAGCGGAGATCGTCTGGGCCGCGCGGCAGGAGATGGCGCGATCCGTGGAGGACGCCCTGGCGCGGCGTACGCGCGCGCTTTTTCTCAATGCGCGCGCGGCAATGGCGGCTGCTCCCGCGACTGCGGTGCTGCTGGCGTCCGAGCTGGGGCGCGGACCGGAGTGGATCGCCGATCAGGTGGCGAAATTCCGCGCTCTGGCTGCGACCTACATTCTTGAGTCTGTTTAAGACCATATATTTCAATCACTTCTGGCAATCTATAACTATCTATACCTATCGATTGACAATGATTTTCTATGGTGCTTATAATCCACGACCGTGACACACTCTCGCGCAGAACAGGATTTGAAATTCCTTCCGTCGCGCCGCCAGGTCTTGCGTTCGCTGGCGGTTCTGACGGCCGCCGGCGCTGTGCCCGGGCTTGGTCCCTCGCTCTTCGGTGCCGATCAAACCGCGCTGGCGCATGAATTCAAATTCGGCGCGCAGACCAATGCCTGGAAGATCGACCCGAAAAATTTCAATAGCCTGCTCGGCGTCCTGGCACAGGTAAAAGAGGTCGGCTACTCCGGCTTCGAGACCGGGTTTCTCAATGTTCGCTCGCAGTTTGCAACCGCTCCTGCTGCCCGGCACAAACTGCAGCAGACGGGCCTCACGTTTTTTGGAATGCACGTGTTTCTACCGGGCCGCTACTACGATCCCGCGACCAACCTGCCGCCTGCGTCGCTCTATCGGCAGCTTGCACCGGGCGGTGCCGCACTTGGCGCCCATCACCTGATCTTCAGCGGAGCCCCCGCCAAGACCCGCGAAGAACTGGATCATAAGATCGCCGGACTGGACGCGGCTGGAAAATTTTGCAAGAGCGCCGGAATCCGGCTCGCGTATCACAACGAGACGGCGGAGGAGTCGCAGTCCACGTTGGGTGAACTCGGAGCGCTGTACGAGCGCACCAATCCGGAGTATGTTTCGTTCCTTCTGGATTGCGGCCACGCCTACCAGGGAGGCATGGATGTTCCGCAGTTCGCCGCGCAGCACTATCGCCGCATCATCGGGCTGCATCTGCGCGACTACAAAGATGGCAAGCAGGTCGTGCTGGGGCAGGGCGGTTTTCCGCTGGCGGCACTGGCGGCCAATCTGCGGCGCGTGCACTGGAGCGGCTGGGTGCTGAACGAAGAAGAGCGGCTCGACGGCTCAAAGCATGGAGTGGAGTTTATGAAGCCTGCGCTGCAGGCCGCGAAGGGAGCGTTTCTGGCATGAATCGCCGAGAGTTTCTCCGCACTGGCACAGCCGCTGCCGCCGCCAGCACGATCAGCGCAAAATCCTACGCCAGAATTCTTGGCGCCAATGATCGCGTCGGGCTCGGCATCATCGGTCTGGGCCGACGGGCCACGGTGGTGACAGGGCTCGGTTTCCGGCGCGATCCGCGCGCCAACATTGTTGCGCTTTGCGACGTGTATGACGCGCAGACGCCACGCTTCGTCACGCGGCTGCTCGCCAACCAGCCCACCCCATTCAGCTCCTACCGTTATCAGGATGTGCTGGACCGCAAAGATGTGGACGCCGTCTACATTGCGACGCCGGACCATCTGCACGTCATGATCGCCACGGCCGCGCTGGGAGCCGGGAAGAACGTTTACCTGGAGAAGCCAACCCTCCACCACTGGAGCGAACGGACGGCCCTGATCGCCGCCGCCCATAAATCCAGCAAAGTGCTGCAATGCGGGATGCAGCAGCGGAGCGGCGCGCATTACATGCAGGCCAAGCAGGAGCTGTTCGATCAAAAGAAGCTCGGCCATGTGGTGTTTGCGCGCGGCACCTGGGATAACTTTCCCTGGCAGACCCGGAACATCGGCCCCAAACCGGAGCCGCCCGGCATGCACTGGGAGCTGTTTGAAGGGCCCGCACCTCACGTTCCGTGGGCGTGGATTCGTTACACGTCGTGGCGTTATTTTCCTGACTACGGAAATGGACTGCTGGCCGACATCATGACGCATTGGGTCGATGTCGCACAGTGGATGCAAAGCGACGCAAATCCCAGGACGGCTTCAGCGCTTGGTGGAATCTATCAGCTGCATGACGGCCGGGTGAACCCGGACACGGTGAGCGCCATCGTGCAGTACTCCGACTGGAATTTCAATTTCGAGTCAACCGTGCTTCCGGTCCGCGATCCCCATCCGGCGGTCCTCTTTGAGGGAACGGAAGGAACCCTGATGCTGGCTCGCGACGGCTATACCTATACGCCGAACGAAGGCGAACCCGTGCGGGTCAATGCGCGGGAGAGCCTGGAGCAGGCGCACACCAGAAACTTTCTGGATGCCGTGGTCGAAGGAAAGAAGGCGAATGCCTCGCTGCAAGCGGGCATCGACGCTTCAATTCCGGTACAGATGGCGTTGCAGTCGTACTGGTCGCACAAAATGGTGACGCGGCCGGAACTCACGTAGCAAACCGTCAGCAGAAAACGCACGGTTGATGGTGTAAGGGCTGCAGCTTGGATTGAACTGCCACCCCCGGCAGTGTTTTTGAAGGTCAGTGAAGCGAAAGGACGCGACAACGATATGTCTTCTGTTTGGCGTAAACTTCTCATCCTCGTCGGCGTAGTGGTTCTACTGTCCGGCGTCGGAACGCCCCGACTGCTTGCGCAAGCCATGGGCAGCATTCGCGGCACCGTATCCGACAGCAGCGGCGCCGTGATTCCGGGGGCTACTGTAACGGCAACCAGCACCGGTACGGGTATTAGCCGCACCCAGATGACAAACCAAGACGGCATCTTCGTCTTTCCGGGAATGCCAATCGGCGTATACAACATTGAAATTTCGAAGCCCGGCTTTGAAAACGAGAAGCGTTCCGGCATTACGCTGCTGACCGGTCAAACGCTCGGCCTGGAAATCTCACTAAAGGTCGGTTCAGCGACCCAGACAGTTCAGGTGACCTCCGGCGCGCCTTTGATTCAGCTCGACACGTCTTCGGTGCAGACGACGGTCGATCAGCGACAGATTCGCGATCTGCCCCTGAATCAGCGTAACGCCCTGCAGTTAACCGCGCTGACGCCCGGCACCACGCTGACCAGCGTCGGCACCGAGGCCGGACAGCAGGACAACGTGGGCCTGAGCGTGAACGGTCTGCGTGCCACCCAGGACAACTATCAGTTGGATGGCGCGGTGTACACCAATCGCTTCTTCGATTCGGTCCCGTATCTGCCCAACCCGGATGCTCTGCAGGAATTCACCATCCAGTCCTCCAACTACAGCGCGGAGTTTGGCGGCGCCGGCGCACTGGTGCAGTTGTCAACGCGCTCTGGAACCAATCAGCTTCACGGGTCAGCGTATGAGTTCTTCCGCAACACAGTTCTCAACGCCAAGAACTATTTCCAGCAGACCATCCCGCCGTTCAAGCTGAACCAGTTTGGCGGAACCGTCGGCGGCCCCATCTACAAAGACCACACTTTCTTCTTCTTCGCGGCGGAAGATCTGCAGGTGCGCTCTTCGCCCAACCCGATCTCGATCACGGTTCCTACAGCCGCACAGATGAGCGGAGACTTTTCCGGGCTGCTCGCCAAGGGGGTCGCGATCTATGATCCAAACACCGGGCTGCCGTATCCAGGGAATAAAATCCCGGTGCCGGCCGATCCTTTATCGCTGAAGCTCTACCAGAAATATCTGGCGCCGTTGCCGTCAAACCCGACGACCGGCATTTATAACTCCACGGCGAATGCGAACATCGACAACACGCAATACCTGGTGAAGATCGATCAGGTGATCAATCCGACCAACCATCTGGTCGGCCGGTACTTCTACGATCAGGACAACTTCCAGCGGCCCTTCAATGCACCGAATGGCTTTTTTGCGCTGAACCTTTTCCGCAACCAGTCACTGATCATCAGCGACACGGAAATCTTCAGCCCCACCTTCACGGGAATCTTTGAGGCCAGCGCCGGCCGTTTTGCTCGCACGCAGATTCCGGAGGCTCCTGGCCTGCAATCCCTGCAGGATCTTGGACAGAACGTGCCACTCGGCAGTCCGGGAGAATCGATCTTCCCTGGAATCCGCGCCAACATCAGCGGCTTTGTGAACGTCTTCTCCGGTGGTGCGCTGACACAGGACGCGACCTCCTTTGACTACAAGGGAACGTTCGTTAAGGTCGCCGGGACCCACACGGTTGGCTTCGGTGCTGAGTTCGAACGGGACCGCATCGATATGGACGATTACTCCTTCACGCCGGGTGATAACACCTTCACGGGCGTCCGGACGCAGGCACCTGCGGGAGCCGCGCTGCCCGCCGGCACCAAGAACAGTGGCTCGGCAGTTGCGGACTTTTACCTGGGACTGGATTCGCAGTTCTTCCAGGACAACGGCCGCAAGGCTTACCTGCGCGAAGACCGGCCGTCCCTTTATGTTCAGGATGACTGGCGGGCGCGGAAAAATCTGACGCTGAATCTTGGCCTTCGCTGGGATCCCTGGCTGCCGCCGAACGACCTGAACGGTACACTCGTCGGCTTTGAGCCCGGCTTCCAATCGAAGATCGCCCCGAACGCTCCGGTCGGATTGATGTTCAACGGAGATCAGGGCCTGCAGTCCTCCGTTTTCCCGCGGAACTGGAAAGCCTTCGCACCGCGGGTTGGTTTCGCCTACGACATCGGCGGTAATGGAAAGAGCGTGGTTCGCGGAGCCTACGGCATCTTCTATGGCTTCCCCGAAGGACTGCTCTACCAGCGCACCGATGCAACGCAGCCGATCGATTTGTATCTCAACATTCCCGCTCCGCCAGCCTGGGATAATATTTACTCGAATTTTCCCGGCGGCTCACCGTTCCCGCGTGCCCACGTCTCCAAGAGTCAGTTCGCCACGTATCAATTCCTTCTGCCCGTCTCGGGCGGCGTGCTCGATCCTCATTCGAAAGTTGCTTACACGCAGAACTACAATCTGACGATTGAGCAGCAGCTCGGGAACAAGATGGGATTGTCCCTGGCGTATGTTGGCGACCACAGCGAGCACATCATGGGTTCGCGCCAGTTCAACCCGGCCGTCTATATCCCCGGCAACTGCGGTACGCCGCCCAAGCCTTGCTCTACGGTCGGCAACGAAAATTCCCGCCGGCTGTTTCCAGGTCTGGGAGCGATGGAAATCGCGCAGGACTACGAATATGAAGAGTTCAACTCGCTGCAGGCTAACCTGGTGCGCCGGCAGTCGAACGGACTCACACTGCTGACGAACATCACCTGGTCGAAGACGATTGACAACACTTCGAGCGCGACGGAAGGGAACACCGGACCGCCGAATCCGTTTAACCTGCAGAGCGGCCGCGGGCCTGCGGATTTCGACCAGACCATCCGCTACGTTCTTTCAGCGAACTACGTATTTCCGAAGTACAACGTGCAGGGCTGGAAGAGCGCTCTTGCGAATAACTGGCAGGTCAATGGGATTCTAAGCCTCGACACCGGCTATCCGTTTACAGTCGTGAGCGGTTCGGATCGGTCACTGTCGGGCATCGGCAACGACTACGCCGATGTTGTTGGAAATCCCACTCGCCCGGCCGGCGTCAACAAAATCCAGGAATGGTTCAATGTTGACGCGTTCAAACCGGCGGCCACGGGAACGTTTGGCGACGAACATCGCAACCAACTACGCGGGCCGAGCTACGCCGATCTTGATCTGTCGGTTTTCAAGGATCTGTTTAAATTCTCGCGGGTCCAGGGACAGTTTCAGGCGGAGGCGTTCAACGCTCTGAATCACACCAACCTGGGGCTTCCAAATGCGTCCATCGCCGGAGCAAACTTCGGACGTATCACGCAGACTGTCCAGGGAGGAACCAACAACAATGCTGGTTCACCCCGGGTGTTTCAGTTTGCGATGAAGGTGACCTTCTAGAAAAGATGCATTCCATTGAAACGGGCGGTCCCGCGCATGGGCCGCCCGTATTTTTTTGAACGCAGGTGGCAGGGGAGGAGGTGGCTGTCGCTTTATAGCAATCTCAATGTTGCTGCAGAGTAACGTTCGTCATTCTGAACGAAGCGAAGAATCCGGGGATTGGCTTTTCTCCGCAATACAAATACAGAGATCCTTGGCTACGTCAGGACGACGGCCCTTTTGATTTGTGTGCACTCCATGCCAATCAGGCAGAATGCTTCAGTAGGCGGGGTGGATTAATGGCTTGCCGGTCAGAGCTCGCGCCACATCTTCGCAGACTGCGTAGGTGACGCGCTCCTGCGCTTCATGCGTAAAGGCCGCAATGTGCGGCGTTAGGAGCACGTTCGGCATGGATTCAAGCTCACCAACGACGGGCGGCTCCTTCGAGCGAACATCGAGGGCGGCGCCGGCAATCGTGCGTTGTTTGAGCGCCTGAATCAGATCGCCCTCATGGACAACCTCTCCGCGCGCCGTGTTAATAAAGAACGCGCTGGGCTTCATTTTAGCGAAGCGAGCAGCATTCAGCATCCCCATCGTCTGGGGCGTAGATGGCAGATGACACGAGACGAAATCCGATTGTGCCAGCAGGTCGTCCAGGCTTGTAAGCTCGGCCTGTAGCTCCCGCAACAGGACGTTATCCCGGCTCAAAAACGGGTCATGCGCCACGATGCGCATTCCAAAGGCCTGCGCGCGCCGCCCCGTGAGGAAGCCGATCTTGCCGGCTGCGATTATGCCCAGTGTTTTGCCATAAAGTTCGGTGCCCACGAAGGCGTGGCGATTCCAGTGTCCCGCCTTTGTGTCGGCGTCGGCTGCGGGAATCATTCGAGCCAGGCACAGCATCATGCCGAGGGCGATTTCGGCCACGCTGATTGCATTTTGATCCGGCGTATAGGCGACGGGGATGCCGTGCTGTCTGGCGGAGGCAACGTCAATGTTATCGAGCCCGATGCCGGCGCGCCCAATCACCTTAAGCCCGCTGGCCGCAGCCATCAGCTGCGCGTCAACCTTTGTCTGGTTGCGGACGATGAGCGCCCGAAAGTCCGGAATTTTTTTCAGAAGGGTTTCGG
>JAKAUB010000157.1 GCA_021827845.1 Acidobacteriota bacterium | reverse complement strand
CCTCAAAGAAGCGGATGATCGCTTCAATGCCATTGTGAAAATTGGCAATCTTGAATTTCTCATTTGGGGCGTGCAGGTTATCGTCGGGCAGACCAAAGCCCATCATGACGGACGGGATGTGGAGGTTGTGCTCGAAGTCCCCGACGATGGGGATCGAGCCGCCGGAGCGGACAAAAACGGTCTCTCGCCCGAAGACCTCCCGCATCGCTGCGGTCGCGGCCTGAATATATGGATTGCCGGTCTTGATGACCATCGGATCGGCCGAATGGATCAGCCGCACATTGACCTTGATGCCCGCGGGGCAGATCGACGAGATGTAGGCCGAGAATTTTTCAAAGACGCGAGCCGCGTCCATGTTTGGCACCAGGCGCATGGACACCTTGGCGGTGGCGCGCGCCGGGATTACGGTTTTGGCGCCGGCGCCGGTAAAGCCGCCGGGCATGCCATGCACCTCCAGTGTGGGCCGCGACCAGAGGCGTTCGAGCACAGAGAACTCCGGCTCGCCGGTCAACTCTGTCGCGCCTACCTCATTGCGTTGAAACTCCTCAGCGGAAAACGGCAGCGACTTCCAGGCCGCCAGCTCTTCGGCGGACGGCGGAACAACATCGTCGTAGATGCCGGGGATGGTGATGCGGCCCTCGGGATCTTTCAGCCGCGCGATGATCTGGCATAGCGCGATAAGCGGGTTGGGTGCCGCGCCGCCGTACATGCCGGAGTGGAGATCGGTGGCGGCGCCACGGGCTTCAATCTCGGTATAGATCATGCCGCGCAGGCCGACGCAGAGGGTCGGCAGTCCGGGGGCAAACATCTCCGTGTCGGAGATCAGCGCGAAGTCCGCCTTTAGTTGTTCCGGGTGCTCGCGCACAAACTTCGCGATTCCCTCTCCGCCAACCTCTTCCTCGCCTTCGAGGATGACGCGAACATTCAGCGGCAGCTTCGCCTTGCCGGTGCGCATCAGGCTTTCAAGCGCCTTCAGGTGCATGTACATCTGCCCTTTGTCGTCCACCGCGCCGCGCGCATACAGATTGCCGTCGCGCTCGGTCGGCTCAAAGGGCGGGCTGATCCACTCCTCTAAGGGGTCGGGCGGCTGGACATCGTAGTGGCCATAGCAGAGGCAGGTGGGCTTGCCAGGCGCATGCAGCCAGTCGGCGATCACCAGCGGATGCCCGTCGGTTTCCACCAGCGAGATGTGTTCCATGCCGATCCGCTTCAGCTCGGAAGCCAATACTTGCGCGCAATGGCGCACGTGGGCACGATTTTCCGGCAGCGTCGAGATCGAGGGGATGCGCAGCAGATTTTTGAGTTCTGAGAGGAAGCGCGTCTGATTGTCGCGCGCAAATTCGATTGCTCCAGTTGCCATGCCTACTCCGTGGGGTCGAATTTCATGATCGATCTGCAATGTATCGCATGCGGGCTGCTGCTGGCAGCTACCACTATACTGGCAGTGCATTCCAAACCAGGTGGAAAGAACCTTTCGTGTACGAATCGGATTTTGAGCAGAGTGTTTTTGAGCTGCGCCGCGACAAGCTTCGCCAGATGGAAGCGCTGGGGCAGGCGAGCTACCCCAATCGCTTCGCCGCGTCGCATACGTTGCCGGCGATTCATGCAGCCTATGATGCCGCCACCGGGGAGCAGCTTGAGCAGGAGCGCGTCACCGTAGCCGTTGCCGGCCGCCTGATGGCGATTCGCGCCCAGGGCAAGGCTGGGTTTGCCGTGTTGCAGCAGGGCGGTGCGCGGCTGCAGATTTACGTCCGCTTGGATGCCGTCGGCGAGCAGGGCTTCGCGCTGTATAAGCTGCTCGACATCGGCGATCACATCGGGGTGACCGGCTACCTGTTCCGCACACGTACGGGCGAGCTGACGGTGCATGTGGATACGCTGACATTTCTGTCAAAGGCCATGCTGCCGCTGCCGGAGAAATATCACGGGCTCGCCGATCAGGAGCTGCGCTATCGCCAGCGCTACGTGGACTTATTCATGAACCCTCCGGTGCGCGAAGTGTTCGTGAAGCGTGCGGCGGTGCTGCGGGCACTGCGTAAGTACTTCGATAGCCGTGGATACCTGGAAGTGGAAACGCCGATGATGCAGCCCATCGCCGGGGGTGCGGCGGCGCGGCCGTTTGTCACGCACCACAACACGCTGGACATGGATCTTTACCTGCGCATTGCGCCGGAGCTGTATCTGAAGCGGCTGGTCGTCGGCGGGCTCGACCGCGTGTATGAGATCAACCGCAACTTCCGCAATGAAGGCATCTCGACGCAGCATAATCCCGAGTTCACAATGCTGGAGTTCTACCAGGCGTATGCGAACTATCACGACCTGATGTACCTGACCGAAGAGCTGATCCAGTTTGTCGCCATGGAAGTCAACGGGACGACCAAGACGACGTTCAACGACGTCGAGATCGACCTGGCGCACTGGCAGCGGTATTCCATGCGCGAGGCGATCATCCATTTCTGGCCGGAAAAAGCCGGCGCGAAGCCGGAGATGCCGGAGTTTGCCAACGCAGACGGCGTGCGCGCCATGGCCCATCGTTTACGCGACAGCGGCACGTACTTTGCGTTCGATGACGGTGCTCCGGCCGGCAACAATATCGCAGCCATTTTTGAAGCGGTCGCCGAAGATCATTTGATCCAGCCGACCATCATTTATGACTTCCCTCTTTCCGTCTCGCCGCTCTCCAAGCAAAAGCCGGAGGAACCGGAGTGGGTGGAGCGATTTGAGTTCTACATCGGCGGCTTTGAGCTGGGCAACGCCTTTAGCGAGTTGAACGACCCCGTGGAGCAGCGCAACCGCTTTGCCCAGCAACTTGCCGAGCGCGAGCGCGGCGATGCCGAGGCGCACGCGATGGATGAGGACTATGTGCGCGCTCTGGGCTTCGGGCTGCCGCCAACCGGCGGCGAAGGTATCGGCATCGATCGGCTGACGATGATTCTGACCGGCTCACGCTCGATCCGCGATGTGATTCTGTTTCCGCTGATGCGGCCCCAGGCGAAGGACGCGGAGAAGGAGCCTGCTCCCTCGGCATAATTCAATACGCGGAGATCTCCCCCGATGCGTACCGCTCTGCTGGTTCCGTGCTGTCTGCTTGCGCTGGCGTCGCCGGTTCAGGCCAGAGCGCGGAAAGGCTGCATTCCCGCTGACCACGCGATCCATCATCTTGGCAAAACGGTGTGCGTCCGCGCGCATGTCTATCGCGTGGTGGATACAGCTCAGGGCATCCACTTTCTGGATGTGTGCAGCCCGGATACGCCCGACAATGCCTGTCATTTCTTTCTCGTCAGCTTCACCAGCGATGCGCCGTCGGTCGGTGATCTGGGACCGCTGCTGGGCAAGGACATTACCGTGAGCGGTAAAGTCCATTCCATCCAGGGCCGCGCCGATATGGTGTTAAGCAGCCGGGATCAACTGCATGGCGGCAAAGAAAAGTTCACACCTAATCCAGCGCTGCTGAAGGGCTACTCCGCGGACAGCGGCGATCAGGCGTTTGCCGCGCACAATGGCACGGGCGGCCAGCGCGGCGTGCACTTCAGTCATCGCGGACGGTAGACCGGTGTGCTACCAGAGCGCTCCGGCGCGGCGCCGCAGTTCGTCCAGCGGATAAAGCGTGCCGCGCCACAGCACCCCGCCCCGGCGGATTGCAACAAAGGCGGAGGTCAGCATGGTACCGGCGAGCAGCACAGAGGCGACGGGCAGCAAGAAAAAATAGAGTGGCGATGTGCCGGTGTAGCGCCGGTAATAGATGTTGATCAGCAGCAGGAACAGCAGCGGCAGAATTCCCGCCCAACGCGTGATGCCGGGCATTACAAACGCGACAAACGGCACGATGCACAGCAGCAGCAGCGCCAGGCTGGCCAGAACCAGGTTGAGCGGGCGGAAGCGAAAGACGGCGAAGAGATTCTTGGTCAGGTTGCGCAGCATGCCCGCCGCGCTGGCCGCCCAGCGAATCCGCACCAGATTACGGCCGAAGGCGACGCGCTGCGCAAATCCATTGCGCTTCACTAGGAACCCGAGGCGCATGTCTTCCAGCACCTCCATCCGCAGCGTTGAAAACCCACCCAGAGCGTCGTAGGTGGATCGCCGAATGAGATTGAACGCGCCAACTCCAATGTAGGCACGCTGCGCCCGCGGATCGGGAATCTTCCAGGGCTGGCCGCCCAGCACAGAGGCGCATTGAAAAAATGCACCAAGCATCTTCTCCGCCCAGCCGTGCAATTCCAGCGTTGGATAGACAACAAGATGATCGCCCTTGGTTTGCTCCGCAAACCGGACCGCACGGCGGAGGGTGTCCGGCGCAAAGCGAACGTCGGCATCGGTGAACAGGATCCACTCCGACGCACTCATTGCGGCGGCCTGCGCCATAGCGTGCGGCTTGCCGATCCAGCCCTCCGGAAGCTCCCGCACATGCAATACCGTCAGCCGGCCCGCGGCCATCGGTTCGGCGGCAATGGCATCCAGCAGCTCGCCGGTGCCGTCGGTCGAACGATCATCGACAACGATGGTCTGTAGCGCTGGATAGTCGCTGGCAAGAATGGTGGCCACACTGCGCCCGACCGCGCGCACCTCATCCTTCGCAGGTACGACGACCGCGAGCGAAGGCAGGTCCGCTGTTGAGGCCTCCGGCGCCGGCTGGTCGCGCAGCAAATCAGGAACGCTCGGCAGCAGAAACAGCGCCGGAAGGACGCGCACCATCCAGATAACGGCAATCAACCATGCCAGGGCTGCAAAAATATCTCGAAGGATCACCCGACTATTGTCCCATTGGCCACATTGCGCTTGATTGGCAAATCTCAGACCTGCGCGGTATCCACGGGCGGCGCGTAGCGCGCCCCGGCAAAAAGAAGCACGCCAGAGAGCAGCAGCGTGACGAGCGTAAGCGCCAGGCCATCGCGTAGCGAGGAGCGATCGGAGACCCAGCCGATGATGCGCGGGGAGGGTGCGTCGCCCAGGGCGTGGATGGCGAACAGCTCGACGGCCAGCGCCGTGGAACGGATGGGCGCGGCCACGGCGTTGACGATGGCGGCGTTTAGCGGACCGGTGTTGAGGAAGAGCAGAAACTCGGCGACCGCCAGCGAAGGGATGGTCCACCGCGCCGGTCCAAAAAAAGTGAGCAGCGCAAAGGGCGCGGCCAGCACCACGCTCCACGCGGAGAGCAGATACAGTGCGCCACGGTTGCGGCGCAGCCAGCGCTGCGCCAGCCATCCGCCCACCCAGGTACCGGCAATTCCATCCACAACGGTGATGGCGCCAAGAATCTGGCTGGCATGCGCCAGCGAGGTGTGTCCGCTGCGATACAGGAACGTTGGCATCCACACCGAGATTCCGCCCAGAGAGAAGACCATCATGGCCATGCCGAGCGTGGCGGTCCAGTAGGCCGGGTTGCGCATCAGAGCAGCGAGCGTGACGCGATCCGGCCGCGCGGGTGGTTCCTGCGCCCCGCGCTGCGGCTCCCGCAGCAGCGGAATGGCCAGCACGGCCAGCAGCAGTCCAGGACCGGCTGCGACGTAGAACGGCGCGCGCCATCCGTGCGCCTGCCCGACGGTACCGCCGATAATGTAGCCGAGTGCGGCCCCGATGGGCAGCGAGAGATAAAACAGCGTCAGAATGCGATTGCGCTGCTCCGCGGGCCAATAGTCCGACAGCAAGGCGGGCGCGTAGATGCAGAAGCTGGCCTCGCCAATGCCAACCAGCGCGTGCCGCCAGTAGAGTTCGCCGAAGGTGTGCACCAGCCCGGTCGCCAGCGTGAGCAGGCTCCAGACCAGCGCACCGGCGATGATGAGCGGCTTGCGGGGGTAGCGGTCACCCAGCCAGCCGGTAACCGGCGAGGCCAGCATGTACGTAATGAAGAAGGCGAAGGTGAGGCCGCCGACCTGCTCGTCGGTCACATGAAAGGCCGATTGCACCAGCGGCTGCACGCCCGCCAGCACGTAGCGGTCAATATAGTTCAGCAGGTTCAGGCCGGTCAGCAGCGCCAGCGCGATCCAGGCCGCCCGCTGGCCTGCGGGACGGACAATGCTCTGGCGGGGGAAGGTTTCTCCGAGGCTTGCAGTCGGTTGCATGACGGAAGGCACTCCCCTGGGCCGAAACAGTCAGCCAAACTTTTTGCTGTATTCGCATCTTACCTGCACATGAAACGACTCCTGATGACCGTAAGCCTGAGCGTTGTGGCCGCCGGCGTAGGATGTGCCCCAGCCAGCCAGAATCCGCAGGCCATCCGCCAGAACACCGCAGCCGCGACCGAAACCGCCAAACAGGATGCAAAGGCGGTCGTGCAGGGCGTCTACGATGGTCTGCGCGGAGAGAAAGCCGTCAACATTAACACCGCCGGAAAGCTGGAGCTTGAGAAGCTGCCCGGCATTGACAGTGCGCGCGCCGACCGCATCATCGCCAACCGGCCGTATTCCTCAACCGAAGAGCTTCGCAAAAAAGGCGTCATTCCGACGGCGGAGTACAACCGCATCGAGGCGCACATCAAGACGCGGTAGCGGCCAGCCCCCTCCCCCAGCTTCCTGCCTCCGCGCCGCGCATTCGGCCATCCGTAGCGGCTGATACTCTGGCAGAAACGGTTTTTGCGCCCGGGGAGTACACATTCGCAATGAAAGTTCTGGTAATTGGCGGCGGCGGCCGCGAACACGCGCTTGTCTGGTCAATCCTGCAGTCGCCGGCTGCGCCGGAGGTAGTCTGTGCGCCCGGCAATGCGGGGATCGCCTCAATAGCTCGATGCGTTCCGGTGGACATCAAAGACTTATCCAGCCTGCTGAGCGTGACGATGGCGGAGCAGCCGGACCTGACCGTGATCGGTCCGGAGCTGCCGCTGAGCCTGGGGCTGGTGGATGAACTGACGCTGCGCGGCTATCGCGTCTTTGGCCCCACGCGCGCCGCCGCCATGCTGGAGACGAGCAAGGCTTTCGCCAAACAGTTTATGCAGCGGCATAACCTGCCGACAGCGGGTTACGCGGTCTGCCATTCGCTGGAAGAGATTGACGAGGCGTTGACCCACTTCACGACCCCGGTCGTTGTGAAGGCCGACGGGCTGGCCGCCGGTAAGGGCGTGGCCATCTGTGACTCGAAGGAGATCGCCCGGACGGCCGCGCAGGAGATGCTGAACGGACGCCTGCTGGGCAGCCGCCAGCCGGCGGTGGTGCTGGAAGAGTTTTTGACTGGCGATGAGGTTTCGCTGCTCGTGCTTTCCGACGGAGAACGCGTGCTGCCGCTGGCCCCGGCGCGGGACTACAAGCGCATTGGCGAAAACAATACCGGCCCCAACACGGGGGGCATGGGCGCCTACTCTACCAACACGCTGCTGGAGCCGGAGATGGTGGACTGGCTGGTGGCGCACATTGCGCAGCCGGCGATTGACGGCATGGCCGCCGAGGGAACGCCCTTCTGTGGTGTGTTGTACTGCGGGCTGATGATGACGGCACGCGGGCCGATGCTGCTCGAGTTCAACGCACGCTTTGGTGATCCGGAGACCGAGGCCATTCTGCCCCGCATTGAGGCGAGGGGCGAACACGGCGGACTGCTGGAAGCCCTGGATGCCGCGGCAGCCGGGCGGCTGGCGTCCGATCAGCTTACGTGGAAGCGGCAGCCATCCATCACGGTGATTGCTGCTTCGGCCGGCTACCCCGGCAGCTTCAGCGCAGGCCATCCGATTACGGGCCTCGAAGAAGCGGCCCGCATGGAGGATGTTGTCGTCTTCCACGCGGGCACAGCGCGCAGCGAGGGAGCCGTTGTGACCTCAGGCGGCCGCGTGCTCGCCGTGACCGCGCTGGGTGAGACCCTGCGGCAGGCGCAGCAGCGGGCGTATGCCGCTATCGACGCGATTCAGTTTCAGGGAAAATACTGCCGCCGCGATATCGCGCGGCAGTCATTGGAGGATGTCACCCTATGAGCGCACCCGGCATTACGCT
>JAKAUB010000149.1 GCA_021827845.1 Acidobacteriota bacterium | reverse complement strand
CGACGAAGGCGCGAGGATACGAGATGCGGCGGCCCGCTTGCAGACTGCCGTTGAAGGCACTGGCCGGCGCGACAACAACCTGCGGAGAGGTCCAGGTTCTGCCGTCGCGGCTGCTCCTAACTTCCGTAATCATGCCGCTTTCGCCCTCCTGTCGCAGGGCGCCGCTGTAAGCGACCCAGACGCGCCCGGAGCGATCGACGGCAACGCGGGTGTGATGGTGGTACTGCAGACTCTCCAGATCGTTGTACGTCGGAGTCTGCCCATCTGGACGATCGACTTCGAAATTGCGAACGCCCGGCGCCAGCGGATAGGGACCATGCTGCGCTGCCGCGGGCCAGCTAAAGGCGGGAGCGGAAATCGGCGCGGCTCTCTGGGCGGTTCGGTGGGAGGGTGAAACGGCCGCGGAAAAGACCACCGCGCTGCCACCAACGATCCATGCTGTCAGCGCAAAACAATCTGCGGCTTTTACCCGTCGCGCGAACCGCTGCAGGCTTCTGCAGAACATGGTGCCCAGTGTACCGGCGATCAGGCGGGCTCGACCGGAAGGCCTGCCAGCCCCAGCTCCGCTGCCTGCGCCTGCATGGCTGCAAGGCAGAACGCGATGTGATCTTCGAGGCTCACACCCAGCTCGGCCGCGCCCTGAATGATGTCCTGGCGGTTGACGCCACGCGCGAACGCTTTGTCCTTCACCTTCTTCAGGACGGACGGAACGCTGACGTCATGGATGGACTTCGAAGGCTTGACCAGTGCATTGGCGGTCAGAAACCCGGCCAGCTCGTCGCAGGCAAACAGCACCTTGTCCAGGTGGGACTCGCGCGGCGTGTGGGTGTACTCGGCATGCGCCAGAATCGCGTGCCGAATCTCCTCCGGCCATCCCTGCTCCGTCAGGATCCGATTGCCCACCCAAGGGTGTTCCTTCGGTGTGGGATAGCGCTCATAGTCAAAGTCATGCAGCAGGCCGGCGATGGCATAGGTTTCGGCCATCGCGCCGGCCATATCTGGCGGCAGGTTCATCGCAGCAGCGTGGCGCTCCCCATAGGCCTGGGTGCAGACGGCAACCGCCATTGCATGCTTCAACAGGCTGGCGGACTGGGTGTACTGGTTGAGCAATTCCCAGGCGGCCGCGCGATTATGGCGGTCGGCTGCGGACGGTGGCGCAATCGGCATTTCCTTCATACAGGCGGGCATCCCTCCTGCTGTCATTGTGGGGTATTTTCAAGGGTGTCAGGGCTTCACTTCGGGTTTTATGGGTTTTTCATGAAAGATTTCAGGAAATTGCTTGACATTCCTGAGGTTTACCCGCAACGTAACGAAAGACGAGATGCGGTAATGAAAATCACCGCATCCCACGGAAGTCCGCTCTGGCCTCCGTATACATCTATGGCAACTGTCATGACTCCCGTCGCGTCCAGGGAGGTTCTGCGTTGCGATCGCTGCGGGCTGGTGCAGTTCAGCACCAGCAATCTGCTGTGCAGGCGCTGCCACAAACCCCTGGAGATTGAAGAACCGGAGCCGGTCTCGTCCGCAGGAGAATTAGCGGGCGCACGCCAGACCGGTGAGCGCGATAACCGCGTTTCCGTAAGACTGCGCGAATTGCGCAATGCGCGCCGGCTGAGCCAGCGGCAGCTTGCTGCCCGGCTCGACGTGCCGCGCACCTACATATCAAAGATCGAGAACGGCCGCGCCATGCCGACGCTCTCCTCGCTGCAGCGCCTGGCCAATGCGTTATCGGTTCCTCTGGCAGACATGGTGCACGATGCCCGCTATGAACGCGAGCGCGAAATCGCCATCATGCTGAATGATCCATTCCTGGCGGAGCTGAGCGTCTGGGTCGCTGGGCTGGATGGGTTGCACCGCGCCATGGTGCTGAGCCATCTGCGCGAAATGGCCGGTGGAGGACGCAAGACCGCATAAGCGCCCGCGAGCCGGTTGGCAGGCGCTTTGCCGCTATGCTACGGTCGAAAGACGTAGGAGCTTCCTTCTTTGTCGCACAGGCACGCAACCAGCCGTCTGTCGGAGCTTCCGCCAGAGGAGCTGGCGCTTTATCGCCAGCTCGACCCCGAGCGGCTCCCCCAGCACATCGCCATCATTATGGACGGCAACGGCCGTTGGGCCGGCATGCGCCGGCTGCAACGGATCCTCGGCCATCAGCAGGGCGCAGAGTCGGTCCAGTTTGTCGTGGAAACCGCCTCCCGCATCGACCTTCCCTGGCTGACGCTCTACGCGTTTTCAGTGGAAAACAACTTGCGCCGTCCCGCGACGGAGGTCAGCTTCCTCATGCGCCTGCTGCGCACCTATCTGGTGGGCAATGTAAAGCGGATGAACGACAACAACGTGCGCATCGCATACATTGGCCGCACGGCTGAGCTGCCCACGGAAGTGCAGGAGACCATGCAGTGGGCTACCGAGCAGACTGCCCGCAACACCGGCACCACACTCACACTGGCGCTCAACTACGGCGCGCGAGGCGAGATCGTCGATGCTGCTCGAACAGCCATCGCGCAGCTGGCTGCCGAAGAGCCTGGAGCGCCGCTTGAGGCATTGCTGGCGCGGCTGACGGAGGAGCGCATCTCCAGCGCTCTCTACACCGCGCATATGCCCGACCCGGATCTGGTCATTCGCACCAGCGGCGAGATGCGCATCAGCAACTTTCTGCTCTGGCAGATCGCTTACTCGGAGATTTACGTCACCGACCGCTTCTGGCCGGACTTCCGTGGCAAGCATTTGCTGGAGGCGATTCACGAGTATCAAAGCCGCGACCGGCGATTTGGCGGCCTGTCGGTTCCATCGAAGACACTCAACACCCGCAAGGCAGCGCTCGTTCCCTAGGCCGGCAAGCGTCCCTCAAATAGCTCGCGTACCGGCAGAATCAGAGTTCGCAGCGCGTGGCCCCATGCACTCACGGCCGCGCTCTCACTCTCGCCGTAGCCCCAGACGTACAGCGTCACTGCGAAGCCATCCCCGTGGGGCAGCGTTCCGGCGGAGGAAATGCGAGCCCGCCGCACGATCCACTCGCTGCGCGCTTCCGGTGCGGGAAGAACCGCCGCCCGTTCGGCTCCGCGGCGCACCAGAGATTCTGCCCGCGCGAAGCTTTCGAACCCCGCCGACGCGCCGGGCAGCAAATCCACGTAGCTGGCATGCGCGCAAGCCAAACCAGGCAGATCGAAGGCGTCGAATGCCGACGCCGCGTAGTGCCACACATCGCATTTGGCGGTAAAGACGGCTGGCGTGTTCCAGGCTTGCAACGCCTCCGCCAATGCGGGATACCGGGCCGCATCCGGGATCTCGCCCACACGATCCGGCTCTGCCCGCAGATCGAAAAAGCGCAGCGACGGGTCGCTGGCCGTCACGCCTTCCCAGGGCACCACCACCCAGGGATCCTCATTGCCGCACTCCGCACTCCAGTCGCTTTCCATACGCGCTTCAATCCTGAGACTGCACGGACTCCTGGCAACGAAGAAAGGCCGCGATAGTGGACTCTGCCCAATAGCCGTCGTCTCCCGCAGCAACCGAAAGAAAGCCGCAGTGGCCGCCGTGTGCGGTCTCGATCAGCCGGATAGCTGGGTTGGCGAGCAGGTGCTGCCGGGTCTCCGGCGTCAGGCGGATAAAGGGATCGTCGAGCGAGTGCAGGATGAGCGTTGGCACGCGAATGTTCTGCACCACCCGGGCGGCGGCGCAACGGAAGTAGTAATCATCGGCACCCGTAAACCCGCAGTTGGGCGCGACGATGTATTCGTCATAGGTGCGAATACTGTCCACGCGGGGAAGATTTGCGAGACTGTAGCGCGCGGGCAATAGCTCCACCTTGCGGCGGTAGCGCGCGATCATGTTCCGCAGAAAATTTCTCTCGTACAGGCGGTTGCGCAGCCGGTGCAGGGCATCCGCCGACGCGGCCAGATCAATGGCCGGCGATACTGCGGCGACCGCCGTCAGCCACGCGGGTGCATTATCGCCGAACTCTCCGGCAGCGTTCAGGACCAGGTTGCCGCCCATGGAATATCCGATCCAGGCCATCTGCTGCAGGCTTTCGCGCTCGACAAAATGCTGAGCGACGGCTTGCACATCCCCCGAAAGTCCGGAGTGATACAGCGTGGGCGAAAGCGCCTCCGTGCCGCCGCAATTGCGCATGTTCATGCGGATGACGTTCCATCCGGCGGCCCACGCGCGGCTGGCATTTCCCAGCATGTACTGCGACTCGCTCGAACCTTCCAGCCCGTGCACCAGCAGGATCGTCAGCCGCTCCGTTCGCACATCTTCCGGCTGCCAGTTACAGCGGCACAGCACGCGACTGCCGCTCGTGGGATCGACAGGCACAATGACATCTTCCGGCGGTGGCAGGTGGAACGTGCGGGGTCGAAACGCGGCGACGATCGTTTGCAGATCGGCGTTTCGCAGCCCGCGGCGAGGGACAAAAGCGTCGAGCCATGCGGCAACCGCGCAGGCAGCCGTAGCGCTTCGGGTTGCGTTCAATGGCTGGCCCTGTTGTGGAGGGAAGGCTTCGAATGCACCGGCAAGGGTGCGATCCGTTGCGCGGACGGATGCGCGAAAGGTTGCTCTGGGGCGGCTAGTGGGGTTCGAACCCACGACATCCGGTGCCACAGACCGGCGTTCTGCCGCTGAACTATAGCCGCCATGAACCTATAAAATTGTAGCATCGCGACCAGGCGCCCAATAGGGGAACACATCATGGCGTATTCAGCTTCCCGACCGCAGATTTTGCCGCCCCGCGGTGGACGCGCGGGCCGCGCACTGAGCGATGAAAACCTCGACATGCTGTCGCACGTGCTGGACGATTGCCTCCGCATCCCCGGCACCTCCGTGCGATTCGGTCTAGACGCGATCGTCGGACTCGTCCCCGGCATCGGCGACGTCATCGGCGGACTGGCGTCGTGCATTCTCATCGGCGCGGCCTGGTTTCGCGGCGTGCCGTACATCACGCTCACCCGCATGGCCGTCAACGTTGGCATTGAGGTTCTGGTGGGCTCGGTTCCGTTTCTCGGCGACGCGTTTGACGTCGCGTGGAAGGCCAACCGCCGCAACTATAAGCTGCTGACGCGCCACGTGGAGCAGCCGCGGCGCCACACTTGGCGCGACTGGGGATTTCTGCTGGCCCTGGTGATGGGCATCGTGCTCGTGTTTTCCCTGCCGCTGATCGCGCTGGCCTGGATTCTGGGCTATCTGATGGCGCATCCGTAGTCTGGAAACGCGCGGCAGAGGCGGCGAATGGCTGCGTTACAATCGGGCTTGTCGGGTCACGTCGGGGCGTAGCGCAGTCTGGTAGCGCATCTGCTTTGGGAGCAGAGGGTCGGGGGTTCGAATCCCTCCGCCCCGACCAGTCAATCCACCCGTTCCCACCCTCCTGCTTGCTACCGCTCGCCGGAGTTCCTTTTCCGGAAGCATCCGCGCGAAAACATTCATCGCAGCGTCTTCGCAGGGATGGACACAGCGGGACGACATCGCTATGGAGGCGTGTCCTGCGATCCGCGCCACCGGGCAAATCCCTGATTTTTCATAGCCGTTCGCCTGGACCAGGTGTATATTCCGGCTTATTTGCTCGCAAAGGAGCCTTTCGGCATGAAGAAATACTTTGCAGAAATGGTCGGGACGTTTGTTCTTGTTTTCGGTGGCGTAGGTTCCGCCGTACTGGCGGGAACTCATATCGGCTATCTCGGCGTGGCCTTTGCCTTTGGCCTGTCCTTGCTGGCCATGGTTTACACGATCGGCCCTATCTCCGGGTGCCACATCAACCCGGCCGTCACGCTGGGGGTAGTGCTGGCGCGCAAGATCGGGATCAAGGATGCCACGATGTACGTCATCGCGCAGATTATCGGAGCTGTGATCGCCGCTGCCCTGATTCTTGCCATTGCACGCGGAGTGCCAGGCGGCTACGACGCATCGGTCGCCGGGCTAGGCGCCAATGGATTTGGCAATCACTCGCCGGGCCATTTCAGCATGCAGGCCGCATTTTTGGGGGAAGTGATTCTCACGATGTTTCTGGTGATCACGGTACTGGGCGCAACCGACGTCAAGGCTCCGGTCGGCTTCGCCGGACTGGCCATTGGCCTGGTGCTGACGCTGATTCATCTGGTCGGCATTCCCATCACGAACACTTCCGTCAATCCTGCCCGCAGCATTGGGCCTGCCCTGTTCGTTGGCGGATGGGCGATTCAGCAATTGTGGCTGTTTATCGTTGCGCCGTTGATCGGTGCGGCCATTGCGGCCGGCATCTACAGCGTGCTGCGGACGCCGGATGAGCTGATCACAACCCGGCAGGCCGAGCGTGCGCTGGGCAGTCAGTCCGCCGAGCGGCGTGAGGCAAGACGGGCGTAGCTCGCGCCGACTATCCGCGGTGGTCGCCAGTCCTGGGCTTCTGCGCAGTTAGAGCAAGCTGCGCAGAAGCGTCAGGGTTCTGGTATCCGTTGCTCCATATTGGGCAAGAGCATTCGAAAATATCGCGTTATCGGCAGCTGGTGAAGGACCCGATACTTCCGCAAACAGCGTCATGGACGAGCAGAACTTTAAATCATCGGGATAGCCAAAGATCGTACTGAGCGGCTTGCCGTCGGTAGCCAACACCGCAGCTGTGCACTCCCGCAGGCGCGGCCCCAACACCGGATGCGCCAGGTAAGCCTGCGCCTCCTGCAAGCCCGTAATTGCATAGGTGCGGGCCATCCCGCTTGCTCCCAGCCCCGCAAGCTGCGGAAAGATAAACCACATCCAGTGGCTGCGCTTGCGGCCCTCCCGCAACTCCTGCAGCGCCTGCGCGTACACTGGCTGCTGCGCGTGCACAAAGCGCGACAGGTTGAATGCATCTTCAGGTTTCTTGTCCGTCCGCAGCGTCATCACAATGGTAGAGATGCCTACGCGAAACCATCCCGCCAAAACTAGAGCCGTGGGTGCATGCCGTTTTATGGCCTGCGCGCTCCTTGCGCTCGGCTGCCTGACCTTTGCGCCAGCAGCTCGGGCTGACCAGAACTACTCCCAGCAGGTCTTCTTCGAAAACAGTCTCTCACCCGGAAATTATTTCTACTCCCGCGGCAGCGTCAGCCATCCGAGCGCGCTCACGCTGGTGAATGGCCGACTGCCGGTCGCCACGGACGGCTTCATCAGCGGGCCAAACTCCCTGAAGCTGGAGTGGCTTTCCGCCCGCGATGGCGGCTGGTCGGCGGAGTTGCGCCTGTATGCGTGGCGCAATCGCACCGTGGAGTTCCCCGGCGCCAATCTCTGGATCTGGATGCGCGCGGCCGCCCCGGTGCCGGCCGATGCCCTGCCGCGGCTTGCGATCCGCGATACGTCCGGCAACTTCAGCGCGCCGCTCGCACTGGGTCAGTTCTCCACCGGCCTGCCCGCCGGCCGCTGGGTGCGGCTGCGTATCCCGCTGGCAGCGTTTCAGACGGCATCGCTGCACCGGCTCGATCCGCATCGCCTGAATACGCTGGTGTTTTCGCAGGGCGCAGCCGACGGCACGCTGCACACGCTGCTGCTCGACGACATTCGCATCGAAGATGATCCCCCGGCCCACGAGGCGGCGCCAGCCTCGCCGCAGCATGTCGCGGCCACCGGCTATGACCGCCACATCGACATCACCTGGTCGCCGGTCAACGATCCGCATCTGGCGCAGTACGTCATCGAACGCTCGATCGGCAATGCGCCCTTTCAGGCTATCGGCGTGCAGAGTCCCGGTGTCAATCGCTTTTGCGACTTTCTGGGCAATGACCACACCACGGCGCGCTATCGTGTCACCGCCCGCACCTCGACGCTGCAAGCCTCTCGGCCCTCTGCAGTTGCAACTGCCTCCACGCACCCGCTGACCGACGATCAGTTGTTGACCATGGTGCAGCAGGCCTCATTCCGCTATTACTGGGAGGCCGCGGGTCCGCGCTCCGGCATGACGCGCGAAAACACCCCTGGCAATGACGACATCCTTGCGCTGGGCGCCAGCCGTTTTGGCGTGAT
>JAKAUB010000129.1 GCA_021827845.1 Acidobacteriota bacterium | reverse complement strand
CGGTGATGCTCATGCGGCAACACTTCGCGAAACCACCCTACCGCAGACGCGACAAAGAGCACGACGCCCAGCGCCGTCACTACCATCGACGTCACCAGCCCGGCAAAGATGAGCGTTGCTCCCAAGGCAAAAGCGATGGGGTACGCGGTAGGCGCCGGCAGTTGAATGGAATGACTGCTTGCGGGTTCTCGTTGTGATTCGGTGCTCATGATCTCTTCTTGCCTCTCACCGGCCAAACAGGTACACAACGCTGAAGACCACGACCCATACGCCGTCGACGAAATGCCAGTAGAGCGTCAGAACATGGTACTGGCGATGGTGCTCTTCGGTAACGCGGCCGAATAACGCCAGCAGCGCAACAATGCTCAACAGCAGCAAGCCCACGACGACGTGCGTAGCGTGCAGCCCGACAAGCGAATAAAACGTAGTGCCAAACAAATTGGTGCGCACCGTGAAGTGGTGCCGATAGATCAGGTCATACCACTCATGCCCGGTACCAATGAGAAAGATGATTCCGAGTAGGATCGTGGCCAGCAGCCAGCCCAGAAACCCTGCCTGGCTTCCCTTGCCCAGCGCGTTTGATGACAGGTGCACCGTGATACTGCTCGACAGCAAACAGATGGTGATAAAGATGGGAATCTTCAGCAGTTCATGCGGCGTGGGCCCGGAAATGCTTTTGCCCATGTAAAAGATGTAAGCGACGACAAAGATGAGGAACATCGCGGACTCAGCCACGATCAGGCTCCACATTCCGACGACGCCGCGATCGGGCAGCTTCCACTGCTTTTCATCCTGCGGACTTGCAGTTAACGGAACTGTCGTCATTTGTTTGCCATCTCGTTTTCTGTGCCGAACTCGTACGGCCAATCCGGATCCTCAGGATGCTTGAGATCCCATAAGGGCCGCCGGCTGCGTACGCCCGGCTCATCCGCAAAGTTGTACTCGGGCGGTGGCGAGGTCGTCGCCCATTCCAGCGTCCACGCATCCCACGGATCATTGCCGGCCAGCTCCCCCGTAAAGTGCGAGCGAACCAGATTGAACAGAAAAACCAGAATCGCCACCGCCTGAAAGAACGCGCCGATGGTGACGATCATGTTCCAGACACCCCAGTGATGGCCCGGTTCGTAGGTGTAGATTTCGCGGGGCATACCCAGCAGACCGGGAATGTGCATGAAATCAAACGTGAGGTGAAACCCGATGACCATCAGCCAGAAATGCCACTTGCCGAGAGTTTCGCTCATCAGCCGGCCCGTCATCTTCGGGAACCAGTAGTAGAACGCCCCGAACAGTGCAAAGACGATGCCGCCGACAATCACATAGTGGAAATGCGCAATCAGAAAGTATGAGTTGTGTAACTGCCAGTCAAACGGCGCCACCGACAGCATGATGCCCGTTAACCCGCCCAGCGTGAACTGAAACAGGAATGCGGTACAGAACAGCATGGCAACGTTGAAGCGAATCTTTCCGCCCCACATGGTGCCCAGCCAATTGAATATCTTGATGCCCGTCGGGATCGCAATAATCATTGTCGAGATGACAAAGGCCGTGTTGGCCGCTGCTCCCATGCCCACCGTAAACATGTGGTGCGCCCAAACGGTAAAGCTGATAAACGCGATGCCAACCGACGCCGCCACCATCGCGGGATATCCAAAGATCGCCTTGCGTGAGAAGACGGGAACGATCTCGTTCATAAATCCGAACGCCGGCATAACCAGGATGTAGACCTCCGGGTGGCCAAAGATCCAGAAGAAATGCGCCCACAACACAGCCGATCCCCCGGCCTGCGCGTCGAAGAAGTGGCCGCCCAGAAAGCGGTCGATGATCAGCATGATCTGCGCGGCTGAAAGCGGCGGCAGCGCCGCGACCGCCATGATGGACGTAATAAACATCAGCCACACGAACAGCGGCATGCGGTTCAGCGTCATGCCCTTGCAACGCATGCAGATCGTGGTCGCGACAATATTGATTCCGGTACCAATCGTGCCGATGCCGCTGATAAAGATGCCCAGTGCCCAGTAGTCGGCCGCGGTCCCTTTCGCAAAAGGGCGCTCCGTCAGCGGCGCGTAAGCAAACCAGCCCGCGTCAGGAATTCCCGATCCTCCATAGAGGCCTTTGCCACCCAAAATGCTGAAGTAGAGCAGGCAGGCTCCGAAGAAAAAGATCCAGAAGCTGAAGGCGTTCAATCGCGGAAACGCCATGTCGCGCGCGCCGATCATCAGCGGCACCAGATAGTTTCCAAATCCAAACAGAATCGGCATCGTCATGAAAAAGATCATGGTCGTGCCGTGCAGGGTGAACATCTGGTTGAACTGTTCCGGCGCCAGAAAGTGGGCATTCGGGCGCGCCAGCTGAATGCGCATCAGCAGGGCTTCCACGCCTCCCGCCAGCAGAAACAGCAAGGCAGCCGCGATGTACATCAGACCAATCTTCTTGTGATCGGTCGTGACGATCCACTCGTGCAGCGTTTCCAGATAAATCCGGCGGTGCTTTTCCTTGGGAGTAAGGTCAAGCGCACCGGACAGCGGGATGGAATCAGCCATACGTTATCCTTGCTGCCGACATCGTCAGCGCAACGTTACGAGATAGTCGGCGATCTTGCCGATCTGATCATCGCTCAGTTTCATGGCCGGCATCAGGCAGCCGGGTTTGTACGCATCGGGATCCTTGATCCACTCCACCAGATTCTGCCGCGTGTTCTTCATCGTGCCCGCGGCTATGGTGTCGCGGCTCATCAGGTGTGTCAGGTCCGGGCCGAAACGTCCGTTCGCAATCGTGCCCCGGATTGCGTGACAGTTAATGCAGGCAGTGTGCTCGAACTCTTCGCGGCCCGCCTTCACGCTGGGATCATCGACCGCATTCTTCTGCTGATTGGCAATCCATTGCTGAAACTGCTCAGGCGTCTGCGCATAGACGCGGATCAACATATGCGCATGCTGCGCGCCGCAGAACTGTGCGCATTGGCCCAGGTAGATGCCCGTCTGCTCCGGCTGAATCCACATATCGTTCACCTGGCCGGCCATCATGTCCACTTTGCCGCTCAGACGCGGTACCCAGAAGCTATGGTCCACGTCCGCCGTCGCCAGCTTGAGAAACGTGGGCATGGGATGGTGTGGGTCGTTGCTGACTGGAACGTGCAGCTCGTTCGCGGTCACAACGCCATACTTGGGATAGCGGAATTCCCACCAGAACTGATGCCCGATCACCTGCGCCGTGACGCCCTGCGGTGGAATTTTGGCATGCTGGATGGTGAAGATCAAACGCACGGTTGAGAGAAACAGAACCACAACAATCAGCAGCGGAATTACAGTCCATGCCAGCTCAATCTGATTGCTGCCGTATATCTGCGGCGGCTCTCGATCTTCATCGCCCGCCCGTTGCCGGTAGCGGATGATGACGTACAGCAGCAGCGACCCAACCGTAAGCCCGACGGCGCCAGTCACGAGCAACACGAACATCGATAAGCGAAAGATTTCGTGGGCGGGAACGGATTGCGGAATGAAAATGCTGGTCGAAGAGGTGAACAGCTTATGCAGAAGAGCGGAGCCCGGGATTGCGGCGAAGGCTGATCTCTGCCCATCGCTTGCTAACCTTTGACGACGCCTGAATGCGCGCCAGGCTGCAGAAATACTTCGTCGGGAATAACCAGGCAAATCCAAATTGATACTCCTGCGGTCGTCCACCTGCCGGTGATCCGCGGAGAATCGCGGCTGTTCGTTAAAGCCGCGAGCCGATGCATGAACCCGGAGGCGAATAACGCCACACGGGTCCCAGTCCCCCTAATTGAATCTGGGTCTCAACTATCATTCCGATGCGGCCGCGCGAATCGAGGTTGCGCTTACTGCCGGATTCGCGGGTTAATTACAGCATACAGCGCATCGGTCAGCAGGTTGATGAGGATGTACGTGAGACCGATCGCCAGAATGCATCCCTGCACCAGCGGATAGTCACGATTTGCGATGGCATCAATCGTCAGGCGCCCCAAACCTGGCCAGGAAAAAATCTTCTCCGTGACGATCGCGCCCGCCAGCAATGTACCGAACTGCAGACTGATGACCGTCAGCAGAGGAATCATCGCGTTGGGCAATGCATGGCGATACACGACGCCGCGCTCGGAGACACCCTTGGCCCGGGCGGTGCGAATGTAGTCCTGACCGAGCTCCTCCAGCATCGAGGTGCGCACCATGCGCGTCAGGATCGCCGCCAGCGCCGCGCCCAGCGTAAACACCGGCAGCACGAAGTGCCTCCAGGACCCCGTACCCGAAACGGGCAGCCAGCCAAAATCAATCGCGAAGATCAGGATCAACACCGGGCCGAGTGTGAATGCGGGAAATGAAACGCCGAACAAACTCACCGCCGCCAACCAGCGATCCTGCCAGTGCTGCCGATGGCGCGCGGATGCGATGCCGGCAGGAAACGCAAGCAGAATCGCCAACAGGATGGCGGGGATGGCCAGCTCCAGCGTGTAGGGGTATCGCGCCAGAATCAGCGAGCGGACCGGCAGATGCAGCCGGATGGAGCGGCCGAGATCGCCATGCAGAACGCCGATCCAGTACCGCATGTATTGCGTGCCCAGCGGCACATCCAGCCCGTATGCGTGGCGCAGCGCGCCAATGTCCGCAACACTCGCCCCCTGGCCCAGCATCTGCTCGACAGGGTCGCCAGGCACCAGGTGAATCAGCAGAAAGATGAGCGAGACCACCAGCCACAGCACGGGCAACAGCAGCAACAGCCGACGCGCCAGCATGGCGCCAACGCGCCTCATGCCGGCTCTCCTTGCGCACGCGCCGCGCCCGCAGCGCCAGTGGCTGGCGCAGCTTCCCGCTCGATGCGCACGCTGGTAATCCGCTGCCCCTGCATGCTCGCAACTGTAAAGCGATGGCCGTCGTAGACGATCCAGTCGCCCGTCGTGGGAATGCGCTGCAGCCGCTGCAGCAGAAATCCCGCCAGCGTCTCCACATCGCCGGTCCGCGGCAGCTTCCATCCGAATTGCGCTTCCAGATCGAGCAGCGTCACGTTGCCCGGCAGCACCATCGAGCCGGTGGATAGCCGCTGCACTACGCCCGCCGGAGCTGCAAACTCATCCTCCATCCGGCCCACGATCTGCTCCAGAACATCCTCCACCGTGACCAGTCCCGCGAGCGATCCATACTCGTCCACGACGATTGCCATGTGGCGGCGGCGCTTCTGAAACTCCGTCAGCAGGTCGGAGACCGGCTGGCTCTCCGGCACCACCAGCACCGCGTGCAGAATCTCGCGCAGACGCATATCCCGCTCCCCGCGGCTGCCGACCGCGCCCTGGCGAATGCTTTGCGGCGTGGCTGGCGAAAGCGAATGGAAGTGCATCCACCGCGCGAGATCCTTGGCGTAAACCACGCCAATCACCTGCTCTGGCCCGGACGCCGGATCGTAGACCGGCACCCGCGAGCGCTGCACCTGCGTGACGCGCGCGCTGGCTTCTGCCAGGGGCAGATCGGCAGGCAGCGAAAAAATCTCCTGCCGCGGCGTCATAATCTCCCGCACCGTGACCGTATCCAGATCGAGTACGCGATGCAGAATCGCCTCCTGCTGCTCAGGAAGCAAGCCCATCACGCGCGTCGCGGTTGCAATCATCTTTAACTCTTCCGGGGAGTGGGCCGGGCGATCGGGCACCGGCGAAAGCCGGAACAGTGAGAGTACCATCCCCGCCGAGGCGTTCATCACCCGCACTGCAGGCCGCGTGGCCCGCATAAACGCTGTGCTAGGGCCGGCCACAGCCAGCGCTACTTTCTCCCCCTGCCGCAGTGCCAGCGATTTTGGTACCAGCTCGCCGAAGATCACTTCCAGGTACGTGATCAACCCAAAGGCCAGCACGGCTGAAACAATGCCGGCGTACAGGCGGGCGTGGGGCAGGTAGGTGAATGCAGGCATCAGCAGACGCGCCACGAAGGGCTCGCCCACCCAGCCCAAGGTGAGGCTGGCCAGCGTCACTCCAAGCTGCACGGCGGGAAGAAATGCGTCTAGGTCGGCCTGCAGCGCGGCAGCCATCCGCGCGCCTGGCCTTCGCTGCGCAATCATCTGCTGCATGCGAGTGTGCCGGAGCGAAACGATGGCGAATTCCGCCGCGACAAAAAAGCCGTTGCACAGCACCAGCGCAACGATGGCAGCCGCCCGATATAGTGCCAACGAGGGCATTTGCCTCAGAGTCTAGCAGCCCGGCGCCAGAGAAGCGGCGGCGGCGCCTGATGGCAGGCCAGATGCTTGGCAAAAATATTCATCTCCGGTGCCGCCACCTTTCGTACACTGCAGCTACAGAATCTTTTTTCATCTAACGCTGGAGGCACTTCCCCATGCGCCACCCCGTACTTGCGGCCGCCTTGTGTGTGGCGACGCTCAGCAGCGCTGCGTTCGCGGCAGATATCGAGTTCCATAAAACCCTGACGGTCGCGGGACCGGCCACCCTCACGCTGTGCGACAACGCCGGCGCCATTGAAGTCACCGGCATCGACGGCAATCAGGTGGTCATCGCCGCCAAGGTGCACAAGAGCAACTGGCACGCCTTCGGCAACGCGGACGAGATGAAACGCGTTGCCGATCACCCCCCCATAAAACAGAGCGGCAACGGAATCACAGTTGGCGACAGCTCCACGTGCGGGGGCACAACGCTCGAAAACATCGCGATCGACTACCAGATCAGCCTGCCGCGAATGTCGAAAATTAATGCGCGTCTCACGAACGGTACGCTCCACGTAACGTCAATCGGCGACTCCGTGCACGCCACCGTCGTCAACGGCGACATTGCCGCAAGCGGCGTTGGACCTGGCTCGCGGTTCGGCACCAACAACGGAACAGTGGATGTTCACGGCGCCAGCGGGCCGATATTGGCGGAGAGCGGGAACGGCAATGTCAGTCTCAGCGACTCCAACGGCGCCAATGCGCGCCTGGGCACCAATCACGGCACCATAACCGTCACGCATCTGGTGGGATCGCTCGAAGCCTCCACAATGAACGGAGATTTGTTTGTGGGTGGCACGCCAACGGGAGGCTGGAAAGCTCGCACCAACAACGGCGCGGTGCATTTTGACGCCACGCCCGGAGCAAAGTTCGACATCGACGCAGAAACCGGGAATGGCAGCATCGACTCCTCGCTCCCCGCTCCGCTGGCCGGCCATGTAACCTCCGGCTCTCTGCGCGGACCCGTGAATGGCGGTGGCGCGGAGGTGATGCTCTACACCGGCAACGGCAGCATTACGCTGCACTGAACGGCTCGGGTAGAGTGAGAAGATGAGTCCTAATCTCCGGCCAATTCCGGCAGCCGAGCTACGTCTGATCGTTTTCGATTTAGACGGCACGCTGATCGATTCCCGCGCAGATCTCGTCTGTTCGGTAAACGCAATGTTGCGCGAGTTTCACCGTCATGAACTGCCGGATGACGTAATCGCCAGCTACATTGGCGATGGTGCCGGGATGCTGGTGCGGCGGGCGCTCGGAGATCCCGACGACGATTCCCTGGTCGAGCGGGCGGAGGACTTTTTTCTCACCTATTACCGCGCGCACAAGCTGGATAACACCTACGTCTACGAGGGCGCACATGAAGTACTCCAGGTGCTGCGCACCCATCCGCGCCAGCCGCAGCTTGCTGTGCTCAGCAACAAGCCGGTCGGGCCCACACGCGCCATCTGCGAGGCCCTCGGCCTGGCGCCCGGCATGATGCGCATCTACGGCGGCGATAGCTTCCCGACCAAGAAGCCCGACCCGCTGGGATATGCAACCCTGCTGCGCGAGGCTGGCGTGCCGCCGCACCTCTCGGTGATGATTGGTGACTCCGATGTCGATGTGCTCACGGCGCAGAACACCGGGGCCTACTCCATTGGCTGTTCCTACGGTCTATCCCCGCACACGCTCGAAATTGCGCCGCCTGACGTGCTCATTCATCATCCGTCGGAATTGCATTCGGTTCTGCAGCTTTGATCCGCCAGCCGTAAGGCTTTGACGTTCCGTCCGGTTTGAGATTTTTCACGCCAGCAGGCGG
>JAKAUB010000049.1 GCA_021827845.1 Acidobacteriota bacterium | reverse complement strand
CGGAAAGCCGTTGGCGCGTTCAAAGTCCTGCACCGCAAACATAATGGGCGCGGTATGCAGAATCGATCGAGGCTTTGCGAACGTGCGGCCCCCATCCCGGGATGTGGTGAACTGGATGTCATCTCCCAGCGACCAGACGGCATAAAGCGTACTGTCGCTGCCGACCGCCCCATCAAAGCCCTCCAGGGCGCCGTTGTCATCGCGGGGCAGTCCGCGCTGGCGGTCAATCTCTACTGGCTCCGTCCAGGTTTTGCCGTCATCGGTCGAGCGCGACAGCACCATCCGGGAATCGGTCAGCGACCAGCGCGTCCAGGCAATATACAGATTGCCGGCGAACGGCCCATGGCTGACGTCGGCCACCACGTAGGGCTTGTCTTCCATCGGGATGCCGGGCTTGGCGCGCTTCAGCGACACCGTCACGGGTGGCGCTGTCCATGTCTTGCCGCCATCCAGGGATCGCCGGATAAAGATGCCGTTGCTGCGGGTCGCATGGCCCCAGTAGTTAAACGTGCCCAGCTCGTTGAACGCAATGTAGCAGAGGATCGCGTGGCCCTTGTTGTCGTAGGTCACCGAGACATCGCCGGAGGTCTTGAAATTCTTCGGCGCAACATCGGCCGCCGGGGTCCACGTGGTGCCCGAATCCTGGGAGTAGGCGATGCTGGCCGGAACCTGATACGCAACGATGACCTGCTTCGGATTCAGCGGATTGACGGCCACCGAAGGCTCGCTGAAATATCCGGGCGCTGTCAGCGTGGTGGCCCGCGCGTCCGGTGCAGGCGGCAGCGGAGGTGCAGTTTGCGCAAACGCGCCAGGCAAAGCTGCGACGGCAGCCAGACAGGCTGCGAAAAACGTAACGGCGAACGTATCTTTTCTCATGCGATTTCCAACATACGCCAACCGCAAGCGTTTCCGCGAGCCCTCTGCACACGGCGGGCACAGCACTTCCCGCCCCTACGGGGGCGAGTGCAGCCGGACGCCGAAGGTGGCCAGCCGCGGCGTGCCCAGCGTCAGCACGGGAGTCTTCCCGACTTCGATGGAACGGTCGAAGATATTTTCCATCGCCCCGTAAACCTCAAATCGACGGCCGATGGAGTGCGACACGTACCCGTCGAGCTGGAAATATCCATGCAGCAGATAGACATTCCTGTCATCGTCAAACTGGCGCCCGCTCTCGGTTCCCAGCAGGCTGGCCGTGCCCCATCGGCGACTGACGGCGCGCACCTGCGCGGTTGCCGTCTCATGCGGCACCTGCGGCAGCCATTTGCCGACCAGCTGCGGCTCCTGCGCAAACTGGGTTACTGTGGCGTTGGCGTACTGGTAGCCGCCAGTTATCTGCAGCCATTGAAGTGGCTGCGACTGATATTGCAGGGAGACGCCCCGGCTGCGGATTTGCCCAAGATTTTCACGCTGGTTGAGAATCTCTGACGGGGACGTGCTCAGCGTCAATGCGACCACCGGCCGGTTGACCTCCGTCCAGAAGTAACTGGACCGCACCACCGTGCTGCCCGGCAGGACGAATTCCGCTCCGGTCTCCCAGCCCGTCGCCCGCTCCGACTGTAGCTGGGGATTGGCCAGCGTAATCTCCTGGCCCACCTGGCCGCGGCGATACAGCTCATTCATCGTCGGCGAGCGAAAGGCGCGGTAGCCGGAGCCGGTGAGCGACACAAAACGGTTGATGCGGCGCACCACGCCCAGACGCGGGCTGGGGATGGTCTCGCTGCGATTGGGAATCGCCGTGCGGACGACCGGCGCCGGGGCCGTCTGGTTGTACTGCACGGCATCCAGATTCAGAAACGTATCCACCCGCATGGAGCCGGAGATCGTCCACGGCTCCCGCGCGTACACCAGCTCGGCGTACTCTCCAATGTCCCGCTGCCGGGCCGTGGTGTCCGCCAGCCCGTTCGGCAGGCTGTTGTGGATCGGAGTTTCGGCATCGTCGGCTCGAACATCGTTCATATCGACGCCAGCGACAGCCGTCAGGTGCGGCAACACCAGCTTGGCCCATTGCGCCGACCCGCCAAGCTGCTGCGTCGATACATGCTGCAGCCGCGTCAGCGTCTCGCGGGACTGATTAAGCGGCACAGCGGAGAAGCTCTGCCGGTAGTGTTCCTGGCTGCCGAACAGTTGCAGCGAAAGCGCGCCCGCGGTTGGATCGTTCCATGATCCGCCGCCGGCATAGCGCCACAGCCGCGTGCCGTTCTTCTGCAGCGGCGTCCCGTTGTTGCGCGCTTCGTTCAGCAGATTGCCGCGAAGAAACGCCGCGCCTGTGCTGCCGAATTTACGCCGCAGGTTGATTTCGCCATTCTGATAATTCACGTTCGCGGCAGTGTCGACAGGCCCCCGATACGGAACAGGAATCTCGATATAGCCATCGGTGCGCAGCCAATCCCCCGCTGCCAGCGCCCCCCACGGCCCGTGCGTGCCGCTGGCAATGCCAGAAAACGAGCGCGTCCCTTCCTGCCCGCCGCCTGCATCGAGCGCGTACATGGCCCTCGCAGGCTCGCGCTCCAGAATGTTGATCACCCCGCCGATGGCGCTGCTTCCATACAGGCTGGACACACCGCCATCCACCACTTCTACATCTTCAATGGCCAGCTGCGGAATCTGGTCCCAGTACACCCATCCGCCAAAAGGATCGGCGATGGGTACGCCGTTGGCCAGCACCAGACTGCGGCTGGCTGCCGTGGACCCCAGCCCACGCAGCGAGACGCCCTGAATCGTCGGATTGGCGACCAGTGTGCTGGAGCGGCGGAAATACTGCAGGCCCGTCACCTGCCGCAACTGATCGCCCAGCGCCGGGGTCGCCGTTCGCCGCAGCTGACGGCTGGACAATACCTGCACCGCATTCGCCGACTGGTCAATGGCCAGCGGCATGCGATCCGCCGTGACCACGACCCGCGACGAGGCCGGCCGGAGAGCAAGTCCGATCCGTCGTGGAGAGTCCGGCAGAAGTGTGGTTGCCACTGGTTGAAAGGCCGGTGCGTCAATGCTTATCTGCGCAGGGGCAGACTGCGGCAGATCCACCGAAAATCTTCCATTGCTATCCGTCTCTGTATCGCGAACCAGGGTTCCCTGACGGATTGCAACATAAATGTGCGCAGCCGGCTGTCCGTCGGGCGCACGGACGACCCCCGAAAAGCGGTGTGCCGCCTGAGCGAGCGCAGCCGGCATGGCCAGAAAAATCAATACCAGCGCCGCCAGGCGCCTCGCTCGTCGATGCATGGTTATTGGATGCCCGCGCCATGAAATTTCTTGCCGCGCATGAGACATCTCCAGCATATCAATCGATGGCTGCCGCGGACGCCTCTGATACCGTCGTTGCTCTTCAGACTTTCGCAAGGCATCGCTGATATTCGTTAAATATTGCTGCTGAAGGGTGACGTTCTTCCGGGCGACCCGTCGAAACGGTCAAGCAAACTGCAACCTAAGATTCAGCCGCAGCGCGTTCGTGGCGGATCCTCCACCAACCGGCTCATTCGAGGATTTCAATGGAGCAGAAACGTTCAATCCGGCAGATGCTGCATGCAGGAGAATTCATCGTCGCACCAGGAGCTTACGACTGTATCTGCGCGAACGCTGTACAGCAGGCTGGATTCCCGACCCTCTATATGACTGGCATGGGTACGTCGCTCAGCCGGCTGGGCCTTCCGGATTACGGGCTGGCAACCATGTCCGAGATGGTTGCGAACGCCTCCGCCATCGCTACTTCGGTCTCCATCCCGGTCATCGCCGATGCGGACACGGGATATGGCAATGAGCTGAACATGATCCGCACCGTGCGCGAGTATGAGCGGCACGGCATCGCGGCCATTCATATTGAAGATCAGGTATTCCCAAAGCGCTGCGGCCACCTGGGACAAAAACGCGTCGTCCCGGCGGCTGAGTTTGTCAGTAAAATCCGCGCTGCAGTCTCTGCGCGGGTCAGCGAAGAATTCCTCATCATCGCTCGCACTGACGCCAACGCCGTCACCGGCTTTGACGACGCCATCGACCGCGCCAATGCAGCGCTGGATGCGGGCGCTGATCTGGCGCTGGTCGAAGCACCGGAGTCCATCGCGCAGCTCGAGGCCGTTCCGCAGCGCGTCCACGGGCCGTGCGTTCTGAATGTCCTGATCGGCGGCCGTTCCCCCCTGCTGCCACTCCGCCAGATTCAGCAGATGGGCTATCGCTGTGTCCTGCTCTCCGATCTGCTGTTGAATGCTGCTCTGGGCGCCTACGACCACGCCCTGCAACGGACGCTCGCCATGCATGAAGTTCTTCGGCTCGACGCCACCGCTCCGCCAGCGGCCATCTTCTCCCGCTTCGGCGCAGCAGAGTGGGACAGCGTTCGACCGCCCGCATGAGCCGTCCTCGCTGCACCGCAACAGCGTTCATCCATCTCGTAGCGCCCGCCCTCTGGAGCGTCTTGCCGGAAACTATCGCAGGTTTCGGCGAGTGAGCGCCTCCATCAGCCATCTGCTGCTGGCCATGTCCGCCGCGTTTCTGGCCGGCGGCATCAACTCCGTCGCCGGCGGCGGCACGCTGATCACCTTTCCTGCGCTGCTGGCGTTGGGACTACCGCCCATCGCCGCCAACGCCACCAGCACGGTCGCCATCTGGCCCGGTTCCATCGGCAGCGTCTGGGGATTTCGCCGGGAGTTGCGAACCGTCCACCGCGGCGTGTTTCTGCTCATCCTCCCTACCATTCTTGGCGGCGCTGGCGGGGCCTTACTGCTGCGGATGACCCCCGCAGCCGTCTTCGCGCGTCTGGTCCCGTTTCTGATTCTGCTCGCCACGCTCCTCTTCACCGTGCAGGCGCCCGTGCAGCGGCGCATTCGCGCACAGCTCGGCACTACACCCGCTACGCCCGGCGGCCGTCACAGTGGCACATGGATCGCCGGCGCATTCGTCACACAGTTGGCGGTGGGCGTCTATGGCGGCTATTTTGGCGCGGGCATGAGCATAATGCTGCTCACCGTCCTCGCGTTTCTGGGGATGGAAGACATCCTGCAGATGAACGGCGTCTCCAGCCTGCTGAGCCTGTGCGCCAACGGCGTCGCTTCTGTCATCTTTGCTGCCGCGCACATGGTGGTTTGGTCGTATGTTGGCGCCATGATGGCCGCCGCGTTGTTTGGCGGCTGGGCTGCCGCCGGTGTTGCGCGCCGGGTCGGCAAAGTCATGGTGCGGCGATTCGTCATCACCGTCGGATTTACCATTGCCGTCGTGCTCTTTGTGAAAACGTTTTAGCGCTGCATCGCGGCTACCGCTGCAGCCGCGAGATCACGCCCGGCGCGCTAGGATGGTCTTTATGAGCTGCCTGTTCTGCAAAATTGCCGCCGGCGAAATTCCCGCGCGGATTGTGTATGAGGACGCTGACTGTCTCGCCTTTGCGGATATTAGTCCGCAGGCGCCGACTCACATGCTGGTAATTCCGCGCGAGCATATTCAGTCGCTGGAGCAGGCGGCGGCGGAACACGCGCCGCTGCTGGGCGCGTTAATGAGCGCAGCCGCAACAGTGGCTCGCCAGGCTGGCCTCGCGAAGGGGTATCGGGTGGTGCTCAATACGGGCGCGGAGGGTGGCCAGACGGTCGACCACCTGCACCTGCATGTGCTGGGCGGACGCGCGATGCACTGGCCGCCCGGCTGATTTACGCCTGCAGCATGTGTACCTGGCTGTCCTCACCGTCATTGTCGGATTCGATCCCGTACCGGCGCAGCAGGTTGGGAAGGTTTTGCGAGAATGCTGAACGCGGCATGACCGTGTCGCAGCCCGCCTCCAGTGCCTTCACTTTCAGCTCTCCCTGCAGATGCGAAAGGAAGCCAATGATGGAGGTGGAGCGCTTGAATTTCGCCTTCAGCTTGGGGATCAGCGTAAGCGGCTTGGCGTTGGCGTTGTTCAGATCGAAGACGATCAGCGAAGGCCGCTCCGCCTCGGGCAGGTCCAGCAGCCGCGCGACGGTCTCTTTATCGTTCTTCACGAAAGCGACCCGAACGCTGAGCTTGCGGGCGTTCTCCTGAATCTTCGCGGTAAAGAACAGATCATCGATGAAGCAGTAGATGCGGACCAGTCCGGTCAGCTCGGCTGCCGGGCTCACAACCTCGGCGTTCTCTTCGCCGGCGCGGCCGATCGGCCGCAGGTTGGCCTCCGGATTGATGTTGCCGTTCACATTGCCATTGCCGTTGAAGTGGCCGTGACCATTGCCATAGCCGCGATGCAGCTCAATGGTGGATGGCGGCGCCTCGGCGTAGTTGCCGTTTGCGGCGCGATAGCTGTGATCCATGGGGCCGACGAAAACGCGCGGCCGGCGCTGCTGCTTGCCCTGGCGTTTGGGCGGTTGCTGCGTGTTGCCGCGGGAGTCGCCCCGCGGTCCGCGCGGGCCAGAGTTGCCAGGGTTCTGAAACTGCCCGGCGCCCTGGCTGCGGCCTTTCTTGAAAAAGCGCTTCTTCTGCTTGCGGGGAGAGTTCTCGGCCCGCGGCTGCGGACTGGACGGTGGCGCTGCCCCTTGGGGTTGCGGCGCGGATGCCTGCTGGTTCTGTCCGGGATTGCCACCCGAACCCCTGCGCTTGCGCCGTCGCCGGAAGTTTTGCCGGGGCCGGCCGGCATTCTGGCCTGGGTTGGCGGAATCCGGCTGAGGCGTGGAGGAGTGCGACTCCTCCTGAGGGTTTGGTTCAGTTGTCATGTAATGCACTTCCTTGAATTTTCCTGGGCCGGACGCGGAACCGGCAGCACGGCAGCCAGCACGCAGGTCCGGGCAAACTTCGCGGATCAGCCGTTGTGGCCCAGGAATTTCAACAATCTATTTGCTTCGCTTGCCTGTTCCGGCGGCCGATGGTGCAGCCCCGGTCCCGAGAGATAGAAAGAATTGGAAGCGGTACGCTGGAGAGCGCAAAGCGAAAGGGCGCGTCCGGTTCCTGCTTCGAATCATCGATTCCATGGATTGCTTTGCGGCAGTGGACGCGCACTGAAGTTGCCGGCGCCCGTGCCGAACGATGAGCAAGCTAGATGCTACTCCGAGGCAAAGAATTCAGCAAGCTGCACTGAGGAAAACGCGGCCGGCTCCCTGAGTTGCCGCGTCTCTTCGGTCAGTCTTCAAGCAGCCAGGAATTGGCTCGGGATGTCTACTCGCAACTGCACAGAAGATTCCACTCAGAAGAGACACAAGGAGAACCAGGGCAATGCTTCTGAAGGATGCGTTAGACAGGAAACCGGCGCGGAACCAATTCCTCGATCGCCGGAGTCTGATTGCCCGGCTGCACGAAATCTATTCCATCGGGAAAACGCCGCTCGATACGGGTCACTGGCCTCCCGGCTTTCTGGGTAGACCCGTCTTGCGTTTCTTTTTTCTAAACTTCCGTTTCGGGCTCCATCATCCCCGCCGGCTCTTCACCGGTCCATCAGTGACGGATACCTCGAAACGCCCGACTTTATGCAAACCGGAAAGCTCCCCGGCTGCGTCACGCGCCTGATGGAACACAAGAAAGCACGTCGAATGCCAAAATATTCCGTTGATTCTAATAGGGTTACCTCCAATGGAGCCTCGCCTCGCTCTGTAATTGCATAGAAGCTATAAAGAAAAATATTGAAAGCCATAGCAAACACCTGCCACGCCCTCCCCTACTTCTGGCACTTCGGGCAGTAATGCGTCCCCCGGCCCGCCACCAGAATCCGCCGGATGGGCGTTCGGCAGACGTGGCATGGTTCGCCTGTCCGCAGATAGACCCGATGCTCCAGTTGGAAGAAGCCGCGCTGGCCGTCCGCATCGACGTAGTCCGAGACTGAGGAGCCACCCAGCGCGATCGCCTCCTGCAGCACTGCCTGCAGCCCCGCGCGCAGCCGCGTCAGTTCGGCACGGCTCAACCTTCCCGCTTGGCGGCGCGAACGAATTCCGGCGCGAAATAATCCTTCGTCCGCATAGATGTTTCCGACGCCATGCAGCAGCTTCTGGTTCAGTAGCGCCGACTTGATGGGCGTGTGGCGGCCGCGGAAGAGCGCATCGAAATCCTGCTGCGAGATATCGAGGGGTTCCCGGCCGGTGCCGCGAAATAACTTTCCCGGTTCAGCGGAAGCCTGCGCGGCCGGCGGCTCGGCGATGGACAATCGCCCAAACCGCCGCGGAT
>JAKAUB010000110.1 GCA_021827845.1 Acidobacteriota bacterium | reverse complement strand
CGCCGCATCATCGTCTCCACGGCGGAGCGGCTGGGAATGGATCCCAGTCGCGTCATCATCAACATTGATCGCTTCGGAAATACAACGGCGGGGACGATTCCGCTGGCCATGCAGACCGCACTAGAAGATGACCGCCTGCACAAAGGGGAGCTGGTCCTGCTGGCCTCCGTCGGCGCGGGTTATACGGTCGGCGCGTGTCTGTTGCGCTGGGAGATGTAGCCGGCGCGCCGGAGCTTAGGGCTGAAACGGCGCGTGCGCCGGAGTTTTGTGCCGGCCGCCCCAGTCAAAGTAGCGGCCAACAATCCCTTTCACGACAAGATGGTCGGTAGCGGCAGTTGCGCCCCACCCCGCGCCTACGTTCACCTCCCACTTTTTCGAAAAGAAAAAGTTGAAGACCGGGAAGAACTGCTGCTGCTGGTTGTGCAGTGAGACGAAGTTGCCAAACTCGCCGTAGTAGCCGTAGTACTCAATGCCCACGTTGTAGTACTTCGACGGCTGAAAGGTGACCGTGGCAGCGGGCCCGAACGTAAGGCCGCCGGGCGAGACGTCCCGGTAGTACACCGTGCGTTGCGCGGGGGTATAGTTCGCGGGTGGCGGCACGGGATGGCCCCAGTTAAAGTTGCCGTTCACCGACCAGTACCACTTTCCCAGCGTCTGATCGACGATTGGGTTGATCTGCCAGGACCAGGTGGGATTGGCAAATTCCGGCCGCGCGTACCCGATCTCATTCGACAGGCTCAGGCCGACAGGAAGGTGCCAGCTTTCGGGCGCTCGCACGCGGGGACGGATGTGATCGCCGACCCACTGGACGCCATTTCCATTGCGCTCCGCCGTGAAGATGTAGAAGCCGACCTCCGACCATTTGTTCAAACCCTGCGTCAGCTCGATCGTTTCGTGTTCCTGATGCTGGGTGGGCAGCATGCCGTATTGCACGGTGGTCGTACCCTCGACCGTGAAGTTGCTGTGCAGTTCCACCAGCAGCACCTTCGGAGGGATGGTCTCAGAGGGATAGACCTGGATCTCATACCCGTTCTGGGCGTGGAGGCGGGGCACAACCCCGAGAAGCATTAGCGCAGACAAAAACACCAGCGCCCGGTAGGGATGGATGGGTCGAGCAGCAGAGCTTCCTGTCATCTGGACGCAGATCCTTTCTGCGGGAGGAAAGCAAAGGGCCCGCCAGTGCGGACCCTTTGCCGTCGCGCCGTACTTTGTGCAGATTACGGCGTAATGCTCTGCACAGGATGCGTACCGTTGGCAGCCGCCGCAATGCAGGTGGGCTGTCCGCCGGCGGGGAATGGACTGTTCAGCACGGTCACAAGCGAGCCGGTATTCGGGTTGAGCTCGAAGCCCGTCACTGTATTGTCCAGGTAATTTGCGGTGTACAGGAAGCGGCCATAGGCCGGCTCGAGCGCGATGCAGGTTGGCCCGGTGCCCGTGCCGTAGGTGCCGCCGGAGATTGCTTCAGGATTGCCGGTGCCCGGGTTGATGGTGTAAGCGCGGACATCGTTTCCGTTGTAATTGGTGACGTAAAGATACTTGCCCCGCGGATCGACCACCATGCCGTAAGGATACAGATCGGTGGCAAACGGCCCGTTGAGCTGCGAGACCAGCTGACCGCCCGAAAGAATGTTGTAGGCAAGAATCAGATTCTGGTACTGATCGGTGACGTAGATAAAGCGGCCGGTCTGGTCAGAGACGATCGCGCTCGGCTTGACGCCGGCCTGGAAGTTATTCGCGGCCAGCGGCGTCAGCACCCCGGTGGTGTAGTTGACCGAGTAGCCATAGACCGAATGTGTGCCTTGGTCCGCGACGTACAGGAAGTTGACGAAAGGTGTCGCAGCAACTCCGATCGGCTGCGAACCGACCACCGGCGTGCCGATGGGGAAGCAACTCTGTCCGCCATCGGACACCGGCGTACCGAGGGTGCCGTTGTTGTAATTGATGGGATAGACCACGACGCAACCCTGGGTGGGGGTACTGTTGGTCTGCAGGGGATTGATGTTTGGAGGCGCCACCCCATTGAAGCCGGGAGCATAGCTGTCGATGACGAACAGAAACTTGCTTGCCGGATCGATTGTCACCGCGATCGGATAAGTACCGGGTGTGTTGTACGTGGCGTTTTTATAGAGCTTGCCGTCGGTCCCGATGTTGAACTGCACGACGGTGTTGTCGATCTCATGGACGACGTAGAGCCACTTGCTGCGATTGTCCACAGCGTCCGCCACCGGATACTGACCGCCGGAGTCGAAGGGCGAATTGGCCACCTGCGTGATTGCGCCCGACACACTATCAATGGTGTAAGCGCTGATGGAGCCCTCGGTCTGCTTGGTGTTCAGGGCGTAGACAAAGCCGAGGGTAAAGCTCGGGTTGCAGGCCGTGATGCTCAATCCAAGCGCCAGCGACGCAAACAGGGCCAGCGTGATGCGGCCGAATTGACTCAACTTCATGCCATTCCTTCTCGCTCCGCGCCGCATGCGCGCGGCGCCGGAGCCATAGTTCTTTGCAGCAAGCCGGAAGATTCCGGCCTGGCTAGTACGTTCTGCCACTGACGGCAACAAACGTGGGTTGGCCAACGGTCGAGATCTGCACCGGCCCCTTCAGCAGGTTGGAAAGCAGGCCGTGGGTCGTGTCGATGATCTTGCCCGTAATTGTATTGTCGTTAAAGTTGGCCGTGTAGAGATACTGGTTCGTCGGATCTTCCGCCATCCAGATCGGTCCTGCGCCGGTGGGCGCCGGATTCAGGCCGTTGGTACCGCCAGCCACCGCCTGCAACTGTCCGTTGGTCTGGTCAATGGTGAAGGCGGAGATATTGCTGTTCGGCTGCTGAATGTTCGATGGGCCAAAGTTAGCGACGTACAGGAAGTTCGTGTTGGAGTTCGCCAGAAACGCATCCGGGAAGGAGGCCGCATTCGACAAGTTGTTGATGGGGCCGCCGACCAGGGTCTGAAGAACGCCGCCAGGTCCAACAGTAAAAGGAAGAATCCGGCCTGAGTTGGCGCCGTTCTGCGTATCCGCGATATAGATATAGGCACCGTTCGGCGAGGTGTACATCGTGCTGGCCGCGGTTGGCTGCGTGCCGATATTCAGAGGCTGGTTCTGCGTGAGGGTCAGTTGGCCATTGCTGGTGTTAATGGCGTACAGAAACACATCTGCGGTGGTGCAGGGGCTGCCTAGCGCCTTATTCTGGCAGGCAGCCGGGATTCCGTACGACTGCGTGCAGGGACTGCCAATGGTCTGGTTCTGGCACGAAGGTGGAGTGACGGTAGTTGAATTGGCCGGATATCCAGTATCCAGTGCGTACAGGAAGGAGCCGCCGGCTCCCGTGCCGCCACCGGCAGTCACCAACTGGACCGGGTTGAAGTTCACCGTAAAGTAGGGCAACTGCGAGCCGTTTGTATTAAAAGTATTTTGATTCGTGATCAGGGTCAGCTTGCCGGTACTGGGGTCGACCTGAAATACGGTGACATCGCCGCGGCCTGCGTTCTGATCGACGCCGTTGATGTAATTCGGAGGTGCTACCTGGTCCAGCGCATACAGAAACCCACCACCCGGGGAGATACCCAGCGATACAGGACTCTTGCCCGAAGTTGAATACGACTGCTGGAAGTAGAGAACGCCGCCGCCGCCGATCGTGTAAATCGAGACCAACCCAGATCCTCGGCTCAAGACAGCGAGGAAGCGGCCACCGGGAAGCACGATCTCCTGCACTGGATCGGTGCCGGCAGCGGCAAACGGGGATCCGGTGACCGGGGTCAGATATCCAAAGTCGTGATCGATTTTGTACGCGGCGATCTGGTTAAACTCGGCGCCGGTTACGTACATATACCCTGACGTGTAAACGCCGCAGCAGGTAATGCTCATACCCAGGACAATGGAACCCATCAAGGCCAGAGCTACCCGGCCGTACTTCCAAAACTTCATGTGTGTCCTTCAACCTCCGCTGCGGGGATCAGGCGGAGGACTGCGTGAGCAGATTTTGTTGTCTGGATTGCTTCCGCTCCCAATTGTAAAAGCCCATGCGCATTTGTGCCAACGAGCGGCCGACGCGCCACATCCGGCAAGGCTCCCCGAACCCTCCGGACGAGCCGGTTAAAAGATTTTGAGCCGGATGACAAGGTACTTCTTGGGATTGGCCCGGACCGCCGTCAGCAATCGCCGAAGCTCCAGGACGCTTTGGTTGGTGTTGTTGTAGAGAGTGGGGTCATGCAGCAGCTTGCCGGCGGTGCCTTGCCCCGACGCCATACTGTGGCTGATGGACTGCAGATTGCCGATGGTCGCATTCAGTTTGTTCCGGAAAGCCTCATCCTTGGCCAGCATGCCCAGCGTGCCCTGACCTTGATTGACGCCCGTCAGCAGGTGGTTGGCCTTCGCCGCCGTCTGGTTCAGGTTGTTGTACAGAGCCTCATCCTTCACCAGCTTGCCCAGCGTGCCCTGACCTGCATCAATTGCATCCGCAACCTTTTGCAGACGCGTGATCGCGTCGTTGGCGCGGTTGTACATCTCCGGGTCGGTCACCAGTTTCCCGAGCGTGCCCTGGCCCTGGTTTACGCGGGTGAGCATAAGCCGCGTCTCCGTCAGGGTACCGGTCGCACTCTCGTACAGATTGGGATCCTTTAGAAGCTTGCCCAGCGTGCCCTGGCCCGCGCCGAGGGCGTCAGTCATCGCATTCAACTTGCCGAGGATGACATTCACCTGCTGGATCGTCCCCTGGCTGCTCTTGATGACGTCCGCGAGGCTGGGGGTGGAGCTGACCGGCACTTCGTCACCGTTTTTCAGCGGCGGCCCGGTCGCTTTCGAGCTGTCGATATCGACGAATGTATCGCCAAGCACGCCTGCAGTGGCCAGCGAGGCCTTGGAATCCGTATGCAGCGCTGCACCATATTTCAGCCCGATGCGCATAATGGCTTCCACTGGCGTTTTTTTGCGCGAAGGAACGATCAGGACCTTTTCCACGGCTCCGATGGTGACGCCCTGCAGATTGACCGGCGCGCCCGGCTTGAGCCCCCCTGCATTCGTAAAGTACGAATGCACAACGATGCGCCGCGTGAATAAACCGCCGGTCGTGCCGGACATAAGAGAGATCAGCAGCGTCAACACCACGATTGCGGCGATAACCAGCAAGCCGACTTTCAGTTGAGACCAACGGATTTCGCGCTGATTCGGCAATCTTGCTCCCGCGGGTTTGCGCCCGGACCTACATCTGCCAGAGTCACGGAATATCACGAGGATAGCAGAGCGGTCGCTCCTGATTCAGGTTGCGAGCGGGGCCTCTCTCAGCCGGCGGCAATCGGCCGCTCATCGTCGTCCGGCCCATCTTCCAGCAACACCTGCGCGAAGGCCAGGTTTCGGGAGTGGGTGAGCGAAAGGGAAGTGTTGGCTACCCGCAGGCGGCGCGCAAGCACAAGAGCCCGGCCGTGGAAGCGCAGACCCGGACGCCCGCTGGGGGCGCGCGTAACCTCGATGTCGCGCCAGCCGACCCCGGCCTGGATGCCGGTACCCAACGCTTTGGCGGCGGCTTCCTTGGCCGCGAAGCGCGCGGCAAAACTCTCCGCCGCATTTCGTTTGGAGCGGCAGTAAGCAATCTCCTGCGCGGTGTACACGCGCCGGCAGAAACGGTCGCCAAACTGTTGAATCGCTGCGGCTATGCGCGCGATCTCGATAGCGTCAATTCCGCTGCCAATCAGCATCCTGTACTGATAGCACACTGGCGCTTCCTTCATGGGCCCAACAGCGATTTCCGGTGCTCAAGCAACCGGAGAGCATCTTCAACCGTCCCAGTCACCTGTGCGGAAGAAAGCCGCCGAGGGTATATGCCGACGATCTGCCTGCACATTCAAAGTCCTCTGGACGCTCCCGATTTGCGGTCTCAGCTGGTTCGCCTGGTTTTACGGGGCGAAGGCTGGGTTCTGGAAGAAAAAACCTTACCCCCTGCGGGCTACAGCATGCGGTTTGAGATGCCCATGGCTGCAATTGCCGACTTCTACATGGGACTGCAGGAGCACGGTGTGCTCTTAACGCCGATGGCCCATCGGCGGCTGACGGAGATGTGTCTCTGCGACAAGCATCTGGAGTCCGGGGACGAGGCACGGATGATTTCCGTACATCTGCATGCGGCCACGCTCGCGCCGAACTATCCGCAGGCCGGCCACTTTACCGTCCAGGCCTCCGCATAGCCGCAGCAGGCGTGGCCGGTCAGCCTGCTTCCACCAGCCCGTAATAGCGCTGCCAGTGGGCGCGCAGGGTCGTCCAGATAAGCTCTGCGGCTGGCCGGGGCATTTCGCGGGCGCCGCGCTCTACAAACCAGGAAGCTTCTTTGCGGGCCAGCTCCAGCATCTTGCGGTCGCGCAGCAGGTTGGCCACGCGGAAGTCCGGCATGCCTGCTTGTCGCGTGCCGAAAAATTCGCCCGGGCCGCGCAGCGCCAGATCCAGCTCGGCCAGCTCAAACCCATTTTGCGTACGGACCATGGCGTTGAGCCGTTCTTCTGCCTGCGCCGACACGTTGCCGGCGGTCATAAGAATGCAATAGGACCGCGCCGCGCCGCGGCCGACGCGCCCGCGCAACTGATGCAGCTGCGCCAGGCCAAAGCGCTCGGCGTGCTCAATGACCATCACGGTGGCGTTGGGCACATCCACGCCAACCTCCACCACAGTCGTTGCAACCAGCACATCGATCTCGCCACGCTGAAAGCGCCGCATCACGATCTCTTTCTCTTCCGCATTCAGGCGCCCGTGCAGCAGCCCCAGCCGCAGGCCTGCGAGCGGGCCGGTGCGCAGTGCCTCGCACATGGACACGGCCGATTTGAGCGATGGCTTCTCGCGGAAGAGAGCCTCTGTCTTCGCCGCCTGTCCCTTGCCGCGCTTTTTTGGCGGCTCGGGGGCTGCTTCCGGTTCGGGATCGTGTGCGAAGTCAAGCTCCGGCTGGTCGTCGCGCTCGCCTTCAATGACGGGATAAATCACATATGCCTGATGCCCAGCCGCCACCTGTTTGCGGACAAAGCCCCATACCTCGGTCGCGCGCTCGTCCGCGATGCGGCGCGTGGTGATGGGCGTGCGGCCCGGCGGCAGCTCGTCGATCACGCTCACGTCCAGATCGCCGTAGAGCGTGAGGGCCAGGGTGCGCGGAATGGGCGTGGCGGTCATGATGAGCACGTGCGGCTCGGCGGCGTTGGGCTTCTTCATGAGCCGGAAGCGTTGCAGCACCCCAAAGCGATGCTGCTCGTCCACGATGACGAGGCCGAGGCGCGCGAAATCGACTTTTTCCTCAATCAGTGCGTGGGTGCCGATCACGAGGTCCGCTTCACCGCGTGCGATGCGTCCGCGGTGCAGCCGTTTGCGGTCCTCATCGAGCGAGCCGGTGAGCGGCAGCACCGTATAAGCAGGCTCGCGGCCGGCGCGCGCCAGCAGGCGGCGCGCAGCGAGGAAATGCTGTGTCGCCAGAATCTCAGTCGGCGCCATCAGGGCCGCCTGGTAGCCGTTCTCCATGGCGACCAGCGCGGCCTGCAGCGCGACGATGGTCTTGCCGGAGCCGACGTCGCCCTGCAGCAGCCGCCGCATCGGCGTGGCTTGCTTCATGTCGGCGACGATCTCCGCAAAGGCTTTTTTCTGAGCGGCAGTCGGATGAAACGGCAGCACGCGCTTCAGCGCTTCTCGCACGCTGGGATTGGCCGCAAGCGCCGGCCCCAGACGCTCGCGCATCTTTCGCCGCTTCACTTCCAGGCCGGCTTCCAGATAGAAAAGCTCCTCAAAAATCAGCCGCTGCTGGGCTGCAGTGGCTGCCGTCTGCAACTGCGGTAAGGGCGTGCCCGATGGCGGAAAATGCGTGTTGCGCAGGGCATCGGCCCGGCTGGGCAGATCGAGACGCTCCAACATCGCCGGGGGTAGCGATTCCGGAATATTGCCGCCCAGTTCCTCCAGCAGCCGGAAGATCACGCGCCGCAGCCAGCGCGAGCTGAGCTGCGCACCGCCGAGCGATTCATACACCGGCACGATGCGGCCCACCTCCAGCAGCGAGTCATCGCTCGAGCCGTCCGCGGGCAGCACCTCAACCTGCGGCTGAATCATCTTGAAGACTCCGGCCCGGCTGCGCGATGGCTCCACCT
>JAKAUB010000233.1 GCA_021827845.1 Acidobacteriota bacterium | reverse complement strand
ATCCGCGAGACGAAGCGGTTTGTTGCGGAGCAGGGAATCGACAAGGCTTCGTTCGAGTTCCAGATGCTCTACGGCATCCGGCGGGACCTGCAGCGTTCGCTGGCGAAAGAAGGCTACGGCATGCGCGTCTACGTTCCCTTTGGCACGGAGTGGTATCCGTACTTTATGCGGCGGCTGGCGGAGCGGCCGGCCAATGCGCTGTTCATCGCCAAAAATATGCTGAAGTAGGGCGGAGGGGAAGCGATGCGCCGGACCGTTGGACCGTTGATGATGCGAGGCGCAGCGTTGCTCTGCATTCTGAGCTCCATCGCCTGGGCGCAGCAGCCGGGAACGGCCGCCCCGCAGGCGACGTTTCGCACCCAGAGCAACCTGGTCCTGGTCCCCACGCTGGTGGAGGGCAACTCCGGCGAGCCGGTGTTTGGACTGACGGCCAAGGACTTTACCGTCACCGACAACGGCGTTCCGCAGAAGATTCGTGTCGAAGCCGGGACCGACCACGCGCCGATGTCGATTGTTCTGCTGGTGCAGACGGGCCGCTCTGCCTATCGCGAGTTCAACAAGATGGTTGGCTTGCCCACGATGGCGGAGGGTCTGGCCGGCAATGTCTCGCACCGCATCGCGGTTGTGGCGTTCGACAGCCAGCCACATCAGGTTCTTGACTTCACGAACAGTCCGGACGCAGTCCAGCAGGCGGTTTATTCGATCGAACCGGGCGACGACGGCGCGGCGATTCTCGATGCCGTCTGGTATGCCGTGGATATGCTGGATGACGAACCGCAGCAGAATCAGCGGGTGATTCTTCTGCTCAGCGAGACCCGCGACCATGGCAGCCGGACCCCGGTCCACGCTGTGGTGCGGAAGATTGGCCGTAGCGATGTTGTGGTGTACAGCCTGGCCTTCAGCCCGTCGCGGGGCGATCTGTTTGACTTCTCTGGCGCCGGTGGGTCGGCGGACCTGCTGGCCCCGCTCCGGATGGCTATCCAGGCCGTGCGGCGCAACACGGCGGCGGCCATTCCGAATATGACGGGCGGCCGGTATCTGCGGTTCAACCACGGCAAGCAGTTTGACGCGGAGCTGGGACAGCTGGCGAATCAGGTGCACAATCGCTATGTTCTAAGCTTTCAGCCACCCGATCCGGCGCCCGGCTTTCACCAGCTCCGGGTGACGCTCAACCAGCCGCTGCAGGCCAAGGTGCTGGCGCGGACCAATTATTGGGCGGCTGGCCCGGTCGCGGAAGATCCACCTGTCGCAGCGCCCGAACCCTCCCCACAGCACTGAATGTAGCTTTTTCCCGGATGCCGCATCAGATGAGTGCAGCTTGCGGAGGACTTTCCGGGCATATCCCGCAGGGTTCTCCAATCTGCCGGTAAGTTTGCCATGCACACGACCATCGAAGTCTTTCTGCGTTACGGATATCTCATCGTTTTCGGCTGGGTTCTGCTGGAGCAGTTGGGAATTCCGTTGCCGGCCACTCCCATCCTTCTGACGGCAGGGACGCTTACCTCGACTCGCCATATGCACATTGAGGGCTTTGTGCTGGCTGCGATGATGGGCAGCCTGGTGAGCGATACGGTGTGGTTTCGCCTGGGGGGACGGTATGGCACCCGGGTAACGCGCTGGCTGTGCCGATTTTCGCTGGAAGCCGCATCCTGCGTGCGCAAAACCGAAGATCAGCTGGCGCACCACGGGGCGGCTACGCTGCTGCTGGTCAAGTTCATCCCCGGACTGAATACGCTGGCTGCTCCTCTGGCGGGCCAGAGCGGCATGCGCTACCGGAAATTTCTGCTCTACGACCTGAGCGGCGCATTTCTCTGGGTCACAACCCTGCTGCTGGTGGGCCGGTTTTTCGGGGATGCCATCCGCCGCAACCCAAACGTACTCGCCTGGTTGAGCCGCTCTGCTGCGGTTCTGGTGCTGCTGGTGGTGGTAGCGACGGTGGCGTACCGGTATGGGCGCCAGCGGGCATTCCTGAGCAAGATTCGCACCCTGCGGGTGGAGCCGGATGATCTGAAGCAGATGATGGATCGCGGCGAGGAGCCGTTCCTCGTCGATCTGCGCCATCCGCTCGATCTGCTGCCCGACCCCCGCATTATTCCCGGCTCGGTACGGCTCACCTCCAGTGAGCTGCTGCGCCGCCACGCTGAAATTCCCCGGGATCGCGATGTGATTGTCTACTGCACCTGTCCCAGCGAAGCGACCAGCGCCAAAGTGGCGCTGACGCTACGGCGATTTGGGATCGAGCGCATCCGTCCACTGCGCGGCGGTTACGACGGATGGAAGGACAAGGGCTATCCGCTGGAGCCAGTGATTGTTGCGGATGCAGACGGCCGCGAACCCATCGCCGCGATTTGACCCGCCGCAATTCATCCCACCTTGATGTAGCGCTGCTACCGTATCAGGAACCCGCGGTCACACGCTGTTGCCGCCGCACGTCCCTCTGCGCCGCCATGGGCCGGATTCGTGCGGGCCCAGAGGCCGGTGCCACTTATAGTTATTAGAGCGGAAATGAGCGCCGGATAGCGCAGGAGGGCGAGGAGTGGGTGCGGCCATAGAAGTCAACAACCTGAACGCATGGTATGGCAGCAACCATATTCTCCATAACATTGGAATCTCGATTCCAGCCAACCAGGCGACGGCGCTGATCGGACCTTCGGGCTGCGGCAAGTCCACCTTTGTTCGCTGTCTGAATCGCATGCACGAGACCAATCCGATTGCCCGGGTGTCCGGCTCTGTGCGGCTGGGCGGGATCGATCTTTACAGCGATATGGAGCCGGTCGCGGTCCGGCGCCGCATCGGCATGGTGTTCCAGCGGCCGAATCCGTTCCCGACCATGAGCATTTTTGAAAACGTAGCCAGCGGCTTGCGTCTGAGCGGCGGGTTGCGGCGGCGGCAGATGGAGGAGATCTGCGAGCGCAGCCTGCGGCGAGCGGCCCTGTGGGACGAAGTCAAAGACATCTGGAAGAAGCGCTCCGGGGCCAGCCTTTCCGGCGGCCAGCAGCAGCGGCTGTGTATTGCCCGCGCTCTGGCAATTGACCCGGAGGTGCTGTTGATGGACGAGCCCGCCTCCGCCCTGGACCCGATTTCGACTTCGAAGATTGAGGATTTGATCTTCGAGCTGAAAGCTGACTATACGATTGTGATTGTCACCCACAACATGCAGCAGGCGGCTCGCGTGGCAGAGATGACAGGATTCTTCCTGAACGGATATCTTGTTGAGTTCGACGCTACGACGAAGATCTTTACCAATCCTGCAGACAAGCGCACGGAAGACTACATTACGGGGAGATTCGGATGACACGCATCCGGTTTCACCAGAATCTCGATGAACTGAAAGAGAAGCTGCTTGTCATGGCTGGCATGGCGGAGCAGGCGATCCAGCGCGCCATTGAAGCCTACCGCACTGCGGATGTTTCGCTGTGCGATCTGGTGGCGCAATCTGAGCCGGCTATCAACCGCATGGAGCGCGAGATCGACCAGCGCGCGCTGGACCTGCTGGCGATGGAACAGCCGATGGCGATCGACCTGCGGTTTATTCTCGCCGTCATCAAGATCAACGCCGATCTGGAGCGCGTGGGCGACCAGGCAGTCAACATTTCCGAACGCGTTCGCGATCTGCAGGCAGGCGCGCCGGTCGAGCTGCCGGTGGATATTCCACGTCTGGCAGACATGGCGGCAAAGATGGTGCGCAATGCGCTGCAGGCATTTATTGATGGCGATCCGGCGGCTGCAGAGCGCGTGCTGACCATGGATGACGAAGTGGATGAGATGAATCGCTCCGTCTACCGCACGCTGACGCGATGCCTGGAAGATCGGCCAGAAGCCGCACAGCAGGCACTGAACGTGCTACTGATTGCCCGCAATTTGGAGCGTGTCGGCGATCACGCCACCAACATCGCCGAGGATGTGATCTTCTGGGTGCGTGGCGCGGATGTGCGGCATCACGTTGCTGCGCAGAACTAGGGCGCGGCCGTCTTCGGTCCCCACGTCCACCAGAGAAATTCCGGCAGCAGCGGATAGTAAAGGCCCAGCAGAATGGGCCGGCCCGGGTGAAGCCGGCTCACAATTGAGGCATACCCCTCAAGCTGGCTGCTATACAGCTCCCGCTGCTCCGCAAGAAACTGCTCCATGCCCTGGGGACCGTGGCCAGCGGTCTTAAAATCGACAATCCAAAGCGCGTCTGTACCCGCTTCGCGGGGCGCCATGCCGCCGGCATACATCCGATCAACACGGATGGAGCGGACGCCGCTGCCATCGATTCCGCCGAGTGGAACTTCAAAGCCAGAGCCGAGCGGCTGCGCGTTTGACGCAGTGAGCGAGGGCGCGGTGAGAATCCATCGTCCGGTTGGATCGCGTGCCACCCCCTCCAGAGCGGCAAGCAGACGCGTCTCTTCGCTGACGGCCTCTCGCGGTGAGCAGCCGGCGCGCAGCAGTTGCAGCCGGATCATGGGGCTGAGCGAACGCACGCGGTCTGCTTCGCCCTGACCCGCTTCCTGCAAAATGTGCGCCAGCGGTTCCATCATGGCGTGGAGCACGGTGCCGAAACGGCGCGCTGCGGCCGAGCCCTGCGCCCGGCGTATTTTCAGCTCTGTCTGCGGGGTGGAGATGGCTGCATCGGGCCGAAACTGTATCGGTGGGCGGGTGGGCGGCGGCTGCCAGTCCGAGCGGAGGCGGCGGAAGTTTGAAAGTGGAATTGAGGCAGTTGGCGCAGCGGCTGCCGCAGCGATGGCCGGCAGAATTTCCGAATCCGCGCCCGAATCTTCTGGCGCGCGAATGGGAACGACGTTGTCGGCTTTAGAAGCAGACTGGGCTTCGTAGTGTCGTTGAAAATATGATTCTGCGGCAGGCCACGCCACGGACAGCAGTGTATGTTTGTCGGGCGCGCTCAGCGCTGCGCCATCACGCGTCTCCTGGCTTCGTGCATCAACGCGCCCAAACAGGTGCACCGCGCGCCGCGCGCGCGTCACGGCGACGTATAGGACGCGCGCCAACTCCTCCTGTGCCCGCGCAGCATTCAGGCTGTCGATCCACGCGGCACAGCTGCTCTTCGCGGTCTCGGCAGCCGATTTGATCGGCGCCACAAGAAGGCCGGCCTGCAGCGTGGAGTCCGCCGCGTTTTCAAGCTGCGAAACCCAGTTGAGTAACTGGCCTCCACCGTTGTGGCCGGTCTTGCCGAGGCCGGGCAACAAAACAACGTCCCACTCCAGCCCTTTGGCTTTATGGATGGTGAGCACTTCCACGGGCGGATGGTCCGTTGCAATCGCCGTTGCTTCGGCACGCAGCTTTTTTATGCCGCGTTCGATCGCCGAAAGCGTCAGAACACCCGGCTGAGCTTCAACGGCTGCCAGCATTTTGAAGTAGCTGTCGATATCCGTTGCCTCGGCGGGGGCGACGCAACAAGGTCCACCGAGCGAGTGCCATGCGCGTTCGACCAGCGACCAAAGAGGTGCGCTGCCCGTCCGTGCGGCTGCTTGTGAGATCGTTTCTAGCGTGCGTCCAATGCGCCTCTGTCCATCGAGCGAAAGCTGCGAAGCTCGCTCTGCAAAGAGCTCCGGGAGGGTTCGTACCTTTGCGGCGGAATCTCCTTCGCAGAGCGCGGCCAGATCCGACAGGCTGGCTCCGCACCAGGGGGCACGCAGCGCAGCCAGCCATGCGGTACGATCCCCGGGATGCAGCAGACAGCGCGTGAGCGCGAGAAGATCCGCAATGGTCTGGCGATCGTCCAGCCCTTCCATGCCGGTGCATTGATAGCGGATGTTGCGACGCCGCATTGCTGCGAGAATCGCGTCGGCATGGTTTCGGATACGCACCAGCACGGCGATGGAGCATTGCGGATCGCTCGCCCGCGCTTGTTCGATGGCGGCGACGGCGGCCTCTGCTTCGCTGGCGGCCAAGGGGGAGGAAATGCTCCCGCGCTGCGCGATCTGCGGATTCCAGAACACGGCGGGCGCCGCCGAATCAGGGATGACAGCAAGCGCAGGTTGAAATGCGATTCCTGACTGATGGGCGCCCACCCCAAAAATTTCTGTGAACATCGCGTTCGCTTCCGCGACCAGACTGGCCCGCGAACGGAAGTTACAGCGCAGCGCAAGCGTGTGCAGCCGCACGCCACCCAGGCCCTGCTGGCGAGCGCGCGCAAACAAGGCGACCTCACTATTGCGGAAGCGGTAGATCGACTGCTTGGGGTCGCCCACCAGAAATACGGTCTGGCTGTGGCCGTCCCAGCTTTCAACCATCTGCGAAAACAGCTCGAATTGTGCGATCGACGTGTCCTGCATCTCGTCAATCAGCAGGTGCTGAATCTCGACGCCGAATGCCAGCGCCAGGCCGTTGGCGTCGTTTTGCAGCGCGTGTCTGGCCGCCAGCAGAACCTCAACAAAGTCGGAGACCCCGCCGCTTACAAAGAGCAGCTTGAGGTGGGCGACAGCCCGCCGCAGGAGGCGCAGCACGGCAGCCAGCACTTCGCGCTCCTGTTCGCTGTAGCGGGTATCGTCCGGGAGTGACGCGACATCCAGAAGCCACGCGCGAAGATTTTCATCCTCACGGACCGACGCAAGCATGGCATTCATCTCTGGCTGCCGCGGATTCTGCTTGGTGAAACCCGTGTGTTGGTCGCCCTTTTTCCGGTAGCTGCCCGCCTTGGTCAACAGCAGTCCAGCGGCTGCCTTCAGACACGGCAGGTGGTCCAGCTCAAATGCGAGCCGTTCGGGCGCCGTGAGAAATGCATGAAGCTGGTGCTTTTTGTTCTGCTCCTGCAGAAATGCGACGCCGCACTTGCCCAGCGACAGCAACTGCTGCAAGCGCTCCGCGGTAAGCACGGTCTCTCCGCGCTGCAGCGTGTTTTGCATCTCCCTGGTGATGGCTGCCTCCAGCGAGTCGCGAATCTGCGCAGCAAGCGCTTCGTCGGACAGATCGCCTCCCTGCGCCAGAAGACCGCCCCACTGGTCGCGCTTTGACAGCATCTGCGCCAGCAGCCTGGCGGCTTTGTCCATGCGATTTTCGCAATGCAGCAGCAACGTGCGGATGGCGGCGTTCAACGGCGCGTCCGGGCCACCAAGCTCGTGCAATGTGTTCCGCGCAGCCTGCTGGTACAGCTCGTCGGCATCTTCGGTCGGTTGCAGATCGGCGCCCAGGCCGGAGAGCACAGGCAGCCGGCGCGTAATCTCTCCGCACAGCGAGTCGATGGTGCGGATGTTGAGGCGTCCCGGCTGCTCCAGAATGCTCCAGCCAAGCTGCTCGCTGTTATGCAGGGCCTCGCGCGCATAGTTCAGTGTGGCCACGCGATGTTCCGGCTGCTTGACCTCCTCATGCGTGGATGCCGCTTCCTGCAGGGCAGCCAGGATGCGCTCGCGCATCTCCGTCGCCGCCTTCACGGTGAAGGTGATGGCCAGCACCTGCTCCGGCTGCTCCACGCGCGCCAGCAGACGCAGATAGCGCTGCATTAACAGCTCCGTTTTGCCGGAGCCGGCGGGTGCCTCAACGAGAAACGAGCGCTCCGGATCGCAGGCAGCGGCGCGGGCCTGCTGGTCCTCGAGGGCGGCCTGATCTCCTGCTGTCGTTGGCTGCTCGAAGGTCGTCATAGTTCTTCGCTGTCCTCAGCGTCTGCGTCCGGCTGTTCATCGAGTCCTGCCTCCGTGATGCGGCAGAGCAGGCGCTGCTCGCAGCAGCCGCAGGTAGTTTGTCCGTCGCGAGGATCTAAGATTGCGACACCGCGGAGGAACTCCCCCGCCAGGTTCTCCAGTGTGGCGGACCATTCTGCGATCCTGCCTGCCATTTCTTCGGGTAGAAGGCTCGTCGAGGATGGCTTGTCAGAAGGCGGATCGTTGTCGAAGACTCCCTGGATGGAGACTGCGACCGGGAACCCAAGTTTCGTCGGGTCAAGCGCAGCCAGAGCGACACCGGCGATGGGCTGCTGATTTTCTTTGCGCTGACTGAGCAGGGCCGCATAGACCGGCAGCTGTGGAGCTTCGGGCCGGTCGCCATCCCAGCAACTGCTCTTCTGAAAAACGCGTGTCTTATAGTCGATCAGCGCGATGCCTGCCTCCACGCGGTCGATACGGTCGATGATGCAATTGAAGGACACACCTGCAATCTGCTGGGCGCCCAGTTTTTCTTCCGCATCCAGCACGGAAAAATCCGGCCGGTCCGCCTCAAACGTAAGCCACGCCAGCAAGCGCTCCTGCAGGCGGTGTTTTTCAAGCGCGAGCGCTTCCCGCTGCCATGGCTGTTCCGCCCGCTGAATAAACGGCTCCATCGCTGCG
>JAKAUB010000248.1 GCA_021827845.1 Acidobacteriota bacterium | reverse complement strand
CCGGCGACTTTTTGGCAGAGGTCTTCGCTGCCTGTTTGGCGGGAGCCTTCGCCGCTTGCTTTTTGCGCGCGGCGGCGACACGCTTTACGAGGGAAGCCGCCAGGTCTTCTACGCGCACAACGTTGGCGGTCTTTCGCAGCCGTTCAATGTCGTAAAACTCGCGCTTCTCCTCGGAGAAGACGTGAACGATAAAGTCCACGTAATCCAGCAAAATCCACTCCGCCTGACGATAGCCTTCGACAGAGTTTGGGCGTGTCTTGAACTTCTTTTCCAGCGCATCTTCAATGGCATTCGCGATGGTCTGGTTCTGGCGCTCATTGGTCCCGGAGCAGATCAGAAAGTAGTCCGTAAACCCGGAATCCGCAGGATCGAGTTCGAGCACCGTGATGCGCTCTGCTTTTTTTTCTTCGCAGGCGGTCACTGCCGCCATTACCAACTGCTTCACATCACCTTTTGCCATACGCTTGCGCACTCTCCCGGGCGCAAAATCTGCAATCAGACTACTGCTTCAACGCCGCCGTTGCCCACTCATTTGCACTCTAGGTAGAGCCGCCGCTTGCGAATATAGTCCGCCACCGCAGGGGGGATAAGCTCCCCAATTTCAGCACCGGCCGCAAGCGCTTCGCGCAGCGCTGTCGCAGATACATCTTCGTTCAGTTCCGCCATGACCGCGATGCGGATCGGAGCTCCGTCTTCGCGCTGCAGCAGAAACTGGTTGGAGGCATTGTCGAACGCACAGCGTCCTTGCAAAGGTTTGGGCAGCGCCGCAGGTACGTCATCCAGGGCGAATCCCGGCCGCCCGGCGATGATCCAGTCCGATTGCGCCAGGAGCTTCTCCGGCTCCCGCCAGGCCGCTATCGAGAGCCAGCTATCTGCCCCCATCAGCGCGTACAGGTGGACCTCCGCCTGCTGCGTGGCAAACCAGGCACGCAGGCGCGCCAGCGTTTCGACGGTATAGTTGGGCTGCGGGATTCCGTTCTCGCTGCGGGGTGCGTCGATCAGGGAAGGCAGGAACCGCGGATCATGCTGCGTCGCCAGGCACACCATCGCGTAGCGGTCGACGAAGGAAGCCTGCACGGCTTCCGCTTTTACGGGTTGCACCGCAGCCGGGGCGAAGAGCACGCGGTCCAGCGCGAAGCGTTCCACGGCTGCGCGGGCAATGGTCAGATGGCCTCGGTGGGGCGGGTCAAACGTACCGCCGAAGAAAGCAATCTTCCTCATGCGGGCAGGGGCGCGGCCGGCATATCGGCACTGCGCATTGCGCGAATCTGCTCGGCCAGGCCGTACTTCAACGCGTCAATGCCTTCGCCGGTCACGGCGGAGATCTCGAAGAATGGCAGCTTCTTGCGCTTCGCCATGGCGCGCAGTTTCTTCAATTTGTCCGGATTCGCGGCATCCATCTTGCTGGCGACGACGACGCGCGGCTTCTCATCCAGGCCATGCCCAAAGCTCGCCAGTTCGCCTTCAATCACGCGGAAATCTTCTACAGGATCGGGCCGTCCGCTGGCGTCGGAAACGTCAACCACGTGGACAAGCAGACGGGTGCGCTCAATATGACGCAGAAACTGGTCGCCGAGACCGGCGCCCTGATGCGCGCCTTCAATCAGCCCCGGGATATCGGCGACGACAAAGCTTTCCTCGTGGGGCCATTCGCCAGTCGTCACAACGCCAAGATTCGGCTCCAGCGTAGTGAACGGGTAGTCGGCAATCTTTGGCCGCGCTGCGGAGATGCGTGAGATCAGCGTGGATTTGCCTACGTTGGGATACCCGACCAGACCCGCGTCGGCGATGAGCTTTAGCTCCAACCGCAGGACACGCTCTTCGCCGGGCCGGCCCAGCTCGTGCTCCCGCGGCGCCTGGTGGGTGGAGGTGGCAAAGTGCTGATTGCCCCGACCGCCGCGCCCGCCGCGTGCGACGATGACGCGCTCATCCGGCCGCGCAAAGTCATGGATCAGCTCGCCAGTCTCGCCGTCATACACCACGGTGCCGACGGGCACCTTCAACACCGTATCTTCGCCCTGGCGACCGGTGCAGTTGGAACCTTCGCCGTGCCGTCCGCGCTCCGCCTTGTGCTCCGGGTTGTAGCGGAAATGGACGAGCGTGTTGTGGCGCTGGCTGGCCTCGAGCACAACATCGCCACCGTGGCCGCCATCCCCGCCGCTGGGTCCGCCGCGCGGCACAAATTTTTCGCGACGGAAGGCCATGCAGCCGTTGCCGCCATCGCCGGCCTTCACTCGTATCGTCGCCTGATCAATAAACATAACTAAGCAGATTCACCCTTCCAGTCGGCTGCGCATTCGCGATAGTCTCAGTGTAACGCTCCATTGCATCTCACGATGCCGACCCAAAGGCTGCCTTTGCATGCCTTTGGTGTGCGGACTCGAAAACATTGCATTGCTTCTGCCCTCGCAGGCAAGCGACCTTGCCGCGCGGTACTTTGTTGAGGAGAAGATATGCCGCGCTTCGCTCTCCCCCAGGGGCGCGCCGGGTGGTTGCTGGCCTTGCTGTGGCTGGCATGTTCTGCCATGGGACGAACGCAGGTCACCACTGGAACTATCTCCGGAACCATCGTTGATCCCCAGCGTGCCGCGATTGACAATGCCCGCATTGTGGCAGAAAACTCCGCGACGGGAGCGCAGTTTGTTGCCTACTCCGATGGCAGCGGGAACTATACTCTCGCGAATCTTCCGCCGGCGACCTATCTGGTCGATATCACAGCGGGCGCGTTTTCTGCCTACACGGCGAGCCAGGTGATCGTTGAGCTGGGCCGGAATACGCCGCTCAACGCGGTGCTGCAGATCGGAATCACGCAGGGTTCCGTGGAGGTGCGGGCGATTGTTCCGAAAGAAGAAGCGACCTACCCTTCGATTGCAAGCAACATAACATCGACGGAATTGAATAACCTGCCTTCGGACACGCGGCGCTGGAGCAGCTTTGCGCTGCTCACTCCCGGCGTGGTGAGCGATAAGGCAGGCAACGGGCTGCTTAGCTTTCGCGGCGTAAGCGTGCTGCTCAACAACAACACCATGGATGGCGCGGACAATAATGAGGCGTTCTTTTCGGAGGAGCGCGGGCGGACGCGGGCGCCATATTCGATCAGCATGGGAGCCGTGCAGCAGTTCCAGGTCAACACGGCGGATTATTCCGCGCGGTATGGCCGTGCTGCGGGCGGAGTAATCAACACCGTAACGAAGTCGGGCACCAACCAATTTCACGGGCAGGCATTCTTCTTTGAACGGAACAGCAAATTTTCGGCACTGAACCCATACACCACTAGAACGGCTTTGAGTGGCGACAGCTTCATCACCAGTCCATTTCAGCCGCCGGATGACCGAAAGCAGATGGGCTTCGCGATGGGTGGACCCATCGTGAAAGGCCGGCTGTTCTGGTTCTACTCTTTCGATTATGTGCGCCGGAATTTTCCCGAGGTTTCGCGCGTCGGCTATCCCGGCAGCGTTTTTGCCCCGCCGCTCGCTGCCATTCCAACGGGTACATATCTCGGATTTCCTATAACCTGCGCCAACCTGCCGCCGTATAACCAGGCGAATGGATTTTATGCTTCAGTTTTTCAATTCCAGGCGACGCAGGGTGCCTGCGAACTTTATGACAAGCTGGATATGCCGTCTTATCAGAAAGGCACCCAGCAGTATCAACAAGGGCTGCAGTTGATTGGCAGCGTGACGGGGCTGGCGCCGCGTACCGGGACCCAGACGCTGAACTTCCCAAAGCTCGACTGGCAGATCAACGACCGCAACCATATGCAGCTCTCCTATAACAGAATGCGATGGAGCTCCCCGAACGGCGTGCAATCGCAGACCTCCTCGCAGTACGGCGTCAACAGTCTGGGCAACGATACGGTGCATGTCGACTGGGGCATTCTGAATCTCGCCACCTTTCTTACAGAGAATCTGGCGAATGACTTCCGCGGGCAACTCGGCTGGGAGCTGGACCGGCAGACCAGTCCGGTACCGGCAGGCATAGAGGCAGCGCTGGCGCAGAATCAATTCGGTCTGGCCCCGCAGGTGAGCATTGCCGGTGGCGCCGCTGGGGAGGGCATGATTCTTGGGAATCCTGCAAAACTGCCGCGACCGGAATACCCTGATGAGCACAAGGCCCAGCTTTCAGACACAGTGACGTGGGTTGTCGGCAACCATACGATCAAAGTCGGCGCAGATTGGGATCGCAATGCAGACCTGCTCGACAACATCTACGGTGGTGCTGGGAAGTACAACTACACGGCTTTTGGCGACTTTCTAGCCGACTATTATCATGCGGTTCAGGGTCTGGGGCCGCCAACCTACTATGTCAACGCATATGCCGGCTATTCGCAGACGTTTGGCCCGGGCGGATTCTTTATTACTACGAACGATTTTGCCGGCTTCGCCAATGACGAATGGCGGCTGAGTCATCGCCTGACACTGACGGCTGGCGTTCGCTATGAATACGAGCGGGTACCGCGGCCATTCTTCATCAATCCGCAGATTCCGCAGACTGCCAACTATCCTGACGACCGCAATAACTATGGCCCACGGGCGGGCATTGCGTGGGACATCTTTGGCAATGGGCACACCATCATCCGTACCGGGGCCGGTGTGTACTACGGGCGTATCGTGAATGCGACGTTGTATTCCGCGCTGACGGCGACCGGTGTGAACCAGACACAGCGTGCCTACCGTTACTCTTCTTCGATTGAGCCCGGCGCGCCACAATTTCCGAGCATCTTTTTCAACGCTCCGACGGGGGCCAACCGTGGCGCACTTCCCGGGGCCTACTACTTCGCCAGCAATTATCAGGCGCCTGAGAGCATTCAAGGCAGCTTCGTCGTGGAGCAGCAGTTGGGTTGGAGCACACTGCTCTCACTGAGCTACATGATGAGCCAGGGACGCGAGCTGCCCAACTTTATCGATACAAATATCGACAGCGCAACGGTCGGGCAACTGCGATACACCATCGACATTCCCGGGCCGGCGCTGGGCCGTCCCAGCCCCCTGCCGCAGGGCGCGACGTATGTCACGCCGCTATATACTTCGATCCGTCCCAACTACCTTTACAGCAGCATTACGGAGCTGCTGAGCAATGTGAATTCCAACTACAACGCAGGCGTGCTTTCGTTGCGTCACCGCACGATGCACGGCCTGACCTTCGGCATGAACTACACCTTTGCCCATGCCCTGGATTACAACGAGAATGAGCTGACCTATAAGTCGCCGACCAATATTCTGGAGCCTAATAATCTAAAGCTGGAATATGGCGCCTCCAACACGGACGTCCGGCAGCGGCTGGTCTTCCACGGAGCCCTGTTCACCATCTGGCGGAAGCAGGGCTGGCGAGGTCTTCTGCTGAATAACTATGAGTTTGTGCCGGTGGTGGCCTGGCAGACTGGGCTGCCGTATACGCTGCATGTTGGCGGCAGCGCACCCGGCGGGGCATTCTTTGGCATTAACGGAGCAGGCGGGCCATCGCGGCTGAACATTCTGCAGCGCAATAGCTACCGGTTCAGTGCAACACAGATGACCAGCTTCCGCCTGACGCGGCAGATTCCCATCCGGCCCAAGATCCATCTGGATCTGCTGGCGGAAACATTCAATCTGACCAACACACTGAACGTGACCAGCGTGGACACGCAGGGCTACACGGCCTGTTCGACTCCCCTGATACAGGGCTGCCCGGCGGACTCGACGGCCGCGCACCCGTACCTGGAGTTCAACCCCACCTATGGGGTGACGACCAACGCCAACAGTAACAGCGTCTACACGCCACGCCAGTTTCAATTTGCGGCGAAGCTGTTTTTTTAGCGCGCTACAGCTCCATGGATCGCTGGTCGGTGAGTGCTTTGGCGCGGGTGATGAACTGGGCCAGCGGAACGCTGCCTTCATCGCCCTTGCCGCGAACACGCACGCTGACGGCATCTGCAGCGGCTTCCTTGTCGCCCATGATCAGCACATAGGGAATCTTCTGCAGCGTCAGGTCGCGAATCTTCGCGTTCATCTTTTCATTGCGTGCATCCAGTTCCACACGGAAGCCTGCATCCTGCAACTGCCGCTGTACGTGCTGGGCATACTCCAGGTGCTTCTCGCTGATCGGCACCAGCCCGATCTGGATGGGCGCGAGCCATAGCGGAAACGCGCCGGCGTAGTGCTCAATCAGCACGCCGAAGAAGCGCTCGACGGAGCCGAACAGCGCGCGATGGACCATCACCGGCTGATGCCGTTCGCCATCCTCCCCGACGTACTCCAGATCGAAGCGAGCGGGAAGATTGAAGTCAAACTGCACCGTCGAAAGCTGCCACAGGCGGCCCAGAGCATCCACCAGCTTAATGTCGATCTTGGGCCCGTAGAACGCGGCTTCGCCAGGGATGGTGGTGAAGGGAATGTTTTTGCGCGTCAGCGCCTGCTGCAGCGAGTGAATCGCCAGCTCCCACTTGTCGTCAGAGCCGGCATAGCTCTTGCGGTCTTTGGGGTCCCAGGTCGAGAGTTCGACTTTGAACTCAGTAAAACCAAACGTCTTCAGCACCGCCTCGGCAAACTCAATACAGGCGACCACTTCATCTTCAATCTGCGTGGGCGTGCAAAAGATATGCGCATCATCCTGGGTAAAGCCGCGCACGCGCAGCAGGCCGTGCATTGTGCCGCTGCGCTCATAGCGGTAGACGTTGCCCAGTTCGGCGAGCCGGACGGGCAGGTCGCGATAGCTCTTGGGAGAGTTTTTATAGATGAGGATGTGGCCGGGGCAGTTCATCGGCTTCAGCCGGTAGTCGGCGTCATCCAGCTCCATCGGGGTGTACATGTTTTGCGCGTAGAACCCCTCGTGCCCGCTGATCTTCCACAGCTCCGTGCGCATGACGTGCGGGGTGAAGACAAGATCGTAACCACGGCGGATACATTCTTCGCGCATCCAGTCTTCCATCAGCCGGCGCACCATGCCGCCTTTGGGATGCCAGAAGATCAGGCCGGCGCCCGCGACCTCCTGAATGGAGAACAGGTCGAGCTGCTTACCCAGCAGACGATGGTCGCGGCGGGCTGCTTCTTCCAGCCGCGCAAAGTGCTCGTCCATCTCTTTTTTGGAAAAGAACGCTGTGCCATATATCCGTTGCAGCTGCGGATTTTTCTCGTCGCCCAGCCAGTAGGCACCGGCAAGGTTCAGCACCTTGAACGCCTTGACGCGTCCCGTGGAGGGCAGATGCGGCCCGCGGCAGAAGTCGACGAACGCCCCGTTCCGGTAGAGCGAAATTTTCTCGCCCGGCTGCGTAAACCGCTCAATGAAGTGAATCTTCATGAAGTCGTTTTCGGTGCGGAATCGCTGCAGCCCCTGCTCACGCGGCTCCCACTCGCGAACGAATTTCTCATCGCGCGCCACCACCTCCGCCATCTTCTCTTCGATCTTCTTCAGGTCTTCCGGCGTAAAGGGCGTTGGGCGGTAGAAGTCGTAGAAAAAGCCGTTCTCGGTCGCCGGGCCGTGGCCCAGCTTTGTTTCAGGAAACAGCTCCAGCACTGCTGTTGCCAGAACGTGCGCCGCCGAATGACGAACGATATGGAGCGCCTCGGCGTGCTTTTCGGTCAGCAGGCGCAGCGCCACGTCTTCGGTCAGCGGATGCGAAAGGTCTACGGTGCGCTCGGAGGCGGTGTCTTCGGCCGCGTACATCTCTGCCTCTGAAGGCGCAGCAGAACTGGCAGTTGCGACGACGGCGGCATGCAGGGGGCGTATCTTCGCAGCGACTGCGGCGGCGGCCAGGCGCGGGGAAATTCCCGCGGCGATATCGCGCGGCGTCGTGCCGGCTGGAACTGTTTTGGTTGTTCCGTCCGGGAGTTCTACATGAATCGTATTCGGTGAGGAGCTCATAGGGCCTTTGTCCATCGGTACTTCTTAGGATAGGGTCGGGAGGATTTCCCGTCGAGACGTAGCGCCCGCAACCGGGCGAGAAGCGGCAGAAGCCTAGAGTAGCTTCGCGGCCGCTTGCGCAAAGTAGGTGACGATAAAGTCGGCGCCGGCGCGCCGGATGGACACGAGCGACTCCAGCATGGCGCGGTCGCGGTCCAGCCAGCCGTTCTGAAACGCAGCCTGCAGCATGGCGTATTCGCCCGACACCTGATAGGCGCCCATCGGCACGTCAAAGCGGTCGCGGGCTTCGCGGATCACGTCAAGATACGGCAACGCAGGCTTCATCAGGATCATGTCCGCGCCTTCCGCCAGGTCCTGCGCAATCTCCCGCATGGCTTCGCGCCGGTTCGCGCCATCCATCTGATAGGTGCGGCGGTCGCCAAACTGCGGGGCGGAGTCGGCTGCGTCACGAAACGGGCCGTAA
>JAKAUB010000079.1 GCA_021827845.1 Acidobacteriota bacterium | reverse complement strand
GCCGCCGCGGCCATCGGCTGGAGCCTGGCGGAGTGGATGCGCAACGGCAAGCCGAGCGCCCTGGGCGCCATCTCCGGCGCCGTCGCCGGGCTGGTGGCCATTACTCCGGCTGCGGGATTTGTCGGCCCTATGTCGGCGCTGGCGATTGGATTTCTTGCCGGGATTTTCTGCTATTTCATGGTCGTGAAGGTGAAGCCCTGGTTCGGCTATGACGACTCGCTGGACGCGTTCGGCGTGCATGGCGCCGGTGGAACGCTGGGAGCGATCCTGACCGGCATCTTCGCCACCAGCGCGGTCAATCCGATCTTTAAGGATGCGCAGGGGCACGCGCTGCCCGTGGGTTGGCTGGATGGCAACTGGATACAGGTTCCGCGTCAGCTCGGCGGCATCGCTATCGCGTGGACCGTCTCGATCGTCGGCACGCTGATTCTGCTGAAGGTCGTGGACCTGCTGGTGGGTCTGCGCGTCAGCGAATCGCATGAAGCGGAGGGTTTGGATCTGACCCAGCACGGCGAAGAAGGTTACGACTGGGAAATTGCCGCTTCCTGACAGCGAAGCGCTGATAAGGTGAAGCTGTACGGCGCCAGCCAGGCTGCCGTAGCGGCAGGCAGGATTTCTTTTGAGGACGCACACATGCAGAAGATTGAGGCGGTCATTCAGCCATCCAAACTGGATGCGGTGAAAGAGGCGCTGATTGAGGCCGGTGTCGAAGGCATGACCATTCTGGAAGCCCGCGGACATGGCCGCCAGAAGGGGCATACCGAGTTTTACCGGGGACGCGAGTATTCCGTGGATGTGCTGCCGAAGATCAAGATTGAGGCGGTCGTCCCAGACACCATTGTGGAACGCGCCGTACAGGCGATTCTGAAGGCGGCTGGAACCGGCAAGATCGGCGACGGGAAGATCTTTATCTCCCGCATCGATGAGGCCATTCGCATTCGCAATGACGAGCGCGGAGAGACAGCGCTGTAGCTTCCAGGAGGAATCTGCCCCATGGCATCGCCCGCGCAGAACAACGCCTCCGTCGCCGCGCTGCGGCAGGAACTGGAGCGGGAGAGCGATGCGCTGCGCGGCCGTTTCTTTGAAGATCAGGACGGCGAATCGCTGGTGCGCGACCGCTCCGCGCTGATCGACAGTCTGATCGAAAAACTGTGGCTCGAAAATATTGCGCCGGAGGAATACAGCCCCGCCGGGCTGACGCTGGCCGCCATCGGGGGCTACGGCCGCCATCACCTTTTTCCCTATTCCGACATCGACCTGCTGTTTGTGTGTGCGCAGCCCGGCGTTGAACAGGAATATCGCGCCGCGATTCGCCGCCTCTGCCAGAACCTCTGGGACATCGGTTTGCGGGTCAGCGCCACCACCCGCACGGTCGAAGAGTGTGAAAAGCTGTCCGAGGACAACCCGGAGTTCACGCTTTCCTTGCTGGATCGCCGCTACATCGCAGGCGACTACGCGCTGTTCCAGCGGCTGGACGGCGAGCGAATCCCGGATCTGATCGCCCGTCGCCGTCCGGCGCTGCTGCTGGTGATCGGCCGGCTGGTGCAGGCACGGCATGCCCGGTACCAGCACACTCTGTTTCATCTGGAACCCAACGTAAAAGATGGCCCCGGCGGACTGCGCGATTTTCAGGCCTGCGCGTGGCTGCGCCGGCTGACGCCGGAGGCTGCCGGCGCTCCTTCCGGCTACGCCAGCCATTTGTTGCTGGAGCGCCGGGACGAGTCCGAGGTTGCGCATCGCTTTCTTGTCACCGTGCGCGCGCATCTACACTTCCGCCAGCGGCGCGATGACAATGTGCTCTATTGGCAGGCACAGGATGAGGCAGCAATGTTGAGCCTCGGGCTGCCTGGTGCTGCCGCCATTGAGTCGGCACAGTGGATGCGCCATTACTATCGCCAGGCGCGGGCCATTTTCTGGCTGACGCGTCAGATGCTGGAGAGCCGCCAGCCCGAGAGCTCCGCCGGGGGTGTCGGTCGTGCCCTGCTGACGCGGATGCGCGGCCGTCGCGCGCGCGGGCCGTTTCCCGGTTGTTCCGTTGAGGATGGCCGCGTGTGGCTGGTGGACGAAGCGGCGTATGGCGATCCCGCCCAGGCGATGGCATTGTTTCAGGTGCTGGCGTCGCAGCCGCTGCAGCTCAGCGGAGAAGCGGAAGGGCATCTTGGCGACTCGCTGGGCGTGCTGGCCGAACGGCTCCCGGACGGCCCCGCAATCTGGCGGGAGTTCCGGCGCATTCTGCTGGGTGCGGAAGCAGCTAACGCGTTGCGTGCCATGCACGCGCTGGGCATCCTGGAGCTGCTGCTGCCGGAGTTTCACAGCATCGACGCGCTGGTGGTGCGCGATGCCTACCATCGCTACACCGTCGATGAGCACACCTTTCTGATCCTGGAACATCTGCATGCGCTGCAGCATCCGGCTCCCGGGTGGGAGGCAAACTTTGCTTCCATTCTGCGTGAGGTGGAAGAGCCCGAGCTGCTGTATTTGGCCGCGCTGCTGCATGACACGGGCAAGGCGCGCAGCGACGCCGAACACACGGCGCAGAGCGTCGTGGTCGCGGCCGCGATTGCCGATCGCTGGGGCATTGAGCCGTCGCGCCGGGACACGATGCTGCGCCTGATCCAGAACCATCTCGAAATGTCGCAGGCGCTGCGCAAGGACATCTTCGACGCTGAGACGGTGCGCGCGTTCGCTGGAATGGTAGGCTCCCCGCTCGACCTGCGGCTGCTCACACTGCTGACGTATGCGGACATCCGTTCCGTGAACCCGGAGGCGCTGACGCCGTGGAAGGCGGAGAATCTGTGGCGCCTGTATATCGCTGCGGCCAATATGCTCGATCGCACGCTTGACGACGATCGCATTGCGGAGGACGCGGATACCGCGGCCATCCAGCAGGTGATTGCCCTGGCCCCGGAGCATAGCCACGCCATCCATCGCTTTCTGGCCGGCCTGCCGCAGCGTTATCTGCGTACCCGCACTCCACAGGAGATCTTCAGCCATTGGCAGTTCGCCGCCGGCCTGGTCGCCACATCGGCGCAGGTTTCTCTTACGCAGGGCAGCGCCTGGTGGGACTGCACCATCGTGACGCACGATCGTCCCTCGCTGTTTGCCGATCTGGCTGGAGCGCTGACCGCCTGGGGCATGGACATCATCAAGGCCGACGCGTTTTCCAACCGCGACGGAATCGTGATCGACACCTTCCGCTTTCAGGATCGCTACAAGACGCTGGCATTGAATCCGGGCGAGGTGGATCGCTGCCGCAAAAGCCTGATCGATGTCGCGAGTGGCGCTGAGCCGGTCGAAAGGCTGCTTGCCGCGCGGGCCCATGCAGGGCGCGTGCAGCAGCATAAACTGACCATCGAAACGCGTCTGGCGATTGACAATACATCCTCGACGCACAGCACGATCCTGCAGGTGATCGCTCAGGATACGCCTGGGCTGCTGCGGCGAATCAGCCTGGTGATGGCACAGCAGCAGTGCGATATCTCCGTTGCGCTGATCGATACCGAGGGAGAGATGGCGATCGACGTGTTTTATCTGACTCGTCCCGACGCCGACGGTGCGGCGGTCAAGCTGGATGAGCCGCACGGGGCAGCTCTGACGCAAGCGATTGCGGCGGCACTCAGCGCCGCGCGCCAGGGCTGATCCGCTGCCCGCGCGGACGATGTCTCGTATCCGGCGCGTTACACTGGAGACGCCTTCGACGCGGTGTGCGTCGGCTGCGTCTGGGCTTCCTTGCTGATGCTGCGTCCTTCTCCTCAATTCGCCAACCTGCCGTCTGCTGCGCGCGTTCCCTGTCTTCGCCCCCGCTGGATATCTCTGCTGGCTGTTCTGCTGACGCTGAGCGCAGCGTCTCGCTGCGATGCTGCCCGGCATGCAACAAAAAAGGCGCCGCCGGCTGCGCAGGCCAAGCCCAGCGTGCAGCAGGTAGACCCGCCGAACTGGTGGAGCGGGCTGCCCAATCCCATGCTGCTGCTGCGCGGTAAAAATCTGCTGAACGCGCAGATCACGAGCAGCAACCCGGGCATCTCCATCCGCAAAGTGCGCATTGCCGCCAACGGGCACTGGGCCTTCGTCTGGCTGGATATCTCCGCCGCGCCGCCCAGCAGTTTCAGCCTGATCGTGCATACCAGCGGCGGCCGCGTGCGCGTACCGTACCAGTTGCTCAAGCGTCACGCGCCGACGGATGGTTTTCAGGGATTCTCGCCGGCCGATGTGATGTATCTGGTGATGCCCGACCGCTTCGCCCAGGCGGGTGCTCCGGCCGATGACTCGCCTGCGTTCCGCAAGACCATCGCGCGCCAGGATCCAAACGCATACCACGGCGGAAACTTCGCCGGCGTCGCGCAGCATCTGGACTATATCCATGCGCTGGGCGCGACGACGCTATGGGTCACGCCTGTCTATGCGCAGGATCCATCGTCGCCCACCGACTACAGCGGCTATGCACCGACCGACCTGTATGCGGTCAATCCGCACTTCGGCTCGCTCTCGAACTTTGAGCAGCTCGCCTCCCAGATTCATGCTCAGGGGATGAAGCTGGTGCTCGACATCGTGGTGAATCAGGTGGGGCCGGCCAGTGTGTGGGTCAAAGATCCACCCGCGCCGGACTGGTTTCACGGAACCGTTGCGGACCATATCTCTGCCAGCTCGGATTTTTCGCTGGCGACCGACCCGCATGGCTCAGAGGCCTCGGCTGCGCCCGTTGTGGATGGCTGGTTATTCAACGCGCTGCCCGACCTGAATCAATCAAACCCGCTGGTGCGGCAGTATCTGATCCAGAACGTGGTCTGGTGGACGGAGACCGGCGCGCTGGACGGGCTGCGGCTGGATACGGTGGCGTATGTCAATCGAGACTTCTGGCAGAGTCTGCACACCGTCCTCCACCTGCTGTATCCGCACCTCACAACCGTGGGGGAGGTTCCCAGTCCCGATCCGGCAGTGGTGGCGTACTTCGCCGGCGGCGTGAAGCAGGAGGGCGTGGACACGGGGCTTTACACGCTGTTCGATTATCCGGGATATTTTGCGCTGCAGTCGGCGCTGGCCGGTGGTTCGCAGGGCGGCTACTCTCCGATGTCTGCCATCTCTGACGTGCAGCGGAGTGACTGGTTCTACCCCGATCCTGAGCGGCTGGTGACGTTTTTTGGCAACCAGGATACGCGCCGCCTGATCGCCGAACCGGGAGCGGATGCGGGCACGGTGAAGCTTGCGCTGGGCCTGATTGCAACCATGCGCGGCATGCCGCAGATTTTCGAGGGCGATGAGATCGGCCTGAAGGGGACGACCCTCACTGACAATCGGCCGGACTTTCCCGGTGGATTTCCCGGCGATGCCGCAAACGCCTTCACGCAGCAGGGAAGAACTTCTGCGCAGCAGGATCTCTACGCGTGGACCAGCGGCATGCTGGCGCTGCGGGCGCAGCATCCTGTATTGCAGACCGGCCGGCAGCAGACGCTGCTGGCGGATGAAACGGGATTTGCCTATGCGCGGTATCCCGCGCCGGTTCGCAACCACGGTGCTGCATCCACCGCTGGACAGCCCGGCGAGACGCTGCTGGTGGTGCTCAACAAAGGCCTTGCGCCCCGGACGATCCACTTGAATTTCGCGCGAACCGTTCTCGCTGGAACAACATCCCTGACTCCATTGTGGAATGTCCAGCAGCCTGTGACGGTGAACGGCGACCGCTGCGACATTCCGCTTCAGCCGCAGCAGTTGGTTGTCTTTGCGGCTGGGCACCCATAGCCCCATGGATCCCTCGCCGCGAGTCCTCGCCTTTGGAGAGCTGCTGTGGGATCTGCTGCCGGCTGGACCGGCGCTCGGCGGCGCTCCTGCAAACTTCGCCGCCATGCTGGCCGCCTTAATGCGGCAGGACTCTGACGAGCCCGAGCACGTAGCGCTGGTGAGCAGCGTCGGCCAAGATGCGCTGGGGGCTACGGCGATCGAGCAATTGCGCGCCCGCTTCGTTTCCACGGAATGGATTGCGCAGGATGCCGTGCATCCAACCGGCGCGGTGGAGATTGCGCTTGCGGACGGCGTGCCGGCGTACACCATCCGTAAAAATGTGGCGTGGGATTTTATCCCCGGCGACCCACGGCTTCTCGCTCTCGCTCCGCATCTGGGTGTGGTTTACTTCGGAACGCTGGCGCAACGGTCGGAGGTAAGCCGGGCCACGCTCCAGTCGCTGGTAGATGCGACAAGCCGTGACTGCCTGCGTTTGCTGGACATTAACCTGCGCCCGCCCTGGTGGACGCCGGAGATTTTGCGCTGGAGCTGCAGCGCTGCCAATGTTGTGAAGTTGAGCGCGGAAGAGGTGCCGGAGCTGGCCCGGGCGCTGGAACTCGATGTCGATCCGGAGGATCCGGTGGACGCCGCGCGATCGCTGCTGCAGGGCTTTGCCGTCGAGCTGGTTGCGATCACGTGCGGCGCGGAGGGCTCACTGCTGGTAGCGCGGGACGCGGTTGTTGAACAGCCCGGAAATCCAGTCCGCGTGGCCGATACGGTGGGTGCAGGCGACGCTTTCACCGCCGGCCTTACCTATGCGCTGCTGCAGGGGTTTCCACTGCAGCCGGCTGCGGCGCTGGCCAATCGCTGCGGTGCGTGGGCTGCATCCCGGCCGGGAGGCATGCCGCCCATGACGGCAGAGGACAGAGATCATCTGCTGGCCGGAATTTTCTAGGCGTCGCAAAACAGCTGGCTCGGGTATCCTGCTAGCGATGATTCCTAAAGCGCGGTTTCTCTCTTTTTGTCTGGCAGCCGGGTCGATCGCTGCCACCGCTCTCCCCCTGAACGCCCAGGCGAAGAAGCCGGACGAAGCCAAGGCGCAACCACCCGCTGCTTCCAGCGTCAGTCAGCCAGCCAATCCGCCGCAGGAGCGTAGCTCCGCCACGCAGCACACCATTGTGTTGAACGGGCGCACCATTCACTACACGGCGACTGCCGGAACGCTGCTGCTGCGCAACGATCAGAACCAGCCCATCGGCAGTATTTTTTATGTGGCATATACCGAGGATGGCGCGGATGCGTCGCATCGGCCAGTAACGTTTTTGTACAACGGCGGGCCCGGCTCTTCGTCCGTCTGGCTGCACATGGGTTCCTTCAGCCCGGTGCGCATAGAGACCGCCAGCCCGAAAGCGACGCCGCCCGCGCCCTATCATCTGGTGTCCAACCAGTACAGCCTGCTCGACGTCACCGACCTGGTCTTTGTCGATGCGATGGGCACGGGCTTTTCGCGCCCCATCCCCCCGGGCAAACTGTCGGACTTCCTCGGCGTCGATCAGGACATTCTGGCCTTCAACCACTTCATCGCCCGGTATCTCACGGTCAACCAGCGCTGGAACTCGCCGAAGTATCTGATTGGCGAGTCCTACGGAACGACGCGCTCCGCGGGGCTTTCCTACTCGCTGCAGCGCAGCGGGATTTCGCTGAATGGCATTGTGCTGGTGTCCTCGATCCTGAATTTTGCGGATCGCGCATCAGGCCTGGATGAGCGCTACATCAATAATCTGCCGTCCTATGCCGCGATTGCCTGGTATCACAACAAGCTGCCGAATAAGCCGGCAGATTTGCCATCGTTCCTGGAAGAAGTGCGCACCTACGCGCGCGGGCCGTATGCACAGGCGCTGGCGCAGGGACAGAACCTGAGTCCCGAGCAGGAAGACGCCGTCGCGCAGAAGGTCAGCTCCATGACCGGCCTGAGCGTGAAGTATCTGAAGCAGACCAACCTGCGCATCGATCCTTCGCGATTCCGCAAGGAACTACTGCGCGACGAGCGCGTGACCCTGGGCCGCTACGACGCCCGCTTTGAAGGGGCCGATATGGACGCAGCCGGTGCTAAGCCGACGTACGACCCGTCAGACACCGGCATTACTGGAGCGTTTGTTGCCGGCTTTGAGCAATATCTGTCGGGCACGCTCAAGTACACCTCCGACGAAGCATACAAGCCGACCGCATACGGTCCAGGGTTCCATTGGGATATGAAGCACCGCGCACCGGATGGCGACCACGAGGATACGCCGGACGTGGCGCTGGATTTGAGCGCTGCCATGCGGCAGAACCCGAATTTGAAGCTGATGTCAGTCAACGGATACTTCGATCTGGCGACGCCGTTCTTTGAGACGGAGTTCGACATCGCTCACATGATGCTGCCGCCGGCCGATCAGAAAAATATCCGCTTCACCTATTACCCGTCGGGGCATATGGTGTATTTGAATGTGGATGCGCTGAAGCAGTTGAAGGCCGACCTGGTGCAGTTCTACGCCAACAGTCATACGGAGTAGCTCACCAAAAGTTTCGGCGTAAACAGAAATTATTTTCAGCATTGAATGCCGGCGAG
>JAKAUB010000143.1 GCA_021827845.1 Acidobacteriota bacterium | reverse complement strand
AACTGCCGCCGCAGCGGGATCATGAAAAACACGCCGAGCCAGCCGCCGATCAGCGCCAGCACAAAGATGCGGAAGTATTCCAGATCGAACCCGAGAAAGATCAGCGCCGGCAGGGTAAAGATGACGCCCGCGGCAATCGACTGGCCGGCGTTGCCCGTCGTCTGCACAATGTTGTTTTCCAGGATGGACGCGCGGCCCAGCGCCCGCAGCACGCTGATCGACAGCACCGCGATGGGTATGGATGCGGCGACCGTCAGCCCGGCGCGCAGGCCCACGTAGACCGTCACTGCGCCAAACAGGATGCCGAAGATGCAGCCCAGCAGGAGGGCGCGAACCGTCAGCTCCGGCCGCGACTCGCCGGGCTTTACATAGGGCTGAAACCCGGCCGGGCCGGTGGCATGGGGTGGTTGCGGCGCATGTTTCGCGTGGGTCGCCAAAAGTATCCCTCCTGCGGGGGAAGCTGTCGTAACCGCTTGAGTCTAGTGCATGCAGTGCGGCGGAAGGAAGAGGCGAATGATCAGGAATGCGCTTCTATTACTGGCGATCAGCGGAGGCAGTCGGCTCTTTGCAGGGCTCGGGTGGAGACGAATTGGCAGCCCGCGTGGCGAGCCGTCACCCGGAATCTATGATGCTCTTCAACCATCACCCCTATTCCGGCGCACAGAGAACAAGCTAAGTGCTCTTGACTGTTGACTGAATGCACGGGTGTTTGCTGGCAACGATGCGGCTTTCTGCGGACCCAGGCCCAACGAGTGCATTGGCCTGAGGGCAGAATTTGAGAATGCCCAGGGTGAGCGGCTTCCGATAAGCCGACTTGTCGTTACCTTGCGGGTTTCAACTAAATGCGTCAGACAAACTGCCCTGTCGTCTCAAAAAGTGACTTGCAATAGGCTTCATGAATTTTGTTCAGGTCGCCAAGGCATTTGTTCGCTGGAAACCGATTTGAGGGCTTTGCGTTCATCATTGCTTTGATCAGAGTCAAAAGTTCTGGTCCTTGGCTTCCCTTGATTTCGTGAAAGTCCAACTCAATGTCGTCAGTGATCTCCTTCGGCTTCAGCTGAGGGTTATAGCCAGTTAGCAGTTCGTAAAATACTGTGCCAAATTGAAAGATATCGCTCCTGGTGGTGACGGGCTTCTTTTTATCACGAGCGCGCTGCACCAATTCGGGCGTTCTGTAGCGCCAAGGCATCCCTGGCCACGGAGAACCCCCCGGTGCATCTATGTGCTCGTCTTCAGACTGAATGTCCGCTAAAACTTTGACGAGACCGAAATCGGCTAGCTTCGCGCCCATTTCGCTAATCAAGATGTTTTCCGGCTTGATGTCGCGATGAATGAGTTGGGGGGTCGCCTTATGCATACAGTCAATGGCCGACAAGCAGTTCAAAGCTATCCGAATGGCTCTCAACCGATCGACTTGTCTAGCGATCATTAGTGTTCGGGCAGTAGTTGGGACGTATTCAATAATCGCGAATGGATACTGTTTGCCGTTATTTGCTTTGAACACTCCCTCGTCAAAAATCTGCGTGATAGCCGGGTGATTGAGCTTTTTCAGATGTTCAACTTCTTGGAGAAATGCTTTGCGCCGTTTCTCGTCGCTGATCCTGTGAAAAACTTTGAGGACAAACTGCATCCCGATATGTGGCCCAGAAGAACATGTCACTAGGAAAGCAGTTCCGTTCCCTCCGCGACCCAAAAAGTGCTGATTGTAGTACCAAGCGTTTTCCGCCTGCACTGATTGAAGATGGCCAAGAAAGAACTGGTCATGGCCCTTCGCAGAAGTCCCATGCTGTTGATAGGGCATTGGAATAGGCAGCTCCTCAGCTAATTGAGATTGGTTTCGTGGTTCACGGTAGCAGAGAGCAAGCCCCATATTGTGTCATGACAAACGCGCTTATCGCCAGCGATTATTTCTCGATTCGCATCATCGCCGATGAGCTTACTGGACAGAGAAGAGTACAGATTTGCCGTCTTACAGGAAGTTCCTCCTCCAGGAATCTTCCTGAGAATAGACTAAAAATCCGGCCCGTCCATTTTCCTTACCTGGGAAACCGCCGATTGCCTCTCACGGCACCCTCGGGAAACTTATCGCATGAAACCCTGCCGCTCTTGCGCACATTCGCGCCCGGCCGCTTAGAAAGTCTCCGGCGTTGGGAAGTGCTCCAGAGTGCAACATCGCTGGTCCAAGGGATCGCCGCTCCTTCAACCGGACCGGCTCGCCACCAGCACCGGCGATCGCTGTTCGATCGCCGGTACTCCCTGCCCGCGGCATTGCCCGGTTCACGCGAGCGCGGGATAGGTCGTGTACCCGGCAGCGCCTCCGCCGTAGAAGGTCGCCGGGTCCGGTTCGTTCAGTGCGGCGCCGAGGCGCAGCCGCTTGGGAAGATCCGGATTGGCGAGAAATGCGCGGCCGTATGCCACCGCGTCGGCATGCCCGGTCCGCAGCGCTTCCTCTCCCCGCTCCCGGTCATACCCGCCGTTCACGATGTAGAGCCCCTTCCAAAGCGATCGCAGGTGAGCCGACAACGCGAGGCTTTCCCCGTCGTCTCCCTTGCTGTCCTGCGCCCTTTCGACGACATGGACGTATCCGAGTCCGTAAGTATTGAGTTGTTCCACCGCGACGGAGAAGGTTTCGCGCGGGTTATCGTCGCTCATATCGTTAAACGTAACCGTGGGAGCGAGGCGCACACCGACCCGCATTTTTTCCCAGGAATTCAGCACCTGTTCGACCACTTGCGACAGAAAGCGGACCCGGTTCGCCGCCACGCCTCCATATTCATCGGTTCTGTGGTTGGTGCCGGTTCGAAGAAACTGGTCGATCAGGTATCCATTCGCCGCATGGATCTCCACTCCGTCGAATCCAGCCTCTTTTGCGTTGGCGGCGGCGCGCCGGTAGTCAGCCAGCGTTTCTTTAATGCCGTCGGCCGTCAGGGCAACCGGCTCGGAGACCTCGACCACACCCGTAGCAAGCATAGTACGGCTCTTGGCGCGGATCGCTGACGGAGCAACCGGATGTGCGTTGTTTGGCAGCAGCGACGAATGCGAGATGCGGCCGACATGCCATAGCTGAAGAAAGATTCGGCCGCCCGCCTGATGGACGGCGTCGACAATTGCGCTCCAGGCCTTCACCTGTTCCGGGGAATGAATCCCTGGCGTATTGATGTACCCCTTTCCCATGGGCGAGATTTGCGTCGCCTCGCTCACGATGAGTCCTGCGGAAGCGCGTTGCGAGTAATACGTTGCCGCGAGTTTGCTGGGTACGCCATCTGCGTCGGCGCGGGACCGCGTGAGGGGCGCCATCAAGACGCGGTTGGGCAGGACCAAGGGTCCAAGCTGAACAGGGTCGGAGAGATGAGGCATTGTTAGGCTCCTAATGTTTTATGGTTTCTTTCGCCTGCGTTTTGCACGCCGGCTTCAAAAGGTTTTGCTGGCACGCGGAACAAGCCTGTTCCACCCGCAAGCTGCATCGGGTAGGCTCGGCGGCCATCAGGGGCGAAATAAAGCTGGCGACTTTTTGCTGACCGTTCTCTCCACGCTGCGTACGCAGTAACGAGCCCAAGCAGGAGAACGGTGGCGGGAATCACAGGTGTTTGATGCCAAGCACCACGGATTATGTGCAGCTTGCAGCACCTTTGGCCGAAATTCCGCTGGCAAAAGCTCCGGCTTTGGGTACACTCGCGCCAGACTTCCAAAAAATGAATATGGAGCGCACGATGAAGCCCTGGTATCGAACAACGGCGGTGATCGCAGGAATGGTGCTGACGGCTGGCCTGGCCTTGGCGGCCTCGCACGCCTGGGAGACGGGCAAAGTCGTCGATACCGAGCGGCAGACCTTTAAGAATGGCAGCATGACAACCTTCCAGTCCGACGGCAAAGGCAGCTCCCGCACCACCACCGCGCAGACCATGGACGACAACGACACCTACGAGGTCTACACCATCCGCGGGCCGGAGAAGACCTATGTCGCGCGGGAGAAGCTCAACTTCCCCTGGTCAAAGCCTGCCAAGGTGACGGTCGGCGCCGAGCTGAAGTATGCCATCGACGGCCGCAAGCTGGTCATCCTGGATGAGGACCATAAGGAGCACAAGGCCTCCATCATAAAGACCAGCCTGAACGACAAATAGCGCCGGCCGCGAAACGGTTGGCAGCGGTGCGCCAACTGCGGGCGCATGAAAATTCAGCAAACGCAGGCTGGCAGTTCCGCAAAATACGCATATACTGCAGGCAAGCCGGCTGCGTCCGGGGCACGACCACGGGATGCGGCGGGCGTGGAGGTGCGTCTTCCACCATCAGCCGCGCATACAGCCCGGCGAAACACCCGGTGGCTCTCCGGCTGCCGAATCTGCGATGTGGCGCGCGATCGTGCGTGTGCTGCGAAGTCCCCTCGATTCCATCAGTTCTGTCCTGCTGCCTGCAACCTGCCGCCTTTGTGAGCAGCCTCTGCTCCACGCCAGCCGCACCCCGGTCTGCCCGGAATGCTGGCGCCTGATCCAGCCGCAAGACCCTGACAATCTATGCAGCCGCTGCGGGGAGCAGCTTGGCTTTGGCGATCTGCGCTTTGCCGTGCAGGCCCGGTTCCCAGGGCAGAATCTCTGCGAGATGTGCGAGCGCGCCCGCCCTCCGTTTGCCCAGGCGGTGGCCTACGGCGTGTATGACGGCCCGCTGCGGGCGCTGATCCATCTGCTGAAATACGAGAACCTGGCAAGCTGCGCGCAGCCGCTGGGGGAGCGGCTGGCGCTTGCAATCGCCAGCCTGGGCAGCCTGCCGCCGGAGACTCTGGTAGTTCCCGTGCCGCTGCATCGCACCAAGTACAGCGAGCGCGGCTTTAACCAGACGCTGCTGCTGGCCGAGGGCGCGCTGGCCGCCCTGCGGCGCCTGTCGCCGCACAAAAGGCTGCGGCTGGCCGAGGACGCGTTGCTGCGCACGCGCCGTACCGAAAGCCAGGCCGGGCTGTCCCCGCACCAGCGCCGCCGCAATCTGCGGGGCGCGTTTCAGGTACCGCATCCGGAGCAGATCGCCGGCCGTCCGGTGCTGCTGATCGATGACATTTACACCACCGGAGCGACCGCGCGGGAGTGCTCGCGGGTATTGCTGGACGCCGGGGCCGCCTCTGTCTCTGTCGCTACGCTGGCGCGCTCGCAGCGCGAGGGCGTGGCGTTCTGGAATCCGCAATCTGCCGACGTTGTCCGGCTGGCGCAAGCTGCCGCGCCGGGTGAGAGGGTTGTGTACTGAACCTTTTGGGGGAATGGAAATGTCTGCAATCCGAGCCACCGCTCACAGCCGCAAGCAGAAGGCCGCGCCACGCACCGCCAGCGTGCGGCCGCACTCCGAAATGCGGGCGCTGCAGCCCGTGCCGCCTGCCATGCAGCGGCCGGTGCTGGTGTTAAACGCCTCCTACGAACCGATCAACATCTGCGGCGCGCGCCGGGCGCTGGTGCTCATCCTGAAAGGCGTCGCGCGGTCTGAAGAGGAGCACGGCACCGTGCTGCATGCGGCGCGGGTGCGCGTGCCCATGCCCTCGGTCATCCGCCTGCTGGAGTATCGCCGCATCCCCCACCAGACGCGGGCGCTCTCGCGAAAAAATATCCTGTTGCGCGACCGCAACACCTGCCAGTACTGCGGGGAGATTCTGCCGGCGGCGGAGCTGACGCTGGACCATGTGGTGCCGCGGTCGCGCGGCGGCCTCTCCACCTGGGAGAATCTGGTGGCCTGCTGCCATAGCTGTAACCGCCGCAAGGGCAACCAGTTGCTGCAGGAGCTGACAGAGATGAAGCTGCAGCGCGAGCCGCGGCCGTTTTCGCTGCACACCAGCCGCCACATCATGCGCATGATCGGCAGCTCAGACCACCGCTGGCGGAAGTATCTGTACTACTGACAGCCGGTGAAGCAGATCCCCTCCGGGGATGACAAACCAGAAAAGCAAAAGCGCGTGTGTCCTTCCCGCAGGGAATCCTCTGTTGTCGTTGCTTCCGCTGTTGCCTTTGCCTTTCTTGTTGTCATTCCTGCAGGGAATCTGCTTCCGCTTTTGTTGTTGTCGTCGCTTTTGCCTTTCTTGCTGTCATCCCCGCAGGGGATCTGCTGTTGCCTTTGCTTTTGCTCCCCGCTGCGGTTATGCGACCGAGGGGACGGCGGCGCCGAGCCGCTCCACCTGCAGGACGGAGATGTCGTCGATCTGGCCGAAGGACTGGGCGGTGGCGGCGATCTCGGCGGCGGAGAGGTTTTTCGCGAGCAGCGCATGAATGCGGTCGAACCCGAAGAGCTGGCCGCGCTCGTCGGTCGCTTCGGCGACGCCGTCCGAGAGCAGGGTGAGGATGTCACCGGGGGCGAGCTCGAATTGCATTAAAGAGAACTCGGCACCGTCGATCATTCCCAGCGGCAGCGCACCGGGCATGGGCAGTTCCTTGCCGTTCAGGTACGGCGGCAGGTGGCCGGCGTTGGCCAGCGTGCAGGCTCCGTCGGCAGCAACGCGCAGAGCGAGAGCGGTGGCGTGCGCAGCGCCGCGACCGAGAAGGCGGCGGTTTAACGCTTCGAGAACAAAGAGCGGGTCTGGGTTTACTTCGGCGGCCATGCGAATTGCGCCCACGATCAGCGCCACCAGCATGCCGGCCTGCAGGCCATGGCCGGTCACGTCGCCGGTGACGATCAGCACGCTGCCGTCGGTCGGGTGCGGGATGATCTGGAAGAAGTCGCCGCCCACCTCCTGCGCCGGGCGGTACTCACTTTCGATGGCGAGGCCGGGAATCTGCGGCAGCGCCATTGGAATGAGCACCTGCTGCACCTCCTGCGCCTGCTTGACATCGAGCGCCATCTCCCGCTGGCGGCGCACGGAGAGCAGCGCGCGGCGCAGCAGCAGGACAGCGATGGCCACCACGAGGAGCAAATCCGCGATGGCGCCGAGCGAGACCTGCGCGCCGAAAGGAAACCAGAACGTGCGGATGTGCAGGACGCCCAGCTCTTCTTGAAACTGGGCAATGCCAACCAGCAAAACGGCGGGCAGCGCCAGCCAGCCCTCCCAGCCCTGCTGGCGGACGCCTTCAACGGCAATCCAGATGAGCAGCAGCAGGAACAGCAGCCGCACGCCCAGCGAGACAAAATGGAACGCCACACCGACGGGGTGCGGGATGGCGAGGAAGTAATCGTTTCCGAGCGCCTGGGAGAGCATATACAGCAGGGTCAGCCCAGCGATCAGCTTCGGCAGCCATGCCGGACGGCGCAGCCGGAACCAGACCCACCACACCATCGTCCAGCCACCCAGCATCAGCGGAACCTGGAACACGAACTCCGCGACCGTCAGCGGGATCACGCCTTCGAACTGCGTCCAGGCGGCCAGGCACACGTTGCCTGCGTCTGTCGCGGTCAGCAGAAAGACCCCGGCCAGCCACCAATAGACCGAATCGATACGGTCGAACAGGACCAGGCTGGCGGCCAGCAGCGCCAGCAGCAGACACAGCGCCGCATCGATGGCAACGGACGAGTAGGAGCGCACCAGCGCCAGCCAGGCGAGCTGGTACTGCGCGGCCACCACCTCCGCCTCGCCCAGCAGCGGCGCGCTTTTCATGCCGCCGGCATCGGGTTCATGCGTCAGCGTGCTGGGTTCCATCCACACGCGGAAGGCCAGCACCTGCGTGGAATCGCCGTTCTCGCCCGCTGCCTGCGGCAAGGGAAACATGCGCGGCTGGGAGCTGTAGATGACGGGACGGCCGCCGGAGGCCGGGAACTTGCCGAAGCTGCCCAGCAGTCTGCCGTCGGCGAAGACCTGGTAGGCGTCGTCCACGTCCGCCGGGCCGAGCACGGCTAGTTTTTGGGCCAGCTTCTCTCCCGGCCGCGCGTTTGTCTTCACCCGGATGCGATACCACGCCCAGCCCCAGTAGCCGGGATGGCCCTTGGCCGTCCAGCCCGGAACGTAGCCGGAAAATCCGACGGTCGGATCGAAGCTGCCCTGCTTGGGCGTCAGGTCCACCGTCTCCCATGTTGCGTCGTCGAAGTTGGGGTCGGCCCAGGCGGGGTTGTCGCCGGTGTGGAACTTCCACGGGCCGTTCAACGGCGCGATGGACTGGCCGAGGGTGATGGTCGTGACCGGCGCAGGTGCCGATTGCGCCCGCGATGCCGCAGCACAAAGACTCAGCAGACCCAGAACCGCAGCCATCCCCCGACGCGTCATGCGCATGCCACCCCTCCCCCGAAGAGCCCGGGAACAAAGCACCTGCAGTCTAGCAGGCGGCTGCTTCCTGTTGCTGTTGCCGTTCTTGTTGTCATTCCCGCAGGGAATCCGCTGCTGCTGCTTCGCTACCCGGGCGCTTCCCATCGCGGCCCACCTATACTGAAACCTG
>JAKAUB010000249.1 GCA_021827845.1 Acidobacteriota bacterium | reverse complement strand
GCCGCTGGCGAGCGGCGGTTCTAGCCTCCAATTGACCGCAGAGACCGGCTTGCTGGCGCTGCTCGATGGGCCATCCGGAAATATCCTTTGGCAGCACACCCTCTCCCTGTCTGCGATTACCCGTCTCACAGCCCTCGCCGTCGATAGCGCGGGAAACCTCTACGCAGCGGGCAGCACACAGAGCGCCTATAATGCGCAGTCCGCGCCTGTGCTGCTCGAGTACTCTTCGGCCGGAACCGCGGGCTGGACCCAGCAACTTGCCGGAACGCCATACGCCAGCGGCCTGTCGTTGAGCGGCGTGACGCTGGCCACCACGGGAAATCCGGTAGTTGTCGGCTGCCCGGTTCCCAATTCGCAGAGCGCTGCGCCAGGGTGCCTGGTCGCCCAGTTTGGCAGCGCGAACGGCGCGCAGCAGTGGCTCACGCCTTTCGGATTGCCGCCGATTGAACCCATGAACAGCGGCGGAATCGGCATCGATCCCTCCGGCAACATTCTGCTCGCCGGCTATACGTCGGAGCCCTTGCTTGCGGCCTATTCCGCAAACGAAGCGGTCTTTTTGGCGAAGTTCAACAGCAATGGCAGCAGTGTGTGGGTACAGCAATTCAACGACAACAACACTGACCATTTCAGCTCTTTGGGCGATCTCTACACGGCCGGTCCTTCGCTGGCAGTGGATAGCACCGGCAATGCATACGTTGGCGACAACACTCTCACCACGCCCGCCACCCCTGCCGGCGCTTCCTACAACCAGCCCCTCCTGATCAAGTTCGGGCCATAACCGATCCCGCCGCCGTTACATCTTCTTCCAGGTCATATCCACGGTGACGGGAATCTCGTTTTTGATCGGCACCGTCAGAAACTCCGGCCGGTCGATCTTGAAATCCGAACAGGTGGCCGGAATCACGCCGTGAATGTGTATCTCGTCGCCACTCTCCGTACGCGTGAATGGGACGTTTTTATAGCTCGCTGTCTGCCCGGCAAACTGCACAGTAAGGTCCGCGTTGACGGTTGGCGCCTTCGTTGCCTGCTCCGGGATTCGCGTCTTTACGACAACCAGCGGAAACTGTGCGCCGCGCGTGACCTCCAGCATATGCAGGTCGCGGTTACTGTCGCCGGAATCGAACGACTTGACCGGCGCAGCGATCAGAAACTCGCACTGCCCCAGCTCGCAGACTCCCTTGCCTTTGGCGGCATGGCTAACGCCATCCACGGTGTGGATGGGGTGCACCATGTGATAGCTGAGTGTTGAATTTTCCAGAACGTAGGTGGTCTTTGCCTGCGCCAGGACAGCGGACGGAACCGCTGCCAGCAAGACTGCAAGAAGCATTTTCATCGTTGGTCGCATTTTCACTGTTGCTGTGGGGTGAGGTTCGTCATTCTGAGCGAAGCGAAGAATCCCGGTATTTGCACTTCCCTGCATTTCAGCAGTCCTTCGCCACGTTACAGGCACTTTATAACCATCGAAACAAAGCCCTAGTGTTGCCAGAACTTCCAGTGAATGGGCCATGAAACCGCAACGATCGCAGCGGTGTACGCCACGACCGTGGTGGCCGCCACCGCCGCATGAGCCGAGGCGATGCCATGCACTTTCTCGCCCTTGCTCTCCTGGCTGAGCGCCATGCTGCCCAGAATCGGTGTGAGAATCATGCCCGGAAAATGAATGTAGGCGAGATCGCGGTGCAGTTTGATCGCGCCCTTAGGTTTAACGCCCGGAATTCTCGGCGCAAAGATCGCATAGTAGGCCGTCGCGCCGTAAAGACCGGCCGTGAGAGAGCCCAGCGCGGCGTGCAGATCGACGTTGGCGGAGGACGGTTCCGTGAACGTGCCGTTCGGCCCCTTTTTCTGCTTGGCGCCGCCCGAGACCAGGACGGTTGCGTAAAGCGGAACGGCGGTGATCAGGCCCAGCGTCTGATGCACCTTCAGCATGTGGGTGCGCTTTTCCAGCAGCGCCTGCTCGCGGGGATTAGTTTGCGTCTGCGAGGCGCTGAACCCGAGGTCACCCAGAGAGAGCCCGTTGTCTTTTTGCGGCTGTGCGGGCGCGGCCGCGGGGGTCTGCTTCTGCCCGTCTGTGGCCTGCGCCTTCTGCGGCGCCACGGAGGGCAAACCAAGATCGGCCAGCGACGGCACATCGCTGCTGGAGGCCACCTGTGTGGGCGCCGGCTTAGCCGCGTCGACTGCTGTCTGTGCCCATACCGGCGAGGCCGCACAAACGAGCGGCGCAAGCGTCAGCAGCACGAGTCGCCGGGCCAGAGTCATGATGTTTCAGCTCCGTAGCAGACGCTTCCCGTGCATGCGCTGCCGGTTGTTTTGATATTCAGGCAATCAAAAAAACGGTATGCGTTCGATATTAGAGCATTTCTTCCGTCGGCATAAAGTACACGGGCATTGTCGGATGTCGTCCCGAGCGTCTTCTTGTGTCATCCTGAGCGTCCTATTGAGTCATCCTGAGCGCAGCGAAGGATCTCTGTATCGCAGCAAAAAGCCAAGGCCTGGATTCTTCGCTTCGCCCAGAATGACGAACCTTGCTCTACGGCCACAGAGAAAACGAGCATGTACCCACGACGGCGAACTTTTCATTCGCGCACAAAGCAAAAGGCCCGGAGGAATCCGGGCCTTTCGCCAGCTTAGTTCGGGCGACGATCAGCCTTCGCTGACCTGCTTGATCTGGGCGACCGTCCAGTTGGCGTCGCCAACCTTGAAGCGGGCAAAGCGGCGCACCATCAGGTTCTCGCCGAGCTTACCCACCTTCTGGGCGATCAACTGCCCGATCGTCACGCTCTGCTCCTTGATAAAGGGCTGCTCCAGCAGGCAGACCTCCTCGTAGAACTTGGACATTTTGCCCTCGACGATCTTCTCAACCACCGGAGCAGGCTTGCCCGTCTGCGCCGCCTGCGCGCGATAGATTTCCTTCTCGCGCTCCATGTCCTCCGCAGTCACATCTTCTTTGCGGATGTAGCGGGGGTCCGTGGCCGCGATGTGCATGGCCACGTCCTTCAGCAGATCCTGAAAATCCTGCGTGCGGGCGACAAAGTCGCTCTCGCAGTTAATCTCCAGCAGCACGCCGATCTTGCCGCCCGCGTGGATGTATGTTCCGACCGCGCCTTCGCTGGCGGTGCGGCCTGCCTTCTTGGCAGCCGACGCCATACCTTTTTTGCGCAGCACGACGACGGCCTGCTCCATGTCGCCCTGAGCTTCCGTTAGCGCGCTCCGGCAGTCCATCATGGGTGCGCCGGTTTTTTCGCGCAGCTCTTTTACTTTTGCAGCAGAGATTGTTTCACTCACAGAATTGTTCCTTCGCTTGTTTCGCCTGGTGTAGACGTTTGGATGCTGCGCGGCAGGCAGAGGACTCACCCGCGGTGGAACCGGCAGCGTCGCACTTCCGGTTCCACCCGGCGAATCCAATGGTTGGGGTGGGGCCTTTTACCGGCGCTTACAGCGCGTTTTCTGCGGGAGCCGCATCCGGCTCTTCCGGAATCACCGTGACCGCAGCCGGAGCCTTGCGGATACCGCCGCCCAGCGCCTGCTCCAGGTCCACTTCGTCCTCGACCAGATCGGGATCGTGCGCCGTCGGCAGCCCGGCGTAGGCAGCGTCCGGCGCAGCCGCATCGGTCGCAGCCGCGGCCTGCACGCCGGCAATCTCGGCCTGCTGCTTCTCGCCGCCCATCTGCACGCCTTCAATCACGGAGTCGGCAATCTTGGCGGTGAACAGACGGATCGCGCGCAGCGCGTCGTCGTTGCCCGGAATCACGTGGTCCACGACGGTCGGGTCGCAGTTGGTATCGACGACAGCAACCACCGGAATGCCCAGCTTGCGCGCTTCCTTCACCGCGATCGCCTCATTGTTGGAGTCGACGATGAAGAGCGCATCCGGCAGACGGCGCATGTTCTTAATGCCGGCCAGGTTGGCCTGCAGATGCTTGCGTTCCCGCTCGAGCTGAATCACTTCCTTCTTGGTCAGCAGATCGTAACGGCCGTCGGTGGCCATCTCATCCAGTTCCTGAAGGCGCTTTACAGACTTCTGCACGGTGGTCCAGTTGGTCAGCAATCCCCCCAGCCAGCGCTGGTTGATGTAGAACATGCCGCAGCGGTTTGCTTCTTCCGCAATGGCGTCCTGTGCCTGCCGCTTGGTACCGACAAACAGGATCGTCTTTCCATCGAAGGCCAGGTCCGTCACATACTTGCTGGCTTCCTTGAACATCTTCAAGGTCTTCTGCAGATCGATGATGTAGATCCCGTTGCGCTCGCCGAAGATATATTCCTTCATCTTCGGATTCCAGCGCTTGGTCTGATGCCCGAAGTGGACTCCCGCTTCGAGCAGCTCCTTCATGGTGATAGTGGCCAAACGACCTCCTTATGATTTGCATCCGGCCGCCGGGAAGAGCCGGCACGGATTTATCCCCGCAGGGAGAGTGGTAGTGCGAAACCTTTGGCACCGGCCGCGCCAGCCTCCCAATGAGTCCATCGACCCATAGAAGACCGGCGGCGGCAGGCGCCAGAAATCTATCGCTTGCTGAACTGGAACCGCTTGCGGGCGCCCTTCTGCCCGTACTTCTTGCGTTCCTTCATGCGCGCGTCGCGCGTCAGAAAGCCCTGCGCCTTCAGCGTGCCGCGCAGCTCAATGTTGTACTCCAGCAACGCACGCGCCGTGCCCATCTTGACGGCTTCCGCCTGCGCGGTTACGCCGCCGCCCTTTACGGTCGCCAGCACGTCGAACGTGCTGCCCAGCTCCGTCGCCGTCAGAACGCGCCGCGCTGCCAGGCGCTGCGTTTCGGTCACAAAATAATTCTCAAAGGCGCGGCCATTCACGACAAAATTGCCGGTGCCCGGGCGCAGGAAGACCCGCGCGATGCTGGTCTTGCGCCGTCCCGTTCCGTAATACTGCGTCATCTCTGCCATCGGATCCTTTTCTACCCCGCCGCGAAACAAGTCGCGCGGTTTTCAAAAAACCTGTCGCAGGCCTTACTCGGCCAGCGTCATGCCCACGGGCTTCTGCGCATCGTGCGGATGCGTTTCGCCGCGATATACCTTCAGCTTGGAACCCATCTGGCGGCCCATGCGCGTCTTGGGCAGCATGCCCAGAATCGCCTGCTCCACCACCCGGTCCGGACGGCGCTCGATCAGCCGCAGAAACGATTCTTCACGCATGCCACCCGGAAACCCGGTGTAGCGGCGGTACATCTTCTGCTGGCTCTTCAACCCGGTCAGCCGCACCTTGGCAGCATTCACCACGATCACGTGATCGCCCGTATCAATATAGGGCGTGTACTGCGGATTGTTCTTTCCGCTCAGCACCCGCGCTGCGGCCGAGGCCAGACGCCCCAGCGTCTGCCCGCTGGCGTCCAGCACGTACCATTTGCGCGTAATGTCCTGCGGACGCGGTACATATGTCGACATCGTTGTTATCCTTCTCTCCTGCCTGACTTGCTGCAACAGCCATGCCGGGCCACTCGCCCGCAACGCTGCCTGAATGCCAAAATTCCGCCGTTTGGCCGGGTGACGCGATACGATTCCCGCGAAAAACCGGAGATACTCAAGAAAATCGCGTGATGGCGCGCAGAGAAACCTGCCGGTGCGTCGAGGGGCGGATGACCGAAGGACGCTTGCGTACCGCCTATGCAGACAGACGCAACACTGCGCAGATATCGAGCATATCGAAACCGGGCGGCAGGCGTCAATCTTTCCCGCTCCACGGTAGTGACTCAGTTTCAAGCGACGGCGGTAATCGGGGCATCCAGCAGGCTGGCAAGTTTTTCCAGCGACCACACGTGATCCGACAATCCGGCTTCCATCGCGGGCGTCACTCTTAGGGTCTTGTGAACGCGACAGAAGTTGTAATGCATGAAGTGCAGCGCGACTGAATAGGCGTGGTTCTCGAATTTCTTGGAAAACCCGTTTGTGAGGCGAGTAAACCGGCGCATGGACATGCGCATTGTGAGGTTCTGGCGCTCAACGTAGCTGGTGGAGAGGTGCTGGGGATTGGGATCGCCGATGATCACCTTGCACTCGACTCCGATACACTTCGCGGGACTGTACCGCTTCGCAGGTTCCTCAGACGCGCCATAGATTTTCTGGAGCGTCGCGAAATCTACATCTGCTCCAAGGGCACTCTCTACCGCTTCCAGATAGGGCTTGTGGCCGTCCGTGGTAATTTGCGGCCTGCCAATCACGCGGCTGGCCACGTCTTGCATGAAGTCGTAGGCCCATCCGCCATCGCGTCCGCCGACCATGTACGAGATGCAGAGCTTGGTATCTGCATCAATCGCCGTCCATGTCCAAACGTCGCCGCACCTGGCTGCTTTCTTCTCAGGAGCGGCGTTCTTGGCCTTGCATCCCACAAATTGCCATATTTCGTCGCACTGAATTCGCTTAGCCCGGACGTTGCGCACATAGGCGTCGTGGTAATCCGCGCAGGCAATGCCGATCTCAGGCACAAGTTTCAGGACGGTATTGAAGGCCACTCCGCACATGCGGGAAGTGGAGCGGAGGGAATTGCCTTCTACGAGAGCAGCGATAAGGCAGGCGCGTTCAGACATGCTTGAGCGGCTCATGCAATTATTATGCATGAGCCGCTCAAGCATGTCGACAGAGTTAGTGTTGTTGATTTGGCACTAATGGCCGATTCCAACTCCACTGGAAAGAAGTGCGCCCCACCGTGTCCATTGGAGGCAGGGTGTATTCTTGCTTTCTGATTAACCCCTCTTTTTTCTTCTCCTCGTAGAACTCGTGGAGGCGGGCGAAATCGGGGGTCATCGGTTCCTCATGCTCTGCGAGAACTTGCTTCATCCTCTCCTCGATTGTCATAGCTCTCTCCTCGTTTTCTTAGATGAATAGTCTTGTGTGCACGAAAATGGGAGTGTTGAGCTTCCCGATGTATTCCGTGATCAGATCGTTGTAGGAACGGATTATGGGTTGGAGCTCCGGGTCGTTGGAGTAGTCCTCAATTTTCAGCCTGATCGATTTTCGAAGCGTTTCCACTCCAATCATCCTGCTATGCGAATGCCAAAGCTTATTGTCCCCTAAAGCATCCGCTACCTCTTCCGCTCTCGCCTCTTTTTCTCGCGGCGTAACCGGCTGTCCGATTTTGGCTGGATTCGTTCCATGCGTCGTCCAGTCCTTCCATTTGTAATCTATCAGCCAACGCTTCAGCAGCGTTACAGTGAGGTTTTTCGCCTGTTCGTACTGGCTAAGCATCGCCAAATCTTGGTTTTGCAGCATGACAAATTCAGCGTTGGAAAGAGTTCCCTTTTTGGACTTATCAAACATCTCTTCCACTTTGTCCAAGTACCCACGAGCGGGAACCCACTGCTTGCCATTGAACACCTGAGGATCAATAGGCCCGAGAGAAGACGAATAGTCCATGTAGATGCGGTTTCCAGACATGCAGAAGATGGTTCCTGCGGACATCGCGAAATCCGGCACGACAAAGCTTACATCCGCATAATGGTGACGGGTAATGTCAACCAATTTTTCTACCGTCTCAGCCGATCCGCCAGGGGAATTCAGGACTATTACGAGCTTTGTTTGAGGTGATGAAGGGTTGACTGGATTCTGTTTCAAATCCTCGATGAGATCTCGGAACGAACGAACGATGGAGGGCTGAATTTCGCCATAAAAGAACATGACGTCGGCCGCAAACTTCTTTTCGAGCTTGTCAAGCTTCTCATTCATCAATCCCTTTAGGGCATCGTCAAAAAGATTCATTGCTTTCCACGATTCCACCGTGCCTGCGCAGCTTTCCTAGCGATTTCCTGCTTACGTTCGTCGGAAAGATTTGCGGCGCGCGCTTTGCCGCCCTTTATACCACCCCTTCTACCAATATCGGCAAGATATTTCGTTACAGCATCCCGTTCCGGTAATACCTCGGCGGGCTCTTCCGTCGCTAGCTTCGCAGTCAGAGCGGCGGCCTGATTAGGGTCGGATGGCATTGTGCTTAAGCGCCTCATGCATCCCAGTATGCCATAGTTTTTCGGATGGCGGTAATACCCGCCATCCAGAACAACTTGACCGGCGTAAGCAAAATGAGTCACTACCCGCTCCACCCATCGGGACGTCCGGGCGATTTTTGGCGGTCTCTTTAGACTATGCACCCAGCGCAGGTTCGTCTTTCCGACGCCGCAAGCCCCATTTTTTCGCGTGGAATCAACAGGTGAAAAATTTTTATTGACGAGCATCGCTCGGCTTACGTACGCTGCCCTCCAATCGGCGTAAGCCCTGCATACTCGTTCCATCGTCCTTCTGAGCGGATTTCGGTCCTGGGGCGAGATGTCGCGAGCTGCCCGGGCGCACTCCGGGCCTTTTCCTAATTTCGATTCTTTGGAGGAAGTATGAAGCGGCTTTTTGTAGCAGCCTT
>JAKAUB010000188.1 GCA_021827845.1 Acidobacteriota bacterium | reverse complement strand
AGATGCTACTCCGAGGCAAAGAATTCAGCAAGCTGCACTGAGGAAAACGCGGCCGGCTCCCTGAGTTGCCGCGTCTCTTGGGTCAGTCTTCAAGCAGCCAGCAATTGAGCCGGGATACCTGCTCGCGACCGCAGAGAAAATTCCATTCAGAAGAGACACAAGGAGAACCAGGGCAGGTCTTCTGAAGGATGCGTTAGACAGGAAACCGGCGCGGAACCAATTCCTCGATCGCCGGAGTCTGATGCCCGGCTGCACGAAATCTATTCCATCGGGTCCATCGGGAAAACGCCGCTCGATACGGGTCACTGGCCTCCCGGCTTTCTGGGTAGACCCGTCTTGCGTTTCTTTTTTCTAAACTTCCGTTTCGGGCTCCATCATCCCCGCCGGCTCTTCACCGGGTCCATCGGTGACGGATACCTCGAAACGCCCGACTTTATGCAAACCGGAAAGCTCCCCGGCTGCGTCACGCGCCTGATGAAACACACTAAAGCACGTCGAATGCCAAAATATGCCGTTGATTCTAAGAGTGTTATTTCCGGTAAAGCGTCCCTTCATTCTGAAAATGCATAGAAGCTATAAAGAAAAATATTGAAAGCCATAGCAAACGCCTGCCACGCTCTCCCCTACTTCTGGCACTTCGGGCAGTAATGCGTCCCCCGGCCCGCCACCAGAATCCGCCGGATGGGCGTTTGGCAGACGCGGCATGGTTCGCCGGTCCGCAGATAGACCCGATGCTCCAGTTGGAAGAAGCCGCGCTGGCCGTCCGCATCGACGTAGTCGGAGACCGAGGAGCCGCCCAGTGCGATGGCCTCCTGCAGCACTGCCTGCAGCCCGGCGCGCAGCCGCGCCAGTTCGGCACGGCTCAGCCTTCCCGCCTGCCGGCGCGGACGGATTCCGGCGCGAAATAATCCTTCGTCCGCATAGATGTTTCCGACGCCATGCAGCAGCTTCTGGTTCAGCAGCGCCGACTTGATAGGCGTGCGGCGACCACGGAAGAGCGCATCGAAATCCTGCTGCGAAATATCGAGGGGTTCCCGGCCGGTGCCGCGAAATAACTTTCCCGGTTCAGCGGAAGCCTGCGCAGCCGGCGGCTCGGCGATGGACAATCGCCCAAACCGCCGCGGATCGACGAAGCGAAGCTGCCGCCCATCGACCAGATCCACGATCGCGTGGGTATGCGGAGGAACAGCAGCCTCAGGCTCAGCGACCAGCATGCGCCCGGTCATGCCCAGATGCACCAGCCACTGCGCGGGCGCTGCTTCCCGCTTGTGCAATGATCCGGCCGGCTCCAGATCGATGACAATGTGCTTGCCCACGCGATGCACCCGCGCGATGCGGCTTCCCGTCAGCGTCTTTTCAAGGACAGAGGGCGCCGATCGGAATGGCTCCGGTTTTTCACCCAGCCACACCGAAACAATGGTGGCGCCGCGTACACGGCGGTCCAGCCCGCGCGCAATGGTTTCGACTTCAGGGAGTTCTGGCATGCGTGAGTGCGGGGCGCGATGACGGGTTGGCTTTTCGCTTTATGACCGCGCAACGGTAGTATAGGATTTTCTCTTGCGAAACAGGCCTGCCTGTCGAGCGGAATGAGCAAAGATGCGAGCAAAGACAGCGGTCGTTTTAGGCGCCCAGTGGGGCGATGAGGGTAAGGGCAAGATCGTCGACGTTCTGTCGGGACGGTTTTCTCTGGTTGCGCGGTACGCCGGCGGTCACAACGCTGGCCACACGGTCATCATCAGCGGTAAAAAGTTCATCCTGCAATTGGTCCCCTGTGGCGTTCTCCGGCCGGACTGCCGCGCCGTCATCGGCAACGGCGTCGTGCTGGATCCGATTGCCTTTCTGCAGGAAGTGGATCGCCTGAAGGCGCTGGGCGTTGATGTTGCCGGGCAGTTGTTTGTTTCTGACCGCGCCCACGTCATCCTTCCCTACCACCGCATGATCGAGCTGGCGGCGGAAAACGCCCCCGGCCGCATGAAGATCGGCACCACCAGCCGCGGTATTGGGCCGGCCTATGAAGACAAGATGAAGCGCAGCGGTCTGCGCGTCATTGACCTGCTGAATCCGGCGCTGATGCGCACGCATATTCAGAACGCCTGCCATGAGAAGAACACCATCGCGCAGGCGCTGTTCGGGACAGACCCGCTGGATGCCGGAAAAATGTATGAGGAGTATGCCCGCGCAGCGGAACGGCTGGCGCCGTTCGTCGCCGATACCTCCCGCCTGCTGAACCAGGCGCTGGATGCGGGCGAAAGCCTGATGTTTGAAGGCGCGCAGGGCACACTGCTCGACATCGACCACGGCACGTATCCCTTCGTCACGTCTTCCTCTGCTACGGCGGGCGGAGCCGTGATCGGAACCGGCGTTGGCCCTACGCGCATCGGCACCGTCATCGGCGTGACCAAGGCGTATGTGACGCGCGTGGGCGAAGGCCCATTCCCGACCGAGATCAAAGACAGCTCCGGGGAGTTGCTGCGCGCCCGCGGCCAGGAGTATGGCGCCGTCACTGGCCGGCCGCGCCGCTGCGGCTGGCTGGACCTGCCCTTGCTGCGCTACTCCACCCAGATCAACGGCACCGAATGGTTGGTGGTCACCAAGCTGGACGTGCTGGACGCTCTGGCGGAGATTCCGGTCTGCACGGCGTATTCGATCGAAGGCCGCACCACCGATACCATTCCCGCAGATGTGCGTGGCATTGAGTCCATTCAGCCCGTGCTGCGCACGATGAAAGGCTGGCAGACCTCCACGGAAAACATGAAACGGTTTGAGGACCTGCCGGCTGCTGCGCGCGAGTACCTGAAATTTCTGGAGCAGGAATCCGGGGCAAAGATCGGTATGATCTCCACCGGGCCCGATCGTGACCAGACGATCCTGCTGCCGGAGTTTGCCGCGGCGCTGGCTACAATGGCCGCAACCCCCTCGGCGCGCGCCTGACGGTTCGCCGCCTTCCCCGTATCTCGCGCCCGGCCTTGCCGGCGCTCTCGCAACGCTAAAGGAGCTTCCCCGAAATGATCACGTTTGCCGTCCGTATGCGCTTCGCCTCTGAAGACCGCGAAAAGGTGCAGCTGGCCGTCCGTCACCTGGCCGAGGCGTCGCGGCGCGAGCCTGGCTGCGTGACGTATGTCCCCACCGAGCTGGCGGACAATCCGAACACGGTGCTCATCTTTGAACAGTACAAGGACGATGCGGCGCTGGAAGCGCACCGCGCCTCCGCTCATTTCCGCGACTTCGCGATCGGCGGCTTGTATCAGTGGATGAAGGAACGCAGCGTCGAGAACATGAACGCGCTGGCGTAACTGCCCCCGTGCGGCGCCCGGAATTCCGTTTGGCGAAAATTTCATTTTGACGCGCGGCTCGCTGCGCACTACCATCCGGGTACAGCCATGCGAGCAGCGTCCGATTTTCAAGCCTCGCGGTCCAGGCGCGCACCAGCGATTCTGGCGTGCGTATGCCTGCTGCTCGGATTTCTTCCCCGGGCCACGGCAAAGTCGATTCCGCGGCCTCACCGCCAGCCCAAAGACATCGTCCACACGATCCAGCACCTGGAATCGCAGTGGCGGCTGGCGCAGCTAAAGGGCGATACGGCCACGATGGCCAATATGCTGTCCAGCGACTACCTGGGCATCTACTCCGACGGCACGCTCGCGACCAAAAACGAGACGATCGCGGCCGTCAAAAGTGGCGCGCTGCACTTTACGGAGATGAACGTATCGGACGTCAAGATCCGCGTCTTTGGAACAACTGTGGTCGTTGTCTCAAAAGCACAGGTGGAAGGCAGTAAGGACGGCGAACCGATTAACGGGACCTACCGTTACACGCGCGTGTATCACCGCATCAATGGGGCCTGGAAGATCGTCAGCTTTGAAGCCAGCTCTTTGCGCCACCGGCATCATACCCATCCACCGCACAAGTCTTCCTGAAAGCAGAAGATCATGCGCGGCGCTCCAGAGCCGCATGCAGCCGCGTCCACGTGATGTCCAGTAACTCCGGCAGCACGCGTGTTTCTCCAGTGACGGTCATAAAATTCGTATCCCCGGCCCATCGCGGCAGCATATGCAGATGCAGATGGCCGGCGACGCCGGCTCCGGCTGCCTTCCCTTCATTGATGCCGAGATTCGCGCCGTCGGGCCGGTAGACCTCGCGCAGCACGCGATCCAGCCGCTGCGCCAGCCGCATCAACTCCAGGGCCGCAGGTTCGGGCAGCGTCGCCAGATCCGCAACATGCTGGTACGGCAGAATCATCGCGTGGCCGGAGTTATACGGAAAAGAGTTCAGACAGATGAAGCACAAGTCTCCGCGATAGACGATGTTTGCCGCGCGATCGGCGGCTTCGGCGGCCATCCCGTGCTCCACGGCAAACTGCGTCGCGGCCAGCAGATTGCAGAATACGCAGCCAGTATCGCCAGGCCAGGCCGCCAGCGCGGGCGGCACACCCTTGCGCGCAGCCGTATCGGCGGAGCTGACATAGCTGTACCGCCAGGGAGTCCAGAGCGTATCCATCTGCGCAGTATATGCGGGGCGGGGCCGTTAGACGCGGACGACCATCTTGCCCATGTGAGCATCGCCGGAGCGCAGCATGGAGATAAAGGCCTCCGGCGCGTGCTGCAGGCCCTCGATGATCGTTTCCTGATGCAGCAGCTTGCCGGCGCGGACCATCGGAATCGTCTCCTCCAGAAACGGCTGCATGCGATGCAGATAGTCCACGACGAGAAACCCCTGCAGCCTTAACCGCCGGCCGATGGCGAGCCCAAGATTCCGCGGACCGGGCACCGGCGTGTTGTAGCCCGTGATTGCGCCGCACAGAGCGATGCGTCCGTGATTCCGCATTCTGCCGAGCGCCGCCTCAAGCTGGGGGCCGGCTGTGTTGTCAAAGTAAGCATGCAGCCCGTCGGGCGCTGCGTCGCGCAGCTCCTGCTCGATGTCCGCCTCGCGATAGTTGAAGGCAGCGTCCACATGCAGCTGGTTCCGCAGAAAAGCGATCTTGGCCGCGCTGCCCGCGCTGGCGACCACGCGGCAGCCGAGTATTTTGGCCATCTGGCAGACCACGCTGCCCACCGCGCCCGCAGCGCCGGAGACAAAGATGGTCTCGCCGCTGCGCAGCTTCAAGATGTCATGGATGCCAACCCATGCCGTCAGTCCCGGAGCGCCCAGCACGCCGAGATACGCGGAAGCGGGAGCCTGGGTCGCGTCAATGATGCGCAGATTCTGGGCCGGCGCGACAAAATAGTCTCGCCACCCGCAAAGACTCGCCACCCAGGTACTGGGCAAAAATCCCGGATGCCGCGACTGCACCACCTGCCCCACCGCGGCGCCATCCAGGGTTTTGCCGACGGCAAACGGTGCGACATAGGATTTACTGTCGTTCATGCGACCCCGCATATAGGGGTCCACGGAAAAAAACGTGTTGCGGACCAGAACTTCGCCCGGTTGCAGCTCCGGCAGATCGACGGCTGCAACCTCAAAATTGCTCAGGGACGGTTCGCCCTGCGGGCGGGACGCTAGGCGGATTTCAGTGGCGCGAGGCTGACTCATAGCGGCGGGTACCTGTCGACGGCCGGAAAAATCCATGCGACCGTACGACCCCATGTTCTCCCAAAACCGCAAGGTGTTGCAAAACGCCCCTTGTGTAGCGTGCAATGAAACACCATGCAGATTCGACCTGCGGTGCCCGCCGACGCGTTGGAGATTGCGACCATTCACGTGCGGTCCTGGCAAGCTGCGTACGCCGGCATCCTGCCGGCCGCCTATCTGGATGCGCTGCGGCCGGAAGACCGCGCTGCCCGCTACGACCTTACGCACGCGGACCCCGCGGCGCCATACACGCAGCTAGCGATCGATCAGGGCCGCATCATCGGATTTGCCACCACGCTTCCCAGCGAAGACAGCGGGGTGCCGTGGGGAGAGCTGCGTGCGCTGTACGTAGACCCCGCTCATTGGGCCCGCGGGGCGGGGGTTGCGCTGCTCCGCGCCGCAGAAGCGCACCTGGCGCGCACCGGATTCTCGCAGGCGGCGCTCTGGGTGCTGACGGGCAATCATCGTGCGGCGCGTTTTTACGCGCGCCACGGCTGGATGGCGGAGCCCGTGCATCGCACCGACACGATCTGGGGGATCACGGTCGAAGAGGACCGGTACTGGCGAAAACTGGAGACCAGCGCGTCATTTTCCTGAAGCAGCGTAATCGCTCCCGGCCGCTTCTAAGCTCCTGTCCGGAGAGTGTGTTAAAAAATCAATCGTCTCAACAACATTTTTCTCTCATGCGCAGAACTCTCTTCCTGCTTCCCCTGCTCCTGATCTGCGGTGCTACGCTACGCTGCCACGCATACTGCAAGGCAACCGACACCACCGCCGTGCAGTCGCACGACTTCAACTGCGACATCTTCTACCGCAACAAAACTGAATTTTCCTACGAAGTGGGATATCTGCCGTGGAACATTCCGCTGATCTTCGACGTGTTTGTTGGCAGCCCGTACACCACGTGGCCCTTGAAATACGCGCTGGTTCCCAACATCGCCTCGCTGCGCTGGCAGGTGGATGGAATTCACGGACCAGGATTTCTTCGCGGCAGCACCGACTTTACCTTCAGCCTCGCCATTACCGCGATTCCGCGCGGCGCGGAGACCCACTACGAAGCCTTCGACTTCGGAATCCGGCGTAATTTCATTCCGCGCAACTGGCGCGCCATTCCCTATTACGAAATGCGCGGCGGGGTCGGCGACATCAACGCTCAGGGGCCTCACGGCGTGCTCTATGCACAAGGGCAGGACCTCACCTTCACCTACATGATGGGAAGCGGCGTGCGTTACGACTTCAATCCGCGCTTCAGCGCGGATGCGGGCGCAACGTACATGCACGTGTCCAATGCTTACCTCTCGCAGCCGAAATATGAAGACTTCGGCATTAACGTGTGGGGGCCGATCTTTGGGTTCAACATGCGGCTTGGCAAAGCGAAAAGTGGACTCTCGAAGAAATAGCCGTAAATTTATCGGCTCGTTTCTCCGATTCGTTGACACTATTTTCCAGCGATTGATATAGTCTGAATTGGAAGCTAGGCGTGCCGGACTCGCGCGCTGCGGCTTCTATCGAGGGTTTCTCTCTCCCCGGCACATCCCGTATCCGCCTGTTATCGCAGGCGCGGTCTCGCAAGACGGATGGCAATCCGGGTGATTGGCTCCGCCGCTCCGCGTCTCCCATACCGGGTCGGTCATCGTCCGAGGAAGAGAATCTTCGAAGCTGCGAACTGCCCGCAACTCTGCGCCCGACAGGGCTCTCAGGCGGAACGCAACACCGGAGACTTCGCGCCAGCCCCGTGCTTTCGCTGCGTCGCCGGAAGCGGACGATCGTCGCGCCGCTGCGAGTCTGGAGTCATTCCGCACCATGGTCGATGTCCTCAATCCCGAAATCACCGAGAGCAAACCCCTGAATACCACAGCCCTGGAACCCAACGAGACCGCTTCTGCGCAGGCCCACGCCGCGCATGATACCCACCACAACCCTGCCGCCGCTTCTGCCGACCTAAGGGCAGCCGAGCCGCAAACTTCGCCAGTCACTTCGGCGGAGACCGCCCCCGCTGCGCATCACGATGCCGCATCGCACGAAGAAGAGATGGACTTCGGCGCGCTGCTGGACTCGTTTGAGCACGAGCAGGCTGCGCAGGAGGCCGCCCAGTCCGTCGATGGCAACGTCGTGACGGGAACGGTGGTCAAGCTGACCGACAAGCACGTCGTGGTGGACGTCGGCCTGAAGTCCGAAGGGCTCATTCCGATTGAACAGGTGCTGGATCACGCCGGACAGCCCAAGCTGGAGCCGGGCCAGACGGTCGAGGTCGTTGTCGAGCGCGAAGATGCTGAGGGCAACTATCAACTCAGCTATGAGAAAGCGCTGCGCCACCGGGTGTGGGACACCATCGAAAAGGCGGCCAATGAGAAGACGCCCGTCAACGGCGTGGTCGTCAGTCGCGTCAAGGGCGGCCTGACGGTCGATATCGGCATCAAGGCATTCCTGCCGGGCTCGCAGGTCGAAATCCGGCCCGTTCGCAATCTGGAATCCTACGTCGGTCAGACCCTCGATGTTCGCGTCATCAAGCTGAACAAGAAGCGCGGCAATGTGGTCGTTTCGCGCAAGGAGATGCTTGAGGAAGAGGCCGGCGCCAAGCGTTCGGCGACCCTCGAGCAATTGGAAGAGGGCGCGATCCTGACCGGCACGGTGAAGAATCTTACCGAGTACGGCGCGTTTGTCGACCTGGGCGGCATTGACGGCCTGCTGCACGTCACGGACATGTCCTGGGGCCGCTTGACGCATCCCCGCGATCTGGTCAACGTGGGCGATGAAATTCAGGTAAAGATTCTAAAGTTCGACCGCGAAAAGCAGCGCATCTCGCTGGGCTTCAAACAGCTCACGCCGGATCCCTGGCTGGATGTCGCGGAGCGCTACCCCGTCGGCGCGCGCGTTCGCGGCCGCGTGCTGAGC
>JAKAUB010000227.1 GCA_021827845.1 Acidobacteriota bacterium | reverse complement strand
AGGACGCAGCCATCGCCGCGATTGAGGCGAACTTTACGCGCTACACCGTGGTCAGCGGCATTCCTGAAGTCCGTAAGGCCATCGTCGATCGCCACGCCGCCGACTTCGGCACCAGCTACACGCCTGAGGAAGCCGTCTTCACAACAGGCGGCAAACTGGCGCTGTTCCACGCCATCCAGGTTCTGGTCGACCACGGTGATGAGGTGGTTCTGCCCGCCCCCTATTGGGTCTCTTTCAAAGACATCATTCAGTATGCGGGCGGCAAGCCGGTCATCCTGCAGACCAACGAAGCGGAGAACTTCCGCATCACCGCGGCGGCCATCGAGAAAGCCATCACCCCGCGCACCAAGGCCATCATCCTCAACACGCCGTCGAACCCGGCCGGCTCCGTCATGTCACCGGCGGATCTGGAACAGGTGGTCCGGCTGGCGCACAAGCGGGGCATCTATGTCCTGCTGGATGAGTGCTACGTCTACCTGCAATACAAGGGAGCGCCGGTTTCAGGGGCGTCGTTCACAGATTGCAAGGAGCACATCGTCGTGCTGGGCTCGCTGTCAAAGACCTACGCCATGACGGGATGGCGCGCCGGATTTGCGCTGGCGCCCAAGCCGATCATTCAGGCCATGTCCAAGTTGCAGAGCCAGGACACATCGTCCCCGGCCGCATTTGTGCAGAAGGCCGCAGCGGCGGCGCTGACCGGCCCGCAGGAGTGCGTCGGCGAAATGCGTGCCGAGTATCTCTCCCTGCGCGACCGCATTCTGGCGCGTATGCAGGAGATTCCCGGCCTGCGCTGCACTGTCCCCGAGGGCGCCTTCTACGTGTATCCCAATGTGTCGGCATTTCTGGGCAGCGGTAAAATTGCCACCGCCGCCGAACTGGCGACCCGCCTGCTGCACGAGGCGCACGTCGTAACCGTGCCGGGCGAAGCCTTCGGTACGCGGGAGCACATTCGCCTGTCCTACGCCGTGACCGCTGCCGATGTAGACGAAGGCACGCGCCGCATGAAGGAGTTTTTCGCCAAGCTCGGCTAATCGGCACCCGGCTGTACAAACAGACGCCCTCAGCACGTGGCAGCACGTACACTGCGGCTGAGGGCCCAGGCAGCGTAGCTCGTATCAGGCGCGCATGCCGCCTGTGCAACCACGGGACCGTCCAGTACGCATCGTCCAAATTCATGCCAGCCACTCTTTCTCCATTCCGCCTGCGTCCGTGGTTTCGCACCCGCATCTGGGGCGTGCGTGACCTGAGCCCCTGGTACAACTACACCGTCACCGGCGAACCGATCGGCGAAGTCTGGCTGAGCGGCGATGACTGCCTGGTCGATAACGGCCCGCTGGCCGGGCAGCGCTTTGCCGCCGTGTTTGCCGCGCATCGTGAGGCGCTCCTGGGTCCTGGCTGGACACATGCCGAGCGCTTCCCGCTCCTGATGAAGGTGCTGTTTCCGAAAGAAAAGCTGAGCGTCCAGGTCCACCCCGGCGATGCGATGGCGCGTGAAGCCGGCGAGCCGCATGGCAAAACCGAGTGCTGGTATGTGCTCGACGCCACGCCCGACGCCAGCGTCGCTCTAGGACTGAAGCCTGGGACTACGGAGGAGCAGATGCGGGCCGCCATCATGAACAATGGCCTGGAGCCGCTGCTGCACTGGATGCCCGTCCGCAAAGCAGACATGATCTTCGTCGATGCCGGCACCATCCACGCCATTGGCCCGGGCGCCGTGCTGCTGGAGACGCAGCAGAACTCCGACATGACGTACCGGCTGTACGACTACGGTCGTCCGCGCGAACTGCATCTAACCGACGGACTGAAGGCTTCGCGAGCCGTTACCCGCGCGGGAAAAGTTACGCCCCGGCCGGAAGATGGCGGCGAAGTGCTGGTGCAGTCGGACTACTTTCGCGTTGATCGCTTTTCCGTGGCAGCCGGCGAGCGCCATTCGTTGTCCGCAGCGGTTCCCGGGCTGGACGCCACAGGATGCGTGCAACTGGTGTTCGCCGCCCAGGGCAGCGGCAGTGTGCAGTGGGACGGCGGCTCGCTGGAGCTTTCGCGGGGCCAGCTTGCCGTCGTTCCCGCGGCGGTGGGCGCATGGTCATTTCCGGCGACAGATGCGGTTGAGCTGTTGCGGGCCTGTCCGATTTAGGCGCGCCGTGCGCACTGCGGCCATCCCATTCTGTTGCAGGTGAATCCAAGGCATTTCGGGAGTTCATGGATCTTCGACCTTTCATTCTGGCGGGCGGCAGTGGAACGCGATTCTGGCCGCGCAGCCGCCGCAAGCACCCCAAACAGGTCCTTTCGCTCGACAGCAGCGACAAGACGATGCTGCAGCAGACGCTGGAGCGGCTGCTGCCCGTCGCCCCAGCGTCAAAGTGCTGGGTGATGGCCAACGAGGGGCTGCTGCCAACCATCGCGGCGCAGCTCGACCAGATTCCCCAGGCCCACCTGCTGGCCGAACCCGTCGCGCGCAATACGGCCCCGGCTGCGGGGCTGGCCGCGTTTCTGCTGGAACGCGAAGCCCCCTACGCCGTGCTGGGCCTGTTCCCCGCCGACCATGCCATTGAAAATACCGGCCAGTTTCGTCAGATTCTCCACCAGGCCAGCGCCCTGGCGGAAGCCGGCCCAAACATCATCGTCCTCGGCATCCATCCCAGCCGCCCCGAGACCGGTTACGGCTACATCGAAACCGGCGAGGTGCTGGAGTCTGGCGCGGTGCGGGTGCGCCGGTTTACGGAAAAGCCAAACCGGGTGCGCGCGGAAGAATTTCTTGCCACCGGACGCTACTTCTGGAACAGCGGCATGTTTCTGGCCATGGCGCGCACGCTGGCCGATGCCTTCCGCGAGCACCTGCCCGAGACCTCACCGTACCTGGAAGAGATCGCCGCTGCTTACGGCACGGACGCGTTCGCTGCCCGGTTTGCGGAGCTTTACCCAAAGTGCGAAGACATCAGCATCGACTACGCCATTCTGGAGCCACGCTCGGCCAAGGGCGAACATCGTTCCAACCTCTACTGCATACCGGCCGAGTTCGGCTGGAACGATCTGGGCTCATGGTCGGCGCTGTATGACCATAAGCTGGCCCGCGATGCCAACGCAGGCGAAAGCCGCAATGTGATCGAAGCACCCGCCCACAGTCTGCTGGACGCTGCCGGAAACTATGCGCACGTCCCCCAGCGGCATGTGGCGCTGGTTGGAGTACAGGATCTGGTGATTGTAGAGACCGACGATGTTTTGCTGGTGACCACGCGCAGCCAGTGCCAGGATGTTGGCAAGCTGGTGAAGCAACTGCTGCTCGAGCAGAAGCACGACCTGGTGTAGCCCTCACACATGACAGACCCAACGCAGACGACCTCCCCCGCACCAAAATCCCCGGTTAAATTCGGCACCGATGGCTGGCGCGGTGTCATTGCCGACGACTTTACCGACGCCAACGTGCGCGTAGCCGCCGCGGCGGTTGCAGGCTATGTGCTGGCGCAGGAACAGCCCGCGCACGGCGTCTGCGTTGGCTATGACACCCGGTTCGGCTCCCCGCGCTTTGCCCGGATTGCCGCAGAGGTTCTGGCCGGCGCGGGCATCCCGGTGCAGCTTGCCAGCCGCATTACGCCCACGCCGGCGCTCTCTTTTGCCGTGCGCCATCGCCAGGCAGCCGGTGGCGTCATGATCACCTCCAGCCACAATCCGTTCCAGTGGAATGGCGTGAAATACAAGGCCAGCTATGGCGGCTCCGGCAAGCCATCCATCATGGCGGCTATTGAATCGCGGCTCGGTCAGCCGCTGCCCGCGCCTGCGCAGCCTGCTGCCATCACCTCGGCCGATTTTCTGCCCGACTACGTGACCGCTATTGAGCGCTTCGCCGATCTTCCGGCCATCGCCGCCAGCGGCTTCAAGTTTGCGGTCGATTGCATGTACGGCGCCGGCGCCGGGGTCCTGGCCGGCATCTTCACCCGTGCAGGCATTCCGTTTGTCGAGATTCGCGCCCAGCACGATCCGCTCTTCCCCGGCATCAACCCGGAGCCCATCGATCCGCATCTGGAAGCCCTTAAGCAGACCGTCGTGGAACATGGCTGCCAGGCCGGCTTCGCCACCGACGGCGATGCTGACCGCATCGGGGCTGTCGATGAGCACGGCAACATCGTCGATGCCCACAAGATCTTCGCCATCCTGCTGCGCTGGCTGATTGAACGCCGCGGCTGGCCCGGCGAGGTGGTCCGCGCCTTTAACACTACGAAAATGCTGGACCGCATCTGCGCCAAACATCACCGCAAGCTGCACGAGGTTGGGATCGGCTTCAAGTATGTCTGCGACCTGATGCTCGAGCGCGAGATTCTCATTGGCGGCGAAGAGTCCGGCGGCATCGGCATCCAGCGGCATCTGCCGGAGCGCGACGGCCTGCTCAACTCCCTGTTGCTGGCCAACGTGATGGCCGAAGAAAAACAGACGCTCGGCGAGCTGGTCGCCAGCCTGCAGCAGGAGTACGGCGAGCACCACTACGGCCGCATCGACCTGCACATTCCAGACGATCTCAAGAACTCCGCCATTGCCCGCGCACGGGCCGGTGTGGCGTCGTTTGCCGGTATGCCGGTGGAGCGGACCGAGACCCTGGATGGCATTAAGTTTTTTCTGCAGAACCCCGAAGCCGCCACCAAACCCAACGCGGCGGAAAGCTGGCTCTTGCTGCGCGCCTCCGGTACCGAGCCGCTTTTACGCATCTACGCCGAGTCCTGCTCGCCGGAGTCGGTCCAGCGGCTGCTCGAAGCCGGCCGGGCGTTTGCCCTGGAAGGAAAGCAAAATGGCTGATCCCCGCACCTTGCGCCTGCGCCTCTGCGGCTTTCTGTTTGATATGGACGGCGTGCTGATGAGCTCACTCGGCTCCGTCGAGCGGAGCTGGAGCATCTACGCCCGCGAGCGCGGTCTGGACCCGGACATAGCGATCCGGCTAGCCCACGGCAGGCGGGCGCTGGAAACCGTCCGCGAACTGATGCCCCACGCCGATCATCAGGCCGAGCTGCTTGCGATTGAGGATCTGGAAGTTGCAGACAATGAAGGCATTGCGGTGCTGCCGGGGGTGCGGGAGCTGCTCCAGAGCCTGCCGCACGACCGCTGGGCCATCGTCACCTCCGCGACCGGCCGCCTGGCGCGCAGCCGCCTGGCCTACGCCGGGCTCAGCGTTCCCGATCGCTTTGTTTCGAGCGAAATGGTGGAAAACGGCAAGCCCCACCCGGAACCCTACCAGCGCGGCGCAGCCTTACTAGGCTGCGATCCAGCCTCCTGCCTGGTGGTCGAAGATGCTCCAGCAGGAGTGGCCGCCGGGAAGGCCGCAGGCTGTAAAGTGCTGGGCGTTCTGACCACCCACTCCGCCGCATCGCTCCATCAGGCCGACTGGCGAGTTCCCACGCTGGAGAGTGTCAAAGTCACAATCCTCCCGGACGGAGCGCTGGAAGTTACGATAGACGACGTCATTTCGTAATCCCGGCCGATGCCTGCGAAATCGTTTCGTCCTTATTTGAAAAAAAATTCACAGACTTTGCAAAATAACAAACAACCAGCCAGGCAACCATCCGCGTCCCATCTTTAGCAATAACTGCGGAGGAAGGCGATGAAAATGGTTTGCGCGAACCCGGAATGTGTTGCGGAGCTGAAGTACCTGCGCGGCGGCCGCCTGTTTCTCATGGAACGTCAGCCGGTAATCGCCCGCGACGGGGCCATGACTTCCGCGCCCAAGCGGTCGGCTGGCATGCGCCGGTATTTCTGGCTGTGTGAGGACTGCGCCAAGGTCTACTCCATCCAGCGCTGGACGGATGCCGGGATCGAGTTGGGTGTGAAGCGCCCCGCTGCCCGGGTGGAACTGATGGAAACCAAAAACTCAAAGGCCTGGGCGGTTCCGGGTCTGGTCGGCTGAAAGAAAGCCGGCCGCAGCGCCCCCGCTTCTCCCCCAACTCTTCAACTCTCGGTATCGCCCGGCTGCCCGTGTGCCGATCCTCTGCTGCGCGCACTCTCCCAGGCTTTGACGTACTTCCAGTGCACGTAGACCGAGTGATTGATGTGCAGGATCAACCCCTGCCTGCCGTCTAAAAATCCCAGCCGGAAGAAGTAGTTTTTGACGAACGTCAGCACGGGGTTGAGCAGCGCATTCGCGGTAAACGCGAAGAGCGACTCACTACGTTTTCCGCGGGCCGCCAGCGCAGCGGCGCCATCGGAACTGTAGCCGTTCATGTGCGACAAATATTTCCGGAATGACGGATAGGCGTAGTGCTGCAACGCATGCGTCAGGCTGCCGGAAGGGCACGTGCACTGCGGCGAACCATGCGGCTCCGCGCCCGCCATGTGCGCGCTGCCCCGCCGGAACAGCCGCAGCTTCTTATCCGGATAAAACCCGCCATGCCGGATCCAGCGGTCCATGAACAGATTGATCCGCGGCTGCCAGTAGGCATCGAACTTTGGCGCCGCAATCGTCTGGCGAATCTCTTCGGCCAGCTCCGGGGTCACGACTTCATCCGCATCCAGCAGATAAATCCAGTCGCTGGTGCAGGTGTCGATGGCCAGGTCCTTCTGCGGGCCGAATCCGCGAAAGTCGCGGTTGAAGATATGCCGCGCGCCGAACGAACGGGCGATATCGGGCGTGCGGTCCGTCGAGCCGGAATCGACGATGACGATCTCATCCGCCCAGCGGACGCTCTCCAGCGTCCGCGCCAGAATCGCCTCCTCGTTGCGCGCAATCATGGCGATGGACAGTGTGGGCCGCGCGCCGCTCATGCATCCACCCCGGTCAACAATGGGACGCCGGCCAGCTCGCCAATCTGCGCACAATACTCCGCCAACAACGCCTGCGAAACTTGACGGACATCCGCTCCCGCAGCGGCCTGCCGGTACCAGCGGGCGGTTGCCGCGAGCGCCACTTCCAGCGGCAGCAGCGGACGCCAGTTGAGCCTTGCGGACGCCTTGGAGCAGTCGAGCTGCAGCATAGGAATCTCCTGCGGCAAACCGCCGGGCTGCGTGCTCCACTGCGCCGCCATTCCCCACGCGCGCGCCAGTTGCTCCGCCACCCATCCCACCGGGCGCACGCCGTCGGCCTCCGGTCCAAAGTTCCATGCGCCACTCGCCGCCCGCGGCGCCTGCACCAGGCGCTCAGCCAGCAGCAGATAGCCGCGCAGCACCTCCAGCACATACTGCCAGGGGCGCAGCGCCTGCGGGTTGCGCAGCGTGGGCGGCTGACCGGCGGCAAAGCGGCGCATCAGATCGGGAATCAGGCGATCTTCGGCCCAATCGCCGCCGCCGATCAGATTGCCGGTGCGCGCCGTGGCGATGCCGGCGCCTCCTGCCGGCCAATAGGACTGAGCAAAGGCATGCGTCACCAGCTCCATACACGCTTTGCTGTTGCTGTATGGATCACTGCCGCCCAGCCGGTCGTCTTCGCGAAACGACAAGGCCCCAGGCTGCGGCTCGTAACATTTGTCCGTCGTCACCACGAGCACTGCCCGCACGCACGCCTGCTGGCGTGCACAATTCAGCAGATTGGCCGTGCCGACGATATTGGTGCGGTAGGTATCTACCGGGTCGTGGAACGCGCGGCGCACCAGCGGCTGCGCGGCGAGATGAAAGATGACCTCCGGCTGTGCCGCTTGCACGGCCGTCTGCAGCGCCTCCGCGTCACAGATATCACCGCGGTACGCCGTCACGTCGGCAAAGGGCTGCGCCCGCTCGGAGCGCGCATACCCCCACACCGGCGCGCCCATCTGGCCCAGCCACAGCGCCAGCCACTGCCCTTTAAAGCCGGTATGGCCGGTGATCAGAACGCGGCGTCCGCGCCAGAAGGTCCCATCCGGTACGGGTTGAGGATGATTCCGCATCGACAAAGTTTGAGTGTATTCGAATCCTGGCCACGTGCGGCACGCGGCGGCGAACCGTGCAGCGCGCCGGCAGCGGCAATTCCTGATTTGGATCGGCGCACGTCCGCCGGTGTACGCACCGATCAGGAGTTGCTGGGAAATCCGTTCCGCGCGCGCATCCGCTCCACAACGAGCGGCGGCACCAGGCCTTCGACCGAGCCGCCAAGCCTGAAGACTTCGCGAATCAGGCGCGAGCTGACGTAGGAATATTTTTCCGCCGGCATCATAAAGACTGTTTCCAGCTGCGGCGCCAGGCGGCGGTTCATCAGCGCCATCTGAAACTCATACTCATAGTCGCTGATGGCGCGGATGCCGCGCAGCAGGGCCTGCGCCTGCTGCTGCCGCGCAAACTCCACCAGCAGACCGTCAAAGGTGCCGACTGACACGTTGCCGAACTCGCGGGTGGCGGCGGTGATCATCTCGACCCGCTCCTCCACGGGAAACAACGGCGTCTGCTTTTCAGAATTGTTGAGGATGGCGACGATGAGATGGTCGAAGATTCTCGAACCCCGCGCGATCAAATCCAGATGACCGTTGGTCACAGGATCGAACGAACCGGGATAAATAGCGCGGACTGTGTTCACGTCAATGGATTGTATGG
>JAKAUB010000207.1 GCA_021827845.1 Acidobacteriota bacterium | reverse complement strand
TTCCAATCTCAATGCCAATATCGGTGGACATGCCCGAGACGTGAGTAGTGCGGACGCGCGCTTCTGAGATGCGCGTCACTACTGCATTTTGCAAACCCATCAGAAAGCTCAGGCCCAGGATCATGACAGGACCACGGGCGGTAGCGGACAACCGCGGATCCATCCATCCCAGCAATCCCAGCAGAATCGCCTCCGTAAGAATGCTGAAGGCGTAAATCCCGTCGATCTGCCGCCGCCGCCCGGCGTTGATCAGCAGCGTGGAAAGGGTTGACCCGAAGATGAAAATGAGGACGATGCCTAAGAAAAACGCGCCCTTCAGCACATTTCCCAGCGCAATATGGTCTGACAATGAGGAGACGTTGCCGGTCATATTGGCGGAGAAAAAGCCAACCGCGTGGAACGCAGCCGTATTCAAAGCTCCCGCAATGGCGGCCAGGCTGCACGCAAGACGCCGGTCGGTGCGGTGGTCCCGCTCTTCTCCGTAACGAATCAGCATGTTTGTCTTCTATGATAGGCCCTCCACGGCGTGGCTCCGCCGGAAAATTCGCTGGGGTGTCTTCTGCCGTAGACTGGCCTTTCCAGCGCCATGGCCGACGGCTTCAGCCAATCCGTGAAGCAGCAGGCGGACATCGTCCGCATCGTCGGGGACTATGTCCGGCTCTCGAAAGCCGGTGCGCACAGTTTCAAGGGGCTATGCCCATTCCATAAAGAAAAGTCACCCTCTTTCAACGTGCAGGCGGCGCAGCAGTTCTTCCACTGCTTTGGTTGCGGCCAGTCTGGCGATGTGTTCACCTTCATCCAGAAGATGGAAAACGTAGGCTTCCCAGAAGCCGTGCGTATGGTCGCGCAAAAGTGCGGCATCCCGCTGCCAAAGCGTGAATTCTCTTCGCCGGAGGAGGCCGAATCCGCACGCCTGCGCGGCAAGCTGCTGGAGCTGCACGAGCAGGCAGCGCAATATTTCGCCGAGCAACTGCAGTCTCCGGAGGCCGCGCGGGCGCGGGAATATCTCACCGGCCGCGGGACGACGGCCGATGCCATCACCGCCTTCAACCTCGGCTACGCGCCAGATTCCTTCTCCACCATGCGCGACCGCTTTCAGGAACGGTTTGCGCCGGAGGTGCTCCGCGCCAGCGGATTGTTCTCCGCCAAGGAGCAGGCCGAAGGCGGCTCGGGCGCACTCTATGCCCGCTTTCGCAAACGCATCATGTTTCCCATCCGCAATGAAGGTGGCCGAACCATCGCCTTCACCGCGCGGGCGCTCGACAGCGATGAAAAGTCCGGGCCGAAATATCTGAACTCCCCGGAGACGCCGCTTTATGTGAAAGGCCAGGTTCTCTTCAATCTCGACAAAGCCAAGGCGGCCATCCGGCAGTTTGAATTTGCATTGCTGGTGGAAGGCCAGATGGACTGCATCTCCGTCTACATGGCGGGCGTGACCAACGTGATTGCGACTAGCGGCACCGCATTTACTGAGGCGCAGGTGCGCCTGCTGGCACGGCACACACGGCAGGTCGTGGTGAACTTCGATCCGGACACTGCCGGCGCCAATGCAGCAGAAAAATCCATCGCACTGCTCATCGAGGAAGGTTTCAGCGTCAAAGTCGTCACGCTGGAGGGCGGACTGGACCCCGATCGCTTTGTGCGGGAGCGCGGCGTGCAGGCATACATTGCGGAACTGCGCGCTGCCCGCCGCCACAGCGACTACCTGATTGAGCGCGCGCGCATGCTGCACCCCCCGGTCACCGCGGATGCCAAGGTAAAGGCGCTGAATTTTCTGCTGCCGCACATGCAGCACATGCCCAACCGCATCGCCCGCGATGAGTTTGCCGCCGACGCCGCGCAGAAGCTGGGCATCGACTCGGCCCTGTTGCGGCAGGAGCTGAAGCAAGCAGCCGGCGCACGGCGCAGCACAGTACGGCCCGCAGCCAACGTGGCGCCCATGGTCAGCGAGGCAGAGAAGCTGATTCTGCGCGCAATGTGCCATACTGGCGCGGCGTTTGCCGCGGCCACCGAGCGCCACAGGCGCGAGCCCTGGCTGTTTGAAGGCCTGGCGACAACCGATCTGATGGCCGCCCTGGCGAACCGCCAGCCGACGGATGACCCCATGATGGCTGCGCCCGACGAGCAAAGCCGCCACTTACTGGCCGCCGCGCTGCTGGCGGGTCCCGCCGAGGTCTCGCTGGGCGACCTGGAGCAGGCATTGGCCAGTCTGCGAATCCGTCAGATGGAGCGCCGCCAGCGCGATCTGCGGCGGCGGCTGGCTGACGCCGAGGCCCGCGGCGATGCCGAGACCATCCGCGAACTGATGGCCGAGAAGCTGCAGCTTGACCGCGAGTTGCGCGAGTCCTGACCCCGCATTTCGGCAGCGGCAGCCGGCCAGGTTTGACCCTGCATCGGGCGAATCATAGACTGGGTCTGTCCCGGCCACCACTCCTATCTATGCGGATCTCCCTGGCATTCCGGCGCGGCGTTCGAGGTTCCACGGCAACCCTGTTCCTTGCAGCCTCTATCCTGTGCGCGCAGTCGCAATCGAACTCCTCCAGCAGCGGGACCAACTCGACCTCTTCCACCGGCGAGGTTCACTCCGTGCAAGCCGCGGCGCCACAAGCGACGCCCACGGCCATTGATCCCAGCGGCCCGGCCACATCGATTGCGTCCAGTGAGACCATGTTTGACGTGATGGCCGCATTGAACGCCTGCGGTTACGATCAGGGATTGGCGGAGTCCGACCCCCTTCGGCAAAAGGTCCGCGATGACATCGATCAGTCGCTGCTGAAGTCGGAGGCCGCACGCACCAGCCGCGACCGCATGTGCGGCTATATCCACCAGCACTCCATGAACAGCGAAGATCTTACGGTCGCTTCGTTCATCTCGCTGGCGCTGTTTCTCACTCCACCTCCGGAACTGAAGCCGAACGCACCCAAAAAAGATTTGCCCCCCGACGCGGGAACGCTTCTCGACTTTCCCGGGTATCTGCGGGACTTTGCCAGCACCGCCCAGCTCCACGTCATCTGGGTCATCAATCGCGATGCGTATGAGGCAGAGGTCGCCAAAGCGCACACCGCCCTGAACCAGATGCTGGTGCAGACGGATCTGTACCTAAAGCAGCCGCCGCCGACCTACGGCAGCCGCCGGTTTCTAGTAATCGTCGAGCCGCTGATTGCGCCCGGCGAGACCAATGCGCGTGTCTATGGTGGCGACTACATCGTGGTGGAGTCCGTCGTTAACGGCAAAATCGATCTGAAGCCGGTCAAGCACACCTACCTCCGCTTTATTCTGGAGCCCCTGATCTACGCGCGCTCCACATCCATCGACGCGCTCACTCCGATCCTGGAGCTGGTGCAGCCTTCGCCGCTTGCTTATCAGTACAAGAGCGACATTCTTTCACTGGTCACTGAATGCATGATCCGTGCGATTGAAGCGCACACCATGGATACAGGTGTGCCGGTGTACAAGATTCCGGCGCATATTGACCGCAGCCAGCTGGCCGCCGTCAACTCGGCAGAGAACGCCTATGAACGCAAGGTGAGAGACGCCCGGCATAATGCGGTCCGCTCGGACATGGAGCAGGGCTTTATCCTGACGCAGTATTTTTACAATCATCTGCGATCCTTCCCAGATAACCAGACGACGCTGCAGGAGATCGTCGGCGAGATGATCTACGGCATGAACGTCGATGTTGAGAAGCATCGCGTGCAGGACATCGTCTTTGCGGCAAAGTCCGATGAGGGCACAACCGAGGCGCCCCCCAAGACGCTGGCGATGCTGGATGACGGCGAGAAAAAGCTGCTCGCCGGGGATGTGAATGGCGCCATGGCGGCGGCGCAGCAGGTGCTGGCCGCGCATGGTGAAGGGCAGGGCCGCGCCGAGTTTCTGCTGGCGCGGGCGGAGATTATGAGCGGCCACGCCAGTGCCGCGCGGCAGGATTTTGAAACGGCCGCGAAGACCGCGCATGATCTGCGCACAATCGCCTGGTCGCACATATATCTGGGCCGCCTGGACGATCTTCAGGGCAACCGCGATGCGGCCATTGCGCAGTATCAGGCAGCGATGCAGAGCCGCGACGGAAAGCCCGACACCCGGCAGGCTGCGGAATCCGGCCTGAAAGCTCCTTTTGCACCGCCGCACGCCAGCCAGCAGGAATCGGATGGCCATTGAGGCAGACGCGAAAACATCGGTACGCGGCCAGGGTGCGCTTGAGGCACGCATCGGCTATGCTTTCCGCGACTGCGGACTGATGGAGCTTGCGCTTACGCACAGCTCCGTTGCCTATGAGCAAACCGATGGCGGCGACCGGCCTGCCGACAATGAGCGGATGGAATTCCTCGGCGATGCCGTGCTGTCTCTGGCCGTCACCGAATACATCTTTCGCCGGTTTCAGGCGCTGGCGGAAGGCGGCCTGACCCGCCTGCGCGCCCAGATCGTCAGCCGCGACAACCTTCTCCGCGTCGCTCAGTCCATCGCACTGGGTGAATTTCTGCGGCTGGGCAAAGGGGAGGAACGCAGCGGCGGACGGGCCAAATCTGCCTTACTGGCCGATGCGCTGGAGGCGCTGATCGCGGCAATCTACCTCGACGGCGGCCTGGAGCCGGCCGTAGCCGCGGTGAAGCGTCTTGTGCTCGGCCCGGAGATCGACCGGATGGCGGAGGCTGTCCTCCTCGGCGAGACCGAAGACTTCAAATCGACCCTGCAGGAGCATCTGCAGCGCCACGGACTCGGGCATCCGATCTACCGCACAATCCTTGAAGATGGGCCGGCGCATGACCGCCGCTTTGTGGTCGAAGTCACAACTTGCGATGCAGCGGGCAGCCGCCGCTCGCTGGCCACGGGCGAGGGGACGCGCAAGAAGTCTGCCGAGCAGCAGGCGGCCCGTCAGGCACTCGCCCGGCTGGCACAGGAGACCGCGGAACCGGAGGCGACTGCATGAGCGAACCATCGGCAGCGCCGCCGTCTCCACCCGCTGCAGACGCTTCTCCCGCGCCTTTCATCGAGCCGCTGCAGCAACCGGCGCCCTATCGCGAGAAGATCGTCCATCACCACGAAGTTCTTTTGATGGCGCAGACCACGCTTACCTTTCTGGTGGGCGCATTATTCGTCCTGACCTTCATCGTGCAGCCGTATCGGATTCCGTCGGCCTCCATGGAAAACACTCTGCTGGTGGGCGACTTTCTGCTGGTGAACAAGGCGATTTTTGCAAATCCCGGGCCCTGGCGGCACCTGCTGGCTTATGAGCCGGTGCGGCGCGACGCCATCATCGTCTTTCACGATCCCGTGGACACCTCGCTGCAACTCGTCAAACGCGTCGTCGCAACGCCCGGCGACCGTGTGCAAATCCATAACGGTGTGCTGTATGTGGACGAGCATCCGCAGACGGAACCATTCGCTGTCTATCAGCAGTCCTTCCCCAGCCCGTTCAGTCAGGAATTTCCCCCGGACGCCTACACCGATCCCGGCGTCAGCATCCGCTGGTGGCGGGAACTGCAGCGCGATTCCGCAAATGGCGAGCTGATCGTTCCCCCGCACCGCTACTTCGTGCTGGGCGATAACCGCAATGACAGCCTCGATAGCCGCTTCTGGGGGTTCGTCCCGCGGCCAAATATTGTGGGCCAGCCTTTTCTGGTTTACTTCTCCATCGTGTCGCAGGACCCCGAAGAACTGGCGCTGCCGCAGAATGGTAAACTGGGCGACGGGCGATCCTGGTGGAGCAGCCTGGCCGGCACCGCCCGCTGGAACCGCATCCTCCACATCATTCGCTAATTCAGGCTCCGGAGAAGGCATTGCCCGCAGATCGGCCCGCGCGGAACAAGGGTTCAGAACCTCGCGATGAAACCGCGCTGGAGTTCATCGCCTCCATCTGCTCCGTTCTGGTCATCGGCCTCTTCGTTATCACGTTTGTTTTCCAGAACTTTGAGATTCCCAGCTCGTCGATGGAAAAGACACTGCTCATCGGCGATCACGTGCTGGTTGATCGCATTACCTTTGCGCCGCCCGCTCACTGGGCGCCGTTCGTGCACTACCGCAATATCCGCCGCGGCGACATCATCGTCTTCTACAAGCCCGGGGAACCCGACCTCTTTCTGGTCAAACGCGTCGTCGGCATTCCGGGCGACCGCATTCACCTGGAACACGGCATTGTGTATCTGAACGGCGTGGCGCAGAACCAGCCCTTTGCCACAGTGCCGGTCGATGACGGAAATCCGAACGACGCATACTACCCCTACCGTGACGACTTCCCCGCTGTTGCGCCGCCAGCAGATTCTGACGTCACCAGCACCTGGAGCGTGGAACTGCCGTCACACATCCAGAACGGTAACCTGGTCGTGCCGACGGGCAAGTATTTCGCGATGGGCGACAACCGGCTGGTCTCTCTGGACAGCCGCTACTGGGGCTTTGTTCCGCGGCAGAACATCATCGGCCGGCCGATGTTTGTCTACTGGTCGTTCATTACGCCGGATGACCAGATCGACAAAACCTCGCTCTCTGACCGCGCGGGCTTCATCGGCCACATCATCCTGCATTTCTTTGATCAGACACGCTGGCGCCGCACCTTTCATCGCGTGTTATAGCTTGAGCAGCCTCTCGCTATGAGCTCTGCCTCGCTGAAAAATGCTTCTGCGGATTCCGCATCGGACCCAGCGGCGATGCCGCATCGGCCTACGCACGGGCAAATCTACGCAACGCTTGCAATCTTGCTGCTGTTGGCGCTGGTTGTGCCACCGTTCATTCGCGTCGACCGCTTTCGCCGCACAATCCTTCGCTCCATCAGCGCGGGGCTGGGCCGTCCGGTTCATGCCACGTCCGTCGAGCTGCGCCTGCTGCCGCTGCCCACGTTCGTGCTGCATGACTTCACCGTCTCCGAAGACGCCGCCTTTGGCGCCGAGCCGGTCCTGACAGCCGAATCCGTCACCGTATTGCCGCGCGCCAGCACCCTATGGCACCGCCGGGTTGAGATTGCAACCCTGAGCCTGAAAAACGCCAGCGTCAACCTGGTTCGCAATCCGGCGGGCCACTGGAACTTTGAGACGCTGCTGCGCAACTCGCCCGCGGTTCAGCAGCAAAATCTGCGTACGGCCACGGCCCCGTCCGAACCTCCGATGCCGTTTCCTTACATTGAGGCGACGCGGACCCGCATCAACCTCAAGCTCGGGGAAGAAAAGCTGCCGTTTTCCTTTGAAGAGGCAAATCTCGCACTCTGGCAGCAGTCTTCGCACGAGTGGCGCGCCCGCCTGCGCGCCCGGCCTGTACGGACAGATACAGTAATGGCGGACGCCGGTGAGATTCGCCTGCGGGCTAGCCTGGTGGCCAATGGGCCGCTGCTCGACTCGCCGCTGCAGATCAACTTCGAATGGCGCAAGGCCCCGCTTGAAGAGCTTGGCCGGCTGGCGCATGGCCAGGAAAACGGATGGCGCGGACTCCTGACGGTCGAAGGCAAAGCGGCCGGTTCATTCTCCGATCTTGAGTTTCAATCGCTCGCTGTCCTTCGCGGCTTTCAGCGGGCGGAGTTCGTGCCTCCTGCAGACGTGGATCTTTCGGCAGTCTGCAAAGGGCGTTATTCCCGCGACGGGCATGTGGCGGATGCGGTCACCTGCAGCGTGCCGGCCGATGACGGGCATCTCATCGTTACCGCGCAATCGCGCAGCCGTTTGTCCCTGGCGCCGTCCATCCAGTTGCGCCTGGATCACGTACCCGCGTCGTGGGTGCTGGCGGCCTTCCGCCAGATTCATCCGGGCGTTGCGCCCTTGAGCATCTCCGGAGCTATCCATGGCTCGGCCGACTGCCTCTGGCAGAATATGCAGCTTCCCGAGGACTGCGTCGGCAGCATGCAGAGCGATGCGATCACGATCCGCGCCAACGGTATGCGCCAGCCCATCCAGTTTCGCTCCGTTGCACTGACGGCCACTCCCGGTTCGGCCGATGGATGGAAGCTATCGCCGCTGAAACTTCCGCTCGGTGGCGCCACGCCCGTCACACTGAGCGGCGCGCTCTCGCACTCTGGAGGTGCCTTTCTGCTGGATGGCCCAGTCGAACTGCGGCAGATCGCCGCGATTGCACAGGCCGTCCGCATCCCGGCGCTTTCTGCCTTCACCGGCCATGTCGAAGGCACCGCGCAGGTGCACTTTCAGGCGGTATCGCGCTGGGTGCCCGCTCCGGATGGAGCCAGCGGCTCCGCGGACCTGGCCGCAATCCCGCCTCCGCTGACACAGTGGAGCGGTCAGGCCACGCTTGCGAACGCAGTTTTCCACCTCCCGGCACTGCCTCGTGCCGTCCAACTGACCACCGCCCATCTCGTCCTTGGCAATGGTGCGCTGTTTTGGAACAACGTCACCGGCGCCTACGACCGCATTCCGTTTACCGGGACCCTCGAGTGGCAACGAGCCTGCCCAGTCGATGCAGGTTGCCGCCGGTATTTTGATCTCCATGTCGCGCACGCCGACGCGGTCCATCTGGCCGCGGCCTTCGCGCCTCCATCTGCCAGCGATCCACTGCTGCAGTTCATCGGCTCGCGCGATGCCGTCCGCAGCCCGCTTCCCGCGATGTCGGGTCAGCTCGCAATTGCCGCGCTCACGCTCGGTCCGCTGCAACTACGCAATGCTCGCGCCAGCCTGACACTCAAGCCGCAGGCGGTGGTAGCGACCGGTCTATCGGCAGAAGCGGCTGGCGGTGAGCTCACAGCCGGAAGCGCAGCCCAGCCGCCGCTGGCCATCAACTGGGCGCACGGCGCACCGCAGTATCAACTTCGTCTGGATTGGCAAGGCGCTCGCGTCCGCTCGATCGCCGCGTTCTGGCAGGGGTCCTGGGGCTCCGGCATCGCAGATATTCATCTGGCGCTCGATACGCAGGGTCGTACGGCGGCTGATCTTGCGGCCAACGCCAAAGGCCAGTTTCAGTGGGACTGGCAGAACGGAGCGCTGGCCGTGAGCGATCCCGGCGGAGCAAATCCTCTGGCGGCCTTTCAGGCATGGCGCGCGACCGGCGTCATCGCGAACCGGCAACTGACCTTCACACACAGCCGCGTGGTCACTGCGCGATCCCGTGGGTCAGCCGCTGCGGGCGGCATGCCGGTTACAGGCAGCATCTCCTTCGCGTCCCGGGCCAATCTGCGCGTGGGGTCGGCGCGGGCCATTACCGGCCCTTTGAATGCCTTGCGAGTGACGCCCCAGCCGGCCCGCTAGCTGACGGCTGCCGCGGCACGCCGGCGACGGCGCAGCCGGTGGAACACATAGCCCAGAAACGCGAGGCAAAGCACCACACCGAGAACGATTACGAGCGGCTTATGGTGTTGCGCGTAGCGCACGAGAACATTCAGGATATGCGGGCCAAAGGAGTACACCAGCAGCGCCGTCACCGTGTAATGCAGCGTGCGGCCAATGGCAACGGCCAGCAGAAACGGAGCGACCGGAGTGTCAAAGACGCCCGCGCCGAACGCGAACACCTTGAAGGGAAACGGGGGCGGCATGGCTGCGGGTATGCCTACCGCTGTCCACCGGCGGCGTTCGAAGCGCTGCTGCATCTTCTCAAATTTTTCCCGGTTCATGCGGCTTAGCAGCACCAGTTCCCCGCCCGCGCGGCCAATAAAGAACGGCACCAGCGCTCCCAGAGCTGATCCAATGCCGCCCAGGATGGGATACCAGAGAAAGTGCGAACGGTCGCTGTAGACATAGCCGCCGATGATCAGATCCATGGGAATGGCAATGGAACTGGAGTCGATGGCCGCCAGAACGCCAATGCCCCACAGCCCGAGCGGCTTCAGGAAGGCGAGCAGTGCGAGTTCCCAGCGATGGAAGAGCTGGTGGTCAATATGCATGAACGGAGGCCAGAAGGATGGACTGCCCGGTGCGGGTCGGTCTTTTCATCCTACACGGACACCTCAGGGTAGGAGTCGCCGTGCGCGGTGTCCCCGGCCAGCAGCGCCAGCGCGTGCGGCACCAGAGGCAGCACCACACGCAGGGACTCTACCGCCCCTTTGGGGCTGCCAGGAACGTTCACAACCAGCGCAGTTCCCAGCGTTCCCGCCCCGGCCCTGCTCAGCGCGGCAAATTCGGTGGACTTGCGCCCCTCGGCCCGCATCAGTTCGCCGAACCCATCGAGTATCCGCTCACAGACCATCCGCGTGGCCTCCGGCGTAACATCGCGTGCGGCGATCCCCGTGCCACCGGTGGTGATCACCAGCGGTACTTCGGCTGCTGCGTCCCGGATGGCGGCCGCAATGGCTGGGATGTCGTCCGGTACCGTTACGGAGATACGGACCGTAAATCCGGCCTCCTCGAGCGTCCGGGCGGCCAATGGCCCGGACACATCTTTGCGGCTGCCCGCATGGCAGGAGTCACTGACGGTGATAATGGCGGCGTCCACTGGCCAGATTCTACATTTCGCTCGGCGGAATCCTGGCACCCCGGAATGACGGATCAATGAGACAATGAAGGAACGTATCTGAAGTTGACACGCCTGCGCATCTCCGGCACGCGCCGCAGGCCCGGTGTTCACGATTCACCGATGGCTGTAACGCAAATGCCCCCAAGCTCGACTGAAAACCAGACAGAGCCACAACTGGACCGTCTGCCTGGCCGCTACGATGCCCGCGCCCCGCATGAACTGCTGGAGGTCATCGATGAGCTGGAAGGGTCGCGCATGTCCGCCCGCGTGCGGGAGGCGATGTGGATTTCGCTCATCCTGCACCTGATCGTCTTCTGGTGGATCTTCTATGGCCCCAAACTGAAGTTTCTGCAGCGCGCCACCGTCGTAAACCCGATGGAGGCCATCCCGCAGCAGAAAAAGCCTGAGACGGTCTATCTGAACATGCCGCCGGACTTGATCAAAAAGCCGCCGCCGCGGACCAACATCATCTCCGACCAGAACCACACGGCGCAGACAAAAAATCCGTCGAACAAACAGCTGACGCTGGACCAGTTACTGGCGCAGCGCCGGGCCGGCCGGCCGTCACCGCCGCCCACGCCGCGGCAACAGGCACGGCAGCAACAGCCCACGCGGCCGCAACCGCCGGTTCGCCCGCAGCAGCAACAGCCGCAGCAGCAGCCTCATCCGGCGCAGCCCCAGCAGGCACACGCTACCCAACCGACGCCGCCGGAGCAGCACCGGCCGGAGCAGGCGTTACCGTCGGCGCCCAGCGCAACGGCCTCCGCCACCTCGCGTGAGCAACGCCCGCAGCGCGCTTCCAAAGCCCAACCCCAGATTGCCCAGTCGGAGCCCAATCTCTCCGTGGGCCAGCTCATCCGCCGCGCCGAACGCACCGCCCGCAGCAACGGCCAGAACGGAGATAACGGCCTGGGCGCTCCCATTTCGCATGCGGGCATGCAGTCTGGCGTAGAAGTGCTGAGCGACACGCGCGGCGTGGATTTTGGCCCTTACCTGCGCCAAGTCATTCAAGCCACCCAGGCCAGCTGGGATCTGCTGATTCCCGAGGCCGCCCGCCCGCCGCTGTTAAAAAAGGGGCGCGTGGCGATCCAGTTCCTGATCATGCCCGATGGCAGCATCAAGCAGATGCAGCTCGTTCTACCCTCCGGGGATGTATCGCTGGACCGCGCGGCGTGGGGCGGCATTACCGGCGCCGGTCCGTTCCAGCCGCTGCCCAAGCAGTTCAAGGGGCCGTATCTGGCGCTGCGCTTCTACTTCCTCTATAACGAGCAGACCGGGCAGTACGAACCCCAATGATCGTGCCGGAAAATAACGGGCGGATGGTGCGGCGCGCACGCCGCCGCCAGATCGCAGGGCTGTTGTGGGTGGCAATCGCCATTTACGCCTTTTCTGCCGTTCGCGCCGGCCGTCACGCCATCTTCCTCCCACGCTGGTGGAGGATGTGGTAGCTCCGGCCGCTCCCCCTGAATCTGCGGCACCCAATCCACCGTTGCTCGTCGTCCTACTGGGAGCCACCGCCAGCGGCAAGACTGCGCTTTCGCTGACTCTGGCTGAGCGGTTTCACGGAGAGATTCTGAGCTGCGATTCCGTCGCCGTGTATCGCGGCATGGACGTAGGCGCTGCCAAACCCACGCCCGCCGAGCGGGCACGGATTCCCCACCATTTGCTGGACATCGCCAGCCCGGACGAACCCTATAGTGCCGGGGACTATAGCCGCGACGCCCGGCAGGCGCTGGCCGAGGTCACCGCGCGGGGACGCCTGCCGATTGTCGTCGGAGGCACCGGCCTCTACCTGCGGGCGCTTCTTTCAGGCCTGTTCGAGGGCCCGAAGCGCTCCGAAGATCTGCGCGAGCGGCTGCGCCACAGCGCCGCGTCGCGGCCGGCAGAGTATCTGTGGCGGCTGCTGCATCGCATCGATCCGGCGTCCGCCGCGCGCATCCACGCGAACGACACGCCCAAGCTGATTCGTGCGATTGAGGTGACGGTCGCCGCGCGGCAGCCCATGTCGGCGGCATGGCAGGCCGGGCGCGAACCGTTGCACGGCTTTCGCATTCTGCGGATCGGCCTGGATCCCCCGCGCCAGGCACTGTACGCGCGCATCAATCAGCGGGCTGCCGCCATGTTTACGAGCGGCCTGATGGAAGAGACGGCCACCCTGCTGACCCAATACGGGCCGGAGTGCGCGGCGCTTGGGGCGCTGGGCTACAAGCAGGCCGCGATGGTGCAGCGTGGCGAGATGCCGCTGGCAGCCGCCATCGCCGCGACGCAGCAAGGGCATCGCAACTACGCCAAGCGACAGATGACTTGGTTTCGCCGCGAACCGGAGGTGACCTGGCTGCACGATTTTGGCGATGCGCCAGAGACGGTTGCGGCAGCTGAAGCAGTTATCCAAGATTTTATGGCGCCTGGATCACAGCCCACGGATCGATGACTTGCTTGTAATAGGACCGGCCTGGCGCGTTTATCTAGACTTCATAAGGACGAGCGCAGCGTTGCCAATGCCGCAGACGGCAGAGGCCAATGAAAATGCGCGGACTTGGCGATTGAATTGTCGAATGCGGGTTTGATCGCGACTTTCACAGACGCGATGGTATCGGCGCCGCAGGACGCTAAAAATAAAAGCCATTGCCAGAACGTAGGCGGCAATACAGGAGAACCAGAACATCCAATGGCTCGAAGAGCGCATAACGTACGCCGCGGAAAATCCGACCGAAATGGCCAGAAAGAGAGCGGTGAAAGGACCTAGAACATCTATGCCACTCTTCATCGGCTCCTCCTTCGCCGCCATTTTAGCGCCGGGCAGCGTCGCGGGGTAGCCCCCGAGGCTCGCAATCCGTAATTGACCCGATGCGGGCGGTTTCCGTACACTAAAGCAGGGAATTTGTGCCTGTATCCGGGCACGGAAGCCGGGCGTGTCCTTTCGCCGCCGTCTCAATCCCTAAATTTTCAAGTCCCAGAGAAAGTGGTTTTCAGGCTTTTATGGCAAATCATGTTTCGTCGTTGAAGCGCGCCCGGCAGACCGTCAAGCGCACCGCCGTCAATCGCGCCAACCGCAGCAAGCTGCGCGGCACCCTGCGCGCTATGCGTGAGGCGCTGGCCGCCGGTGATGCCGCCGTCGCCCGCACCCAGTACAACGCCACTGTTTCGCTGCTCGATAAGAGCGTGCAGAAGGGCGTGCTGCACAACAACACCGCCTCCCGCTATAAGAGCCGCCTGAACGCCCGGCTGAAGGCGCTGGCCCCCAAGGCCGCCTAGTTTCAGAAAGGGGTCTCCGCGCGGATTTATCACATCCCGCCGGAGGCCCTTTCACTTTCCGGGCTCTTCTCCGTCCGCTATATCTTCTCCGATCAGCCCCCGCAGGACCGCTATCCAGCGGTCGCCGTAGTCGTTCCATCCGCCCAGATGGCGCACGCGATCGAGCGCGGCCTGGCGAATGCTCTCCTGCTTCGCAGGATCGTCCGCCAGCTCCTGCAGCCGCTCGGCGAGCGCATCGGCATCACCGGGCGGGACGATGAAACCCTCCACCCCATCCGTGAAAAGGTCCGCTGCGCCGGTATTGCTGGACGCGATCACCGGGCAACCGCAGGCCATCGCTTCTCCCTGCACCAGCCCGAAGCCCTCTTCAATCGACGGCAGTACCAGCACGTGGCTGGCGCTCAGATAGCGAATCATATCGGCGCGCCCAACGGGACCGAGCACTTCGACATTTTCCATCGGGAGCCGAGCCAGTACGGGCTTCATATATGAAAGCACCGGGCCCAGCAGCCGCAGCCGCTTGCGCGGATGCCGCACGCGTGCGAACGCTTCCAGCAGATACGGAATGCCTTTCCGCAGGTTCACCTGCCCGGCAAACGCGACGTCGAACCGCTCCGGGTCAGGCGCACCCTGCGGGTGAAACGCGTCCAACTCCACCCCGTAAGGGATGGTGCGGAGTTTTTCTGCGGGAATGCCTTCAGCCATAAAGCTGCGCGCCGCGAAGGTAGACGGCACCACGATGCAGTCCGCCTGCGCGTATTGCTGCTCTTCGCGAACAGTATCGCGCTCGTCGTAGGTGCCAAACGGAACCTGCCACCGGCGATGTTCGGCGCTCACCAGCCGCCACTGGTATCTTGCGTGCGACGATCCGCGGTCGCAGATATATTTCCCGCCACGCTCCTGCAGGCTGGCACCCGCGCGCAAACCCGCGCCGGAGATGGCAATCAGCGCGTCGCACGCTTCCTGATTGATTCGCGGCGTCAGCCACTGATCGAACAAGAGTGCATTGGCGTAGTCCAGGCCCTTGGTCCAGCGCGATGGATACAGTCCGTACCGGGCCAGCGCCATCAGCGGGCCATGCACCCAGGGGAAGGTTGCGACCTGCGCTTGGGGAATGCCTTCCCGCCGCAGCCGCCGCCACGGATAGGTGGAGTACACCGTGCCCAGCGCGTCATATCCCCGCAACTGGTGTGCGAGCGCAAAGTGGTGATACACCCCGAAGACTGCCTGCGAAACGCGCACGCGCTGCTCCCGCCCCAGTCTAGCGGGCCTTGCCTTCTCCGGCGCTCACCAGCTCCCGCAGCACAGCCATCCAGCGGTCGCCGTAATCATCCCAGCCGCCCAGCCGCCGGACGCGCTCCAGCGCCGCGTGACGCATCCTCTGCTGCCGGGCCGGATCGTCCGCCAGCGTCTGCATCGCCTGCGCCAGAGCTGCAACATCGCCCGCTGGAACAATGAAGCCTTCCTGCCCATTCGTGAAAAGATCTTCGCTGCCCGTATTGGGCGTCGCAATCACCGGGCAGCCGCACGCCATCGCTTCGCCCTGCACCAGCGCCAACCCTTCTTCGAGCGACGGCAGCACCATCGCATGGCTTGTGCTCAGATAGCGGATCAGGTCCGCCCGCCCGACCGCGCCGACGATCTCCACGTTTTCCCTGGGCAGACGAGGCAGCAGGGGCTTCATGTGCGCAAACACGGGGCCGATGATCCGCAGCCGCTTGCGCGGATGCCGCACGCGGGCAAAGGCCTCCAGCAGATCAGGCACGCCCTTGCGCAGGCTCACCTGCCCGACAAAGCAAAGGTCGAACCTCTCCGGGTCGGGCTCACCGGCGGGATGAAACTCTTCCAGCCGCACCCCGTAAGGAATCACGCGAACTTTCGCTGCGGGGATTCCTTCGGCCACAAAGCTGCGCGCCGCGAAGGTTGACGGGACCACGATGCAGTCCGCCTGCGCATACTGCTGCTCCTCGCGGAGCGTGTCGCGCTCGTCGTAAATATCCAGCGGCGCGTTCCAGCGGCGATGCTCGGCATCCAGCAGGCGCCACTGGTAGCGCGCATGCGTGGACCCGCGGTCACAGATATATTTTCCGCCGCGCGCCTGTAGCCCTGCGCCTGCGCGTAAACCTGCACCGGAGATGGCGATCAGCGCGTCGCACGCGTCATGGTCGAGCTGCCGCGTCAGCCAGCGATCGAACAGCAGCGCGTTGGCGTAGTCCAGGCCCTCGGTCCAGCGGGACGGGTACAGTCCGTAGCGCGCCAGCCCGGCGAGTGGCCCGTGAATCCACGGAAAGGTTGCGACCTGCGCGCGCGGCACGCCCTCCCGCTGCAGCCGCCGCCACGGATAGGTGGAGTACACCGTGCCCAGCGCCTGATACCGGCGCAACTGGTGCGCCAGCGCAAAGTGGTGATAGACGCCGAAGACTGCCTGCGAAATGCGCACGCGCTGCTCCCGCTCCAGTCTATCGAGCCGCGCCCACAGGGTCGGCGGCCACCAGTGCCTTCGGGGCGCGCACCCTCAGAGCGTGGCCTTGTTGTTGGCAGGTGAGCCGCAGCGGCTCTGCCTTCCCGGGCGTTATCGCATCTTCGGGCAAAACGCCGCGCCAACCGGCATCCAGTTGCTGCTCGATCCCTGCCATGGCCGGCTTCAGTCCCTTGCCGCGAGCATCCACCGGGAACATCTCTCCGCCCGTAGTCTCCGTCATCTGCCGCATCGACCCCTTTCCGCTGGCTTCCAGCATGTCGTCCAGCGTTACATCGCGCACCAGCAGACCGTCGATGGTCACCTGCGCCCGTTGCGCTTCGCGGATCACCTGGCGAAGGGGCGTGCGGCTGCCCTGGTCCACACCATTGCCGATGACCACCAGGATGCGGCGGCCCGCCTCATCCTTTAGCCGCTGGATGCCCAGATGCACCGCGTCGTAGAGCAGTGCCCCGTCCACCTTTCCAATCGGCGGCAGGGTGCCGGTGGTGAAGTGGCCCACGCTGGCATTCATCGGCGCGGAATGGATGACGGCATCGAGCGCCGCGCGATGCGCCGTAAAGTCCGACAGCAGGGTGATGTCCGTATCGAACGCAAGCAGCATCGCTTCATCCTGCGGGCGCAGCCGGTCGGCAATGGCGGAGGCCGCCTGCTGCTCCGCCGCAAAGACGGTCTGCTGGCTGCCCGCCGTGTTCAGCAGCAGCGCGAACGTGCGTGGTTCCTTGCCAAGCGGAGTCAGCTCTCGCAGCGGGAGTTGCCGCCCCTGCACCGCCGCGATGCAGTCACCGGGCAGCAGTGCTGCGGCTGGTTTGCCGCGCGTAGTTACGGCCGTAAAAACGATGGACAGCTCCGGCGCGGGACGGGCGACGGTCCGCGGTGCCTTTGTCACGGCCGCCTGAGGCGCGGCATCGGGGCTGGGTATGGCCTGCGCCCGGGCGAACACGGCCGATCCCAGCAGCATCGGCAGCATCCATCGTCGCAAGGGGCGCCAGAATCTCCTGGGTGACAACTCGGTTAGGCACTTTCGGCTTCCCACCGTACAATGGTAGCCAACCTGCAAGAAAGCGGCAGAATCGAACGCAACGCGGGTTAACTTGCGTGCGTAAGCGGTGGAATGTACTTGAAGAATTGGACAGGCGGGTTGGGCCGGTTGGGTGAGGCATATTCAGTGAAGCGCAATGTATTGGTTCTGGCGTGCCTGCTGGCAGTGGCCGCGCCTTGTGTCCTTGGGCAACAAAGCCAGCCGGTTCCCGATGCTCCCAGCTCCGGTGTTCCGGGAGCTCCCGCGCCGCGTCCCAGTAACCCGAACACACCTCAATCTCTTTCCCTGCCGTCTTTGCTCCACCAGGTGACGCCGGGAGAAGGCGCGCCTCCCGCGAGCGGCAGCAGCCCAGCCGCGCCTGCAACCGCGGCTGGAACTTCGCAGCCGGCAGAGCCGACGAATCAGGTGCCCGCCGGACAGTCCAACGTGCCCCCGCCGGTGATTCCTCCGAAAGGCGAAGGCCCTTCGACCGCCAGCTACACCATCCGCACCCGCGTCAACTTCGTCCTGGTGCCGGTCACCGTGAAAGATAAAAACGGCCAACTCGTTCCAGGCCTGACCTATCACGACTTCCAGGTGTATGAAGACGGCGTCCTGCAGCACCTGAACTTCTTCACCGAAGATCCGTTTCCGCTCTCCGTAGCCTTCGTCATCGACCAGAGCCTGCACGCCGACACCATGCGCAAGGTGAATGAAGCATTGAGCGGCCTGCAAGGCGCCTTTGCTCCCTATGACGAAGTTTCTGTCTTCACTTACGCCTCGCACGTCAGTCAGGCCACCGGCTTTACCGGCGCGGAGAGCGCGCGCCTGACGCAGGTGCTCGATCGCGTTAAAGCTCCCGGCCGCTTTATGGAAGTGCCCAGCAACACCGGCCCCATGGCCGAGGGGCCGATCATCAACGGACAGTACATCGATCCGAATACTACCCCGGAGCACAACGGCAACTTCATCGGCATTATTCCCAAAGATCAGCATGTGCTGAACGATGCCATCTTCCGTGCCGCCACAGAGCTGGCGCAGCGCGGCAAGGGGCGCCGCAAGCTGATTTATGTCATCAGCGACGGGAAAAACGAAGGCAGCAAGATCGCGTACAAGGAAGTCGTCCGTTATCTGCTGACCAATCAGATCGCGGTCTATGGCACGCTGGTGGGCGAATCCTCACTGCCGGTCTATGGCTGGCTGGACCGCTTCCACATCCCGCTGCAGATGCAGGACAATATCCTGCCTAAATACACCGCGGCGACCGGCGGCGGCCTGGATGCGGAACTGTCGACCAATGGCATCGAGCGCAGCTTTGCAAGGATTACCGAACAGGTGCGCGACCAGTACACCCTGGGCTACAACAGTCACATTTCGGTATTGGATAGCCGCTTCCGCAAGATTGAAGTGCGCGTGCTGCGCCCGAACCTGACGGTGATCGCCAAGCAGGGCTATTACCCAACGGCGACCACTGGCCAGTAGCAGCGGCCATTCTCAGGCACGTGCGATGATAAGCCCGGCTGCGGCCACTACTGCGTTCGGGCTTACCGCAGCCGCCATCTGGGGTGCGGCAGATTTTCTCGGTGGCGTTGCCGCCCGCCGCTTGCAGGTCTTCTGGCTGCTGGCGATCTCGCATGGCTTTAGCCTGCTGGGACTTCTGGTTCTGGCGCCGTGGCTGGGACCGGCAATTCCTGGCTCCCGCATCTTGTTCTTCGGTTTCCTGTCCGGCGTGGCTGGCGGTATTGCCCTGCTTACGTTCTATTACGCGCTCGCGCTGGGTGCCATGGGAATGACTGCATCGGTCACGGGGCTGCTCACCGCGGCGCTGCCCGTCATCTTTACCGCGCTGACCGTGGGTGCGCCCGCCCCACAGCAGATTGCCGGATTTTGCCTGGCTGCCGTAGCTATCTGGATGATCAGCGCCGGCGGCGAATCGACATCCGCGGCGGCAGCCTCCGTGCACCAAAAAACTCCGCCGCATGGCCTGCGCGCGCTGCTTGAGAGCCGGCTGTTGATGGCCATAATCTCCGGGATCGGATTCGGCCTGTTTCTCATCTTTCTGCGGCTGGCAAATGGCGGCGAGCTGCTGTGGCCGCTGGCCGCCTCGCGCGTCGGCAGTCTGGCGATGGCGCTGGGTGGCGGGGTGCTCTTCAGCCGGACACAGTTGACCCGGGAATCTGCCGGCGCGCCGGGGTCAACCGATTGGCGCCGCGCCGTCTGGACGGGCGGGCTGCTCGCCGTGGCCGCCGGCGTCTGCGATACATCCGGAAATTTTCTGTTTCTGGCGGCGACGCGCACCGGACGGCTGGACGTGGCCGCTATGCTGGCCTCACTCTACCCCGCCGGAACCATTCTGCTTGCGGTCTGGCTGCTGCATGAGCGCACCACGCGCCGGCAGACGTTCGGCATGGTGCTGGCTTTGGTGGCCGTGGTGCTCATCTCTTAGCGGCCAGGGATCAGCCCAGCAACCAAAAGATATTTTCCGCAGCCTTCTTCGCTGTAATCATTCAAAGTTTTGACATTTCTCCAATTGCCGTCGAGGAGACATCGTCATTCTGAGCGAAGAATCCGTGCATCTTGCTCGCTTGGAAAATACTGAGATCCTTCGCTTCGCTCAGGATGACGGCTGTTAGTGGGAATGCGTTCCGCACCAACAGCAACTAAAAAACCTCCAGCAAAATATTTTGGCGGTGCTTCGCTGACTACAGCTTAATTTTCGCCGGATCGACCGACGGTTTGGGGTGCCGCAGCTTCAGGTTCTCGAGCGTCTCCACTAGCACGCGGGAGATGACCGCATTGCGATACCACTTGTGGTTCGCCGGCACAATGTACCAGGGTGCTGTCTTCTGGCTGGTGCGCGAAAGCACATCTTCATAGGCTTCCTGATACTTGGGCCACAGCTTCCGCTCGGCAATATCGGCCGCGCTCAGCTTCCAGCGCTTGTCGGGGTCTTGCAGCCTCGACTGCAGCCGCCGCGTCTGCTCGTCATAAGAGATATGCAGAAAAAACTTGAGGATGATGACGTTGTTATTCGCCAGCATCTCCTCCCAGTGCACAATGTCGCGCATGCGCTGGTGGGCCTGCTTGCCGGTGATCTGGCCGTGGACGCGGACCACCAGAACATCTTCATAGTGTGAGCGGTTGAAGATGCCAATCATGCCGCGCGGCGGCACCGCGTAATGCGCGCGCCACAGAAAATCATGCCGGGCCTCCAGCGGCGATGGCACCTTGAACGACGTCACATCGCAGCCCTGCGGATTCACCCCGGAGAAGATGTGGCGAATTGTGCCATCCTTGCCACCTGTGTCCATCCCCTGCAGCACAATGAGCAGAGCGTGGCGGCCGTCGATGGCGAACAGCTCCTGCAGCTGATCCAGCCGCTTGCGATGCCGCTGCAGTTCGTCGAGGGCCTCATCCTCGCGAGTGAAGTGGCCGGTCGCCTCGGCAGGAAAGTCCGCCAGCCGAACCGTCTCCTTTGGCTTGATGCGGTACAAGCGGTCGGAATTTTTCATTGAGTCTCCTGCAGCCGGCTGCTGTATATCTCAGCCAGGGGCGCTGCTCCCAATCTACAACGGGTCCGGTCGCGAGCCCGATGCGCCGCGGCCAGGCATCCGCATCGGCCCGTTTGGAATCGATATATTGAGCGAATAAAGCGACCACCCGTCACGAAGCGACCGGACGAGGGCGCCCAAAAACGCGAAACGTCTTCATGTCTGCCGATCCCCGAGAAACCCGGCACGAAGCATGGCCACACGCAGCAGGTGTGATGGCCCGGGCGATCCGTGAGTTGGACAGGAGCGCGACGGCCGCCGACACCCCCGAGGCGTGGCCGTTCGCCCTGCGCGCGGCCATTGACACCATGCTGGGTTGCGCCTTTCCTGCGACGCTGCAATGGGGTCCGGAACTCCTGCTCTTCTACAACGACGCATACATTCCGATGATCGGGGAGCGTCATCCGGCCGCCCTTGGCCGCCCCATCCTGGAAACCTTTCCTGAAATCGCGGAGACGTATCGCCCAATCGCAGATAAGGTTCTGGCCGGCGAATCCTTGTCGCTGGTCCGGCAGCCATTCCGCTACGCCTTGAATCGCGCGGTCGAAGAACGCTGGTTCGATCTGTCCTACAGTCCGGTCTATGCGGAGTCGGGCAACGTCGGCGGTCTTTTGGCCATTGGCGTGGATGTTACGGAAGGCGTAATCGCGGATCGCGAACGCGCCGTCGCCCAGGCACGGCTGCGCCGGGTGCAGGAGACGGATGCGGTTGGCCTGATCTTCTTCGACTACACCGGAACCATCATCGATTCGAACGATGTATTTTTAAAAACCCTCGGCTACTCCCGCGAAGATATTGCCGGCCGGAAGCTGAACTGGCGTGTTCTTACACCGCCGGAGTGGGTGGCGATCAGCGAACAGCAGATGGAACGATTCGCCATCGAAGGGCGGATTGGACCGTATGAAAAGCAGTATTTCTGCAAAGATGGCAGCCGCCGCTGGATGGCCTTTGCCGGCCGCGACCTGGGCGACGGCACCATCGCGGAGTATTGCATTGACGTGACCGACCGTCACGCGGCCGAAGAGGCGTCGCAGGCCGCCGAGCAACGGTTTCGGGCGCTGGTGGAGGCGACCTCCGACTTCGTCTACAGCATGAGCCCTGACTGGAGCGAGATGTATCAACTGCGGGGTCGAGATTTTTTGCGGGGTACCGCCGAGCCGGACCGGAACTGGATGGAGACCTACATCCATCCGGAAGACCGGGAGATGGTCGCGCGCTCCGTTGCGGAGGCAATCCGCAACCGCCATACGTTTGTCATGGAGCATCGCGTGCTGCGAGCCGATGGGTCCTCCGGATGGACGCTTTCGCGAGCTGTGCCCCTCACTAACGAGCAGGGTGAGGTGACGGCGTGGTTCGGTGCAGCCAGCGACATTACCGCCCGCAAGCAGGCGGAAGAAGCCTTGGTGCGCAGCGAGAAATTGGCCACGCTCGGTCGCCTGGCCGCGGCCATTGCTCACGAGATCAATAATCCGCTTGAGTCCTTGACCAATCTGCTCTATCTGATTCAGGGCAGCCAGGCGCTGCCGGCGGATGCCCGCGAATATGTGCGGGCGGCGGATCGAGAACTGCAGCGGGTGGCCCAGATCGCCCGGCAATCGCTCGGGTTTTACCGCGAAAACAGTGCCCCGGGACCGTCGGATGTCGGGCAATTGCTGGAGGAGGCCGCCGACCTGCTGCGCGGCAAGCTAGCGGCCAAGGACGTACAGCTTCAGAAGGAGTTGCTCGGCGATCTTACAGTGACCGCGGTGTCCGGCGAGCTGCGGCAGGTCTTCTGCAACCTGCTCTCCAACAGCCTGGATGCGCTGCCACATGCGGGCGCCATCCGCATCCGTGCGACCCGGCGGCGTGACCGGCGGCGCCAGGATCGGGAGTATGTCGTTGTGACGATTGCCGATGGCGGACGCGGGATCGACGCCAATGTGCGCGCCCGCATCTTCGATCCATTTTTTACGACGAAAGGCAACCAGGGAACCGGCCTGGGGCTGTGGGTCACCCATCAGCTGGTCGCAAAACACGGCGGGCGCATCCGGGTGCGCAGCCGCAGCCGCGGAAGTAAGACTGGAACTGCGTTCTCGCTCAGTATTCCTGTCTAAAACCCCTACGCGCGCGACGCGCAGGACTTCCGGCGCCTGAAGGGCTTACTTCACTTCGGTCGTCGTTGGCTTGGCCGCAGCATCGTTCTTGTCGGCCTCATCCCCGCCGCCAATCCCCTTGATGCCCTCTTTGAAACCCTTGATGCCTTCGCCAAGGCCTTTGCCCAGCCCGGGCAGCTTGCTGGGGCCGAAGACGAGCAGTGCAATCACGAGAATTACGACGAGATGCCAGGGCTGAAGTAGATCACCCATAATGATTTCTCCCGCAGGGCCGGACAACAGCCTTGCCGATGGTCTTTCACTTGCCATTGTCGCACACCGGACCGGCGCGCCTCAGGCGGAGGATTGCTCCTCTGATGGAACGGCTGTGAGACGGGAACGGATTGCCTGATAGTACGTCCAGATGTTTTCCGCCTCGCCGAGCGTGATGCGGCGGTAGACCTTCAACAGCGGAAACAACTGCGAACCGCGAACGGTAAGGGCCGGCAGCGACAGCGCTTTGCCCGGGTAGGTCACCAGATCCCACTCGCCGCCAAAGGCGACCCGCACGGTCTGCCCGAAGTACGCGCCCCACATCTTCACAGCGCGCTCGATAGCTTCGGTCGCGGCGGGGTCCAGACTCGCAGCTTCATTCGCGAGGATGGTCTCCAGCGCCTGCAGGCTGTTCTCCTGGAAGTTCAGAGTAAAACCATAGTTCTCGCGCGCCGTGCGAACGGCTTCGCGCGCTGCGCTTTCCATCATCTCGGCCATGGAGGAGAATTCGGCCATGTCTTCAGGGTACCGCGTTTCCATGGAACTATGTGAGGTCGGCGACAAAGCTGAACGAATGTTCCCGCAGCAGCCGTCCCGTCTGGGCAAAATCGCGCGCCCGCAGCGCGTCGATGATCGCCTGGTGGGACAGAATCGCGGTCGAAAGGTGCTCGATCCGCCGCTGCACATTCATGCGCGCCCGCATGCAGACACCCAGCGAGCGCCACGCGCGCACAACTTCGCGATTGGTGCACTGCTCCACGATCGAGCGGTGGAAGTTCCGGTTATGCCAGGCAACAGCGTTCAGGTCGCCCGACGCAACGGCGGCGCGCATCGCGGCATACTCCTGCTCGAGATAACGCACATTCTCCTCCGGAAAATCCGTCAGGAATTCCGCCGCCGATTGTTCGAGGATTCCCCGCAGTTGATACGCATCGCGCAACTCTTTCGGGGAAAACCCGCGCACCCGTGTGCCCCGATAAGGCTCCGACTCCAGAACGCCAATCGCCTCCAGCTTGCGCAGCGCCTCGCGAACGGGAGCCTGACTGACCTTAAATTCCTTCGCCAGTGTGAGTTCCTTGAGCCGCTCGCCCGGCTGATACACGCCGTCCATGATGCGCTCGAGGATCGTCCAGCGAATCCGGTCATGCATGCAATTTCTATTCATTGGAGCCGATTCGGCCGATGGACCCTTATAAAGAAGGTCCTCAAGGTCGGCGTCGACATCCTGCGGCGGTACGGTTGTATTCATGTTTTTCCTTAGTCGCGAGGCATCTGCCGAACGGACCATCCACCGCCCAGCGCCTTGATCAGCAGAACGCTCGCGGTCATCCTGCGCGTACCGATGGTGGACTCTGTCAGTTGACTGGATAAGACAACGCTTTGCGCCTGAATAACGTTGATGTACGGATCGAGGCCCTCGCGAAACCGTTTCATCGCCAGGGCTTCCTGCCGGCGCGCTGACTCGATGGTCTGCATCTGGGTTGCAGACTCTCCCTGCAGGATGTGCATGGCGGCCAGGTTGTCTTCCACTTCCTGGTACGCCGTCAGCACGGTCTGGCGGTAGTTGGCGACTGTCCCGTCGTAGTTGGCCTGTGCCTGCGTATTGAGGGCATGGCGCTGGCCCCAGTCCACCAGAGTGTCTGCGGCAGACAGCCCGAATGACCAGAACGTGCTGGCGCCGGTAAACAGGTTGCCGGGATGCGCGCTCTCCAGACCGCCTGCGCCACCGATGGAAAAAGTCGGATAGTATGCGGAGCGGGCGATGCCGATCTGCTCATTGGCCGCCGCCATTTGCCGCTCGGCGGCTGCAACGTCGGGACGACGCTCTAGCATCTGCGACGGCAATAAGCTGGGCACCTCCGGTGGCTGGCAGGGGCATGGCGTCGGCGGAATGCTTAGCTCCGCCGGAGGCCGCCCGGTCAACACAGCGATCGCATGCTCATTCTGCGCACGCGCTACGGCCACGTCTTCATCCTGCGCCTGCGCCGCCTTCAACTGCGTCTCCGCCTGCGCCACTTCCAGATCCGATCCGAGTCCCGCGTGGAACAATTGCTCGGTAAGGTGCAGCGACTCCGTATACGCGGCGACCGTCGCATCCAGAATCCGCTTCTGTTCATCCAGACCGCGCAGCGTAAAGTAGTCGACCGCAAGTTCAGCCTGCAGGCTGAGCTGCAGATTGGCGAGATCGGCAGCGCTGGATTGCGCATTGGCGCGTGCTGCGCGCACTGTACGGCGCACGCGGCCCCAAAGATCGGGCTCCCAGGAGACATCGAGCGGCAATGTGAAGTCGTTAAACTGGTTGGGAATGAAGCCGTTGAAGTATGTCGGGCGATTCTCCGAGCCGCGCTGGCGCGTACCAGACACCCCGGCCGAAAGAAATGGATAGAGATTGGCGTGCTGATATTGCACCATGGCGCGTGCCTGTTCGTACTGGGCCACCGCAGCCTTCACCGACTGGTTGGCGGACGCCACCTGTGCCTCCAGCGTATTCAGCTCGGGGTCGCCGAACATGCTCCACCACTGGGCGCGAATGGCCGGTGGCGCCTGATCGGCGGGATGAGCGGGCTGCCATCCTGCCGCCTCTTTGAACTCCGGCGTGGCCGGCGCGGACGGACGATGGTAGTTAGGGCCCACCATGCAGCCGGTAAGAGTCGCCATTGCGAGCAGCCCCGCAGCACTGAGCCATCGGCCGCGATTCTTGCCGAGCGCAGGAATGTCTCGCCGCCGGAGCGGCGCGATTGCCTTTGCACGCGCAGGATTGCCGGAGACGCTCACGACTTTACGCCTCCCGTGAATTGCGTACCGACGCCCTGGACCACGTGAACTTTTTCTCCGTCAACGATCGAGTCAGGCGGGCTCAGAACGACCGGCTCACCTGGATTCAGTCCGGTCAGCACCTCAATCTTTGTGCCCCAGTCGCGCCCGACTGTGATGGGCACCAGATGCGCTCGATGAGCACTATCCAACGTGACAACCCGTAGCCCCTCGGAGCGGAACATCAGCGCATCCACCGGCACGATGATGCCCGGATGTTTCACCGGCAGCTTCAGGTGGACCTCCGCGTAGGCGCCGGGCAGGAGCGCTCCATCGCGGTTTTCGATATCCACTTCGACCGTCAATGCGCGCGTGTTCAGATCAAGCGCATGCGAGGTGCGTACGATGTGGCCGGTGAAGATGCGGCCCGGAAATCCCGGCACTTGAATTTCGGTCGTCACTCCCGGCTGAGCCTCGGGTACGTCTTCCCCCGGAACCTGCACAAAGATTCGCACCACGCGCGTGTCGGACACCCGAAACAGCTCCTGCGGGGTGCTGCCGTTTACCGTCGATGAAGTGGTGCCGAAGATGCTGCCGCTGCCGGTGCCGCCGGTGCTGCCCGCTGCAACCAGTTGGCCGATATCCGTGTTGCGCGCGGTAATCACTCCGGAGAATGGCGCATACACACGCTCAAAGGACTGCAGCGCGAGCATCTGGTTCAGATTCTGCTGGGCTACCTGCAGCGAAGCGTACTGCGCCTCGTTCGTCTGGCTGGCCGTATCGATGGACTGTTTGGAGACGGCACGCGTTCCCCGAAGGCTGTCATAGCGATTGGCGGTTATGTTGGCCAGGCGCAGGTTCGCCTTGGCCGTGGCTACCGCCGCGCGAGCCTGCGCCACCTGACGGTCCAGCTCCGGCGTGGCGATGACTGCGAGCAACTCTCCCTGACGGACATGCGCCCCGATGTCATGCGTCCACGAGGTGACATATCCATTCGTACGCGCATAAATCGGCGCATCGTGAAACGCCTGGATGGTACCCGGAAGAATCACGTCCTGCGCGGGCTGCCCCAACTGGGGCGTGACCAGCGAGACGTCCGGTACCGCCAGCCGATTGGTCTGGGTGCGCAGTTCGGAGCGGGCATGCACACGCGTCAGAATTCCGGTAGCGCCGACGATCAGCGCAACGATCAACAAGACGAGCGCAATTACGGCGGCGCGGCGCGCCGCCTGCGGCTTGGGAGCCGTATGGCTTTCGGTCGTGGCAGGGACGCTCATTGTGAAGCTCCGGTCTCATGGACTTGGTCAGGGTCAGGTGCGACGAGATGACTCTTGCGATGAATCAGCGAGAAAAATACTGGCACGAAAAACAGCGTCGCGAGGGTCGCAAATGAAAGGCCGCCGATCACCGATCGGCCGAGCGGCGCGTTCTGCTCGCCGCTGGCGCCAACGCCGAGCGCCATGGGAACCATGCCGATGATCATGGCCAGCGCCGTCATCAGCACAGGGCGGAAGCGGGTAAAGCCGGCAACGACAGCAGCCTCGATCGAATTGGATCCGCGACTGAGCTCTTCGCGCGCAAAGCTCACCACCAGAATGCTGTTCGCCGTCGCGACGCCCATGCACATAATGGAGCCCGTCAGCGCGGGCACACTGATATGCGTGTTGGTGATGAACAGGAACCAGACAATGCCAGCCAGCGCAGCCGGGAGTGCGGCAATAATGATGAGCGGGTCGAGCCAGGACTGAAAGTTGACAACGATCAACAGGTAAACCAGACCAATGGCAAACAGAAGGCCGCTCAGCAGTCCGGTGGTCGACGAACGCATGGTCAGAATCTGCCCGCGCACGGCAATGCGCGATCCGCGCGGCAGATGATGCTTCGCCTGCGCCACGATGCGGTCCACCTGATTGGCAACCGAGCGCAGATCCGTGCCATCGACCGAGCCGTAAATATCGATCACCGGCACGACGTTGTAATGGCTCACGGTTGAGGATTCCGAACCGCGGTGAATGCTGGCGACGTTTGAAAGAATCTGCATGGGCGCGCTGCCACCCGTTAGCGGGATCGTCTGCAACTGGCGGAGCGTATCGATCCGGTACTGCGGCTCCTGCACCGCGATGTTGTAGCTGACGCCGTTCTTCCAGTTGAGCCAGAATTGCGGCGAGGTCTGAAAGCTGCCGCTGAGCGTAGCGAGGACGCTGTTGGCGACGTTTGCCTGACTCAGTCCGACCTGACTCGCTTTGCTGCGATTCACATCCACCTGAAAGTCCGGCAGATCAAAGGACTGCTGAATGTGCAGGTCCACAGCGCCCGGAACATGATCGAGCTGCGCCATCATCTGCTCGGCTAACTGATGATTGGCCACGGCATTGGCCCCGATGATCTGGATATCGAGCGGTGCCGGCAGCCCGAAGTTCAGGATCTGATTCACGATATCCGTGGGCAGAAAGTAGAAGGTCACGCCCGGAAAGCGCTCCTTCAGCCGGCCGCGCAGGAGCCGGATATAGTCCTCTGTCGGCCGATGATTCTTGTTGAGCGCGACCAGCACGTCCGCATCCCATGAACCGATGACGCCAGAGGTGCTGTAGGACAGGTTGATGCCACTGTACGGGACACCGATGTTGTCGATGACCGTCCCCAGCTCCTTCGCTGGAATCGATTCGCGTACCGTCTGGTCCACCAGATCGCAGAGCGCCGCCGTGTCCTCAATGCGGGTACCGGAGTGAGCGCGGACATGCAATTTGAACTGACCGGCATCCGCGGTCGGGAAAAAGTCCTGACCCAGCCAGGGGTAGATCACCAGGAGCGACAGGCCGGACAAAACGAAGAATGCCGTAAGAAACAGTGCCCGGTGATGCAGACAGACCACCAACAAGTCCCGATAGCCAGAGCGCATTTTTTCAAAGCGGTCTTCAAACATCATCTGGGCCCGCACGAACGGATTCCGGCTCTGGCGCCGGCGATCCAGGTCACCCTCTTCATGCACGTGGAGCAGATATTTCGCCATCGTGGGCACAATGGTCCGCGACAGAAAATAGGACGCCAGCATGGCGAAGACTACGGCTTCACCCAGCGGAACAAAAAGATACTTCGCGACCCCGCCGAGGAAAAACATGGGGACGAACACGATGCAGATCGAGAGCGTTGAGACGAAGGCGGGCACGGCGATCTCCGCTGCGCCATCGAGAATTGCTTGTTCAATCTCCTTGCCCATCTCCAGATTGCGATTGATGTTTTCAATCTCGACCGTGGCGTCGTCCACCAGAATGCCAACCGCCAGCGCCAGGCCGCCGAGCGTCATGATGTTGATGGTCTGTCCCAGGCTGCTCAGAGTAATCAGCGAGACCAGCACCGAGAGCGGGATAGAAACAGCGATGATTAATGTCGAACGCCAGCTCCCGAGGAACACCAGAATCATGATCGCGGTCAGGCAAGCCGCAATCAGCGCTTCCACGACGACGTCATTGATCGCTGCCCGCACAAAGATTGACTGATCGGCGAGCGGCCGCATCTTTAACTGCGGCGGCAGACTGGTAGCGACCACCGGCAGCAGCGCCCGGATGCGATCGACGATGCTGAGCGTAGACACGCTGCCTGTCTTTTCAATCGTCATCAGCGCAGCGCGGCGGCCATCCACACGCACAATGTTGGTTTGCGGCGGATATCCGTTGCGGACGTGTGCAACGTCGCGCATATAAATGGTCGTGCCATTGAGGGTCTTGATCGGCAGATCGTTCAGTTCTTCAATCGTGCGCGGCGCGGAGTTGGTCTCCACCTGATATTCATAGGTGCCTACCTTTTCCGTCCCACTGGGCAGGATCAGATTCTGCGCATCGAGAGCCGTAACCACGTCGGCCGGCGACAGGTGCAGTGCCTGCAGCTTAGTGTTGTCAATGTCCACCTGCACCTGCGGCTGCTTGCCCCCGTAGGGATAGGGAATGGAGGCGCCTTCAACCGTGGCCAGTTGGGTTCGTAGAAAGTTATTGCCAATGTCAAACAGCGCTTGCTGACTGAGTCCCTGGCCGGAGAGCGCGACCTCCAGAACAGGCACCGATGAGGCGTTGTAGGTGATGATGAGCGGCGGCGTTGTGCCGGGGGGCAGCGTGCGCAGCAGGGTTTGCGAGATGGCCGTTACCTGCGCGATAGCCGTCGCGATGTCTACGTCCGGATGGAAATAAATCTTGGTTACGGAGATTCCCGTCAGATCCTGGGACTCCATATGCTCGATGTTGTCGACGGTCGTCGTTACGGCGCGCTCATAGTTGCTGGTGATGCGGCCGGCCATCTCCTCCGGGGACAGCCCCTGATAGTCCCAGATGACTGTAACAACGGGAATATTGACGTTCGGGAAAATGTCGGTCGGGGTGCGCAGGATGACCGTAATGCCCAGAATGAGGATGAGCACAGAGAGGACGACGAAGGTATACGGCCGGCGAAGGGCGAGGCGGACAATCCACATAGGGCGGGAGCGGGAGCGCGGCTTGAAGAAGAGGAAGCCGGTTACCGATTATCGTTAATTGATAATACAGCAAAACCAGCCATCCAGCTCGAGCCACGCAACGCATCCGCCGTCAGCCCGCCTAAGTCCCTTTTTCTCTGGCAGTTACCCTTCGGTCCCCGTCGCCCGCGAGAAGCTATCCCCGCTTCCGCGGTACTTTGGCCCCAGCCCGCCGCGCTTCTGACAGGCCGATTGCCACGGCCTGTTTGGGGTTCGTAACCTTGCGCCCGGACCCGCTCTTCAGCTTCCCTTCCTTGTAGGCGCGCATCTCCCGCTCGAGGCTCTTCGACGCCTTCGGACTGTACTTCCGGGTGGTCGATTTGCGGCTCGCTGACTTCTTCTTCGCGGCCGCTCTCCGCGGAGCTGTGGATTTGGCGCCCGTCGCAGATCGTCGGGTGCTGGACTTCTTCGCTGCAGTCTTGCGCGTGGCCGGGCGCCGCGAGTGCGCGCTGGATTTTGCGGCTTTCTTACTGTGGGTCTTTTTTGCTGGCATACTGTTCTCCCATCTCCATTGAGAAGCCAACGTCGAATCCGGCGGTTGCAGCATCCGGAGGCGCGGACGCAGAAGGAGCGAAAGAGTCACCCCTGCACGCGCAGAAAAGTTTTTGATTTCGTTCCTCCTTACCTTGGTAACGGTTATTATCCGTGCAACACCTCAACGATGCGCGTTACATAAAAATCCAGGCAGGAAGAAACTGTGCATGCACAAAAATCGGCGATTCCCACCCTGGGGTTGTGCCTTGCTGTTGCCCGCAGTCATCGCCGGCTGCGGCAGCAGCGGCAAGACGACACTGACCGCGGGGCCTATAGCCAGTTCTTCGCCCGTCACCGGGACCGTGAACCTGCAGCCCGCGCAGAGCCGCCCGCAAGTCACGTTGAGCGGCACGTCCTATGATTTTGGCGATACTTTGGCCGGAAACAACCTGAGCGGTACGGTCGTCCAGATCACGAACAATGGCAACTCCGCGATCACGCTCCAGCCGTCTCTTCCGGCAAACAGTTTGTTCCACCTGGCCTCCGGCACAACCTGCGGGATTCGGCTGCCGGCTGGCGCCAGTTGTGGAGTCGATGTCTCCTATGCCCCGACCCAACCCTCCCCGGGCGGCGAGGACGCGGCGGCTCTCAATCTCAACTTCCGCGGCGTCCCGGCTGGTACCTCCTCGACCGTCGCGCTGACTGGCCACGCTTTTATGCTGTCGGCCGGGACGGTCTCTGCCACCATCAACCCGCAGGTGGCTCTCTATACGATTACGCCGCCGTTCGCCGGAAACGTCACAGTGAACTTCGGCCCGACAACCTCGTATGGCCGCCAGACGTGGAGCGTGCCCACGCCCAGCGGTGGCGGCCCGGTCAATATCCTGGTTGCCGGAATGCTGGCCAACACCACCTATCACATGCAAGCGACCGTGACGTTTGAAAACGGCCAGACGGCCACGGATGTTGACCATACCTTCGCAGTGGGGCAAATGCCGGAGGTTGGCGGTTCGACGGCTCATGCGCCATTCAATCCAGGGCTGACGGCAAACACTCCCACCGGCGAGACGCCGCAGCCCGGCGTTGAGATGATCTCCGCCGTGGCCGGGCCCTCCCAGGGACTGTACGCAACCGATCTCGCCGGCAATGTGATCTGGACCTATCCGTTTACAGACCAGGTGGCAAACTCCGGAATCAATGCAGGCAAGCTACTGCCCAATGGCGACATCGTCATGGACATAGGCGTCAGCTCGGAGGCGCCGCTCCACGGGCCCACGGCTTCCAATTTGCTGATTGCAATCCGGGAGGTGGATCTGACGGGTAAGATCGTGCGGCAGACCACACTGGCGCAGGTGAATGCTGGCCTGGCGCAGGCGGGAATCCCGATCACGCTCGTGGATTTTCACCATGATATTGAGCCACTGCCCAACGGCCATCTGCTGGTCATGGCCAATACGCTGAAGCAGTTCACCAACCTGCCCGGCTATCCGGGAACCATCAGCGTGCTGGGGGATGTGGTTGTCGATCTGGATCAGAACTGGAACCCAGTGTGGGCCTGGAATGAGTTCGATCATCTCGACGTGAATCGCCATCCCATGCAGTTTCCGGACTGGACCCATTCAAACGCCATCATCTACTCCCCCGATGACGGAAACTTCATCGTCTCCGTCCGGCACCAGAACTGGCTGATTAAAGTCAACTACGCAAACGGCAGCGGCGACGGCAGCATTCTGTGGAAGCTGGGACAGGGCGGCGATTTTACGCTGCAGGGCGGGAGCGATCCGATCGACTGGTTCTATGCCCAGCATGGGCCGAGCTTTATCGGCTCCCCCACTGCGGGCATCTTCAAACTGACCTTGATGGACAATGGTGACGACCGCATGTTTCCGCCCGGCGTAACCTGCGGCACCACGGGTGCGCCGGCATGCCTGTATTCGACGGTGCCCGTGCTACAGATCAACGAAACCGCGAAGACAGCAACACTGCTGTTTCATCAGATTATTCCGCCAAACCTCTACAACTCTTTCGGCGGCAACTCCGAGCAGCTGCCCAACGGCAATATCGAGTACGACCTATGCGGCACCTATCCCGGCGGGGTTTTGAGTTCGGACGTCTTTGAAGTCACCCAGAACGACCAGGCGAACACCGTCTGGCACATGCACTCTACCGGCACAGGCCTCTATCGTGCGTTCCGGATGCCCAGCCTGTATCCCGGCGTGCAGTGGACGCAGTAGCCAAGCAACCGCAGGCTTTTCCAAGAACATTGTGGTTGTAGAGAATGCGCCGTCTGCGAGGGCCGCGCAGTTAGAAAGATGGAGAGGTTCTTCCACGTGGGCCGCTTCCGCGCTTTATACCTGATTGCGAAATGCCGCGAAATTGGATTGTTATTCGCGCACGAGTAAGGAATGGTCTAACGGCTAGCCTGATGCGCCTACCTCCTTGAGCGGCACGCCATTTTTCTTAAGGATAAGCGAACCGCGCCCGGTGAGAACACCGGGCGCGCGCGCTGCACATGATTGGCTGCGGGATTATTGAATGCGGGAAATGAAAGTCCCCCAGTCTGTGTAGGACGTCCGCGGACGTGTCGCCGGGTTGGGAATGTATTCCGACGCCAGCCAGATCGAACCATCCGGAGCGACCATTGCGGCCCCGTAGTCGCCCCAGCGCGCATAGCCTGCGCCACCGAATTGCGCGTAACCGGAGAATCCATCCTCTGGAGCCTGTCCAATCCCGGCAAGATGCACCTGCGGCTGGATGCTATTTCCCTGGAATTTTACATATCCGGTGCTGGGAAAGTAGTTCTGCCCGGTAATTGTGAATGCAATCGCACCTTGTCCGGTGCTGTCCACCGCGAAAGCAGGATAGAGCACCGAGCCGTTGGCGATCCCGATGTAACCCTGGCTCGTGACGCGCGCCGACAGGGTTGTCGAGGAAGCGTAAGGTTGAACAGCAAACCACGCCGCTCCGTTTCGCATCGCGCTCGCGTTTCCCGGCTCCAGCAACGTTGTATTTAACCCGCTGTAGAGCTCCCCTTTGGAGTAATAGAGTTGCAGCATGCGGTCATCGTTCGGGTTCAGGGTTTCCTCGGGATCATGAAGGGCTTGGCCGAGCGGGAAGGGCCCAACTTTCTGCACCGCGCCAACCTGGGGGGTTTGATACTCCTCGGTCTGCACGATGGTCTGCTGCAATTTCAGGTTGGGAACATTGTCTTTCAATGATTCCGTATTGGTGAGCGACCAGACGGCAATGCGGTTATCGCCCGTTCCGTTAAAGTCCAGGGAACTGGTGAAAAATTCCGTTCCCATGTTCGCGTCCGTTGCGGTTCCCGGCGAGGGGAATGCGGGTTCAATGGAAAACGCCTGCCCCCCTGGCAGATTGAGCCCATCGAAAGCCACGGCAATCGGCGTTGTCGTGCCATTGATCAAGTCCTGCTTGTTGATGGCGGTGATCAGAGTCGTTTCAAAATTCAAGGTGCTGGTGGCATATTCGTTGTCATTCAGATAGACCCCGTCCTGGTTTACGCCGAGCAGCGGCTGATCGCCCAGGCACGGGCAACCGCCGTAACCCACATCGGAAACATCGACGGAATTGATGGTGTAGCTGCCGGTCGCATCGCTGCTATCGCTGACCGCGATTAAAACGTTGGAGCCGCCGGTAAGCCCGTTGGCGTTCGCGTAGTATTCGAGAATCGTCACAAACCACCTTCCCGATTCCCAGTCGAAAAAGACGCGTGGATCGGACAGCTCAGTGAACGAGCCATCGGCATTTTGTGCCTCGGAAACGTTGTAAAACGCATACAGGCCGATCGGTGCAGTCAGCGGCTTGCCTGCAGTGGAGAACACCTGAAACGCCAGATTGACGGCCTCGGCGACCTGATTTCCGTTGGTGCTCATGCCCTGATCGGGCGGTTCATCCACGAATCCCACCGCGTCGCCAGAATCCGTGGAGTCCAGCGCGTCGAAACCGGAAAACGATGGAGTCGGCCCCACAACCGGATATCCGGCGAACATCAGGTTGCCGCCTTGATTGTCCCGGCCGCCGGAAAATGACGGATGGCCCGGCTTGGGCATCTGCTTCAACATCGATTTGGGCCGACCTTCAGTTTGGCCGGCGAAACTTGGCGCCTGTGCGCGCGCGGCTGCTTCGGAGAGAGTTGTTGTGCCGATTTTACGGACTTTGGCGGACTTCTGGTTGGCACCATACATCGCCGGCGTACAAGCCACCGCTGCGCAAACAACGAGCGGCAATAGTTTCGGTAGATACATTTTTTTGGGATCCTCGCGTTGTACAAGCATTCAATTCAAGGCCGGGACTGCGGCAGGTTCTGGACTGCTTTCAAGTTCCGGCTGACTGTAACCACTCGTGGGAGGAGTGGGCAAATCGTACAGGAGGCAATTTACTTTGTAAATCGGAGGAAAAGTTCCTTGATTGGGTAATGTGAAAGGCAGTTTTCTACCAAGACCTCGCCGGAGCTCTTGAGAAACAGAAGATATGCGCCGACAAAGCCCATAAATTCTTCTGCTATTTGGTTGCCAAGATATCGACTGACCCGCACCGTGCAAACTACATCGATCACTACTACGATGCGAAAGCCAACATCGGCTACGTCGCTATCGCTGGAACGATCCGCTTGGCGGCCACTAGGGAGGGGTGGCGTACACCCCGCTGTTTTCGATGCCTTCGAGGGCACGGGCTATGCGAACTACATCCAGCTATCTGACACCATCAGAGCGGGCATCGAGATCAAACCGAGGTTATGCTCAGTCGATCCGCGTGTCAAAGTGGGATGACCTGCAAATCCAGAAGCCAATTTGACGGCTTCCTAAAAAAATATTCAGGTCTCGCTGTAAGGTGATTCTGGTTCCGAAGCAGAACAGGTGGCGGAGGCATGGCCTGGAAAAAAATTTATGAAAAATTATTGTGCGCGCCGCTTGTGCACGTCCTTTACAAAAAGCAAAATTCAGGGGCGGAGTGGGCAGCGGGCCTGAAAACGCCCCCGAGCGTTTTCTTTACGCTTGCACTTCACTGCCAGAAATAGAAAATCGAATTTCGGAATTCAGGATTATTTGTTGTGAGCCGGTTGGATGGGGTAGCCGTGCCAGAGGTATTTGAGGGCTTCGGGCAGAGTTTGCTTTCTGACGGCGTAGTCGACGTGGTGGGCGTTGCGGGCGAAGACGAACTGGTAGTGGTAGTGTTTGGCGGCGAGGGCTTTGGCCATGCGCTCGTTGGCGATGACCCAGTCGTGCATGCCGTCTCGCATGACGTTGGGGTAGTAGAGGTCGCGGTCTCCTACTTCCATCCAGACGCGGATGGGCTTGCGGGGGGACTCCGGGACGAACTGCGAGGCCAGATCCCAGGCTCCGCCGGGGATGTATGGGTTCCAGGGCCACTGCTGGTTGACGAAGGTGCCGGAGTAGGAGAGGACTCGGCGAAACCACTCGGGATGGAACCAGGCCATGATGAAGGCGGCGGCGGCACCGGAGCTTCCGCCCATGGTGGCTCGTCCGTAGGGATTGGTGGTGAGTCGAACATGACAGGCGGATTCGACACGGGGCAGGACTTCGTTCTGGACGAATTCGGCGTAGCGGCCGGAGACGGTGTCGTATTCGAGGCCGCGCTCGGAGCCTTGTGCGTCTCCGCCGCCATTTTGGATGGCGATGGCGAGCATGACGGGGATACGGCGCTGCGCGATGAGGTTATTGACGGTGGTGAAGAGGAGCGGGTTGGGTCCGTCCTGATCTTCAATGAAAGGCGCGGCGGCGCCGGGCTGGTATTGGCTGGGGATGAAGACCCAGACGTGGCGCGTCCAAGGATGGGGATGGCTGGTGGGGACGAGAAGGCGCGCGGGATTGTGAGGGTCGGGGTGACCGAAGGTTCCGGGAGTGCGGGCGATGCCGGGGTAGTAGCGGCTGTCGGCCGAAGACATGGTGAAGATGCAGGTACGGCCCTGGGGGACGTTGGGGTCTGGCTGGGTTGCGGGGGCGACGGGATGGTTGGGGCCGATGACGAAGTTACCGTCGGCGGTGGGCGGCGGGACGTGGCCGTTGGGGAGTTCTTTGGCGGCGACGTAGCCGGGGGTGTTGGGATTGCGCACGGGAACGATGATGGCGCGGCGTGGTCCTACGGGTGGAATTTTTGGGATGCGCTGGGCTGGGGCGTGCGAGGTTTGGGACGGCTGGGTTGGATTCTGTGCGAGGGCGGGAGCGGCTGCGAGGAGGGTGGCGAGGGCGAGATGGGAAAGCCGATTCATCGGCTGTGAGGATAGCGCAGTTAGAGGCTGTTGTGAGATCAGGGTTCGATTTTTAGGATGGTATTGGTGTGGGTGAGCCTGAAGAGACGATCAAACGCGCGCAAAAGACAATATGGGCTGTGCCACAGGATGTGCCACTGATTACGCGCTTTGTGCCACCAGCACGCGCCAACAGGTTTTTAGAGCAAATCGAAAGACTGCTGATTCAGCAGGCTTTAGCGGATATTCTTTGGTAGCGCTAACGGGAATCGAACCCGTGTTTTAAGATTGAGAATCTCACGTCCTAACCCCTAGACGATAGCGCCACAACCTCTCTCACTATATCGAACCCGTGCAAGCTCGCCAAGCGGGCCGGAGCCCTTGCGCTGCCGCTCGGCGGCGGACATAATGCGTTCTGGGTAGCAATCCCCGCTCACATCTCTCACGAATCGAGACCCCACGCCATGTCCGACCGTCGCGTCCTCGCCGCCTTGCTGTCCATTCCACTTACGATTCTCACCGTAAGCGCGCGGGGACAAAACGCTGGACAGGGCCCGGCTCCCGTGACGCCGGCCATCGAACAACAGGCCGATGCCATGGTGCACAAGCTTACTCTTGCGCAGAAGCTGGCGCTGATCGGCGGGCAAGACTCGATGTTCATCCGCGCCGAGCCTTCCATCGGTTTTCCGCGGCTGAAGATGTCCGACGGTCCCATGGGGGTGCGCACCTGGGGCCCGTCGATGGCGTACGCGGCGGGCATCAACCTGGCGGCGAGCTGGGACCGCGATCTGGCGCGCGCCGTCGGCAGCTCCATTGGCGAGGACGCCCGGGCGCGTGGCGTCAATTTCTTGCTGGGCCCCGGCGTCGACATCTACCGCATGCCGATGAACGGCCGCAACTTTGAATACTTCGGCGAAGACCCGTATCTCTCCGCCAACATCGCCGTTGGCTATATTGACGGCCTGCAGGCACAAGGCGTCAGCGCCACGGTGAAGCACTTTGCATTGAATGACGCCGAGTATGACCGTCACAATGAAAACTCCATCGCCGATGAACGTACCCTGCGCGAGATCGATCTGCCGCCGTTCGAGGCCGCCGTGCGCCAGGCGCACACCGGCGCCGTCATGGACTCCTACAACCTGATCAACGGCGTGCACGCGACGCAGAATCGCTTTCTCAACATCGACATATTGCGCAAGGAGTGGGGCTTCCGCGGCATTGTGATGTCCGACTGGAACGCCACGTATGACGGCGTGGCCGCGGCCAACGGTGGCCTCGACCTGGAGATGCCCAGCGGCAAGTTTATGAATGCGGCCACGCTGATGCCGGCGATTAAAGATGGGCAGGTGACGGAGGCCACCATCGACGCAAAGGTACGGCGCATCCTCCGCACTGCATTGCAGTTTCACTTTCTCGACCGCGACCAGACGGTGCTGACCATTCCGCGCTACAACCCACATGGCAATGCCGTCACGCTGCGTGCGGCGGAAGAAGGCGCTGTGCTGCTCAAGAATGAACACAACATTCTGCCGCTCAGCAAACAGTCCGTGCACTCCATCGCCGTGCTGGGACCGGACGCCTACCCAGCCGTACCGGGCGGTGGCGGCAGCTCTCACGTAGACGCGATTGCGCCCGTCAGCTTTATGACCGGTTTGAGCGACGCGCTGCCGCAGGCCAAGGTGTACTGGAACGCCGGCCTGCCGTCCGACCGCGACATCTATCGCGGCTCAAAGTGGTGTGTGGACGCCGCTTGCAAACAGCAAGGGCTGACGCGGCGTGAGGTCGTGGACGCCACCGGGCAGGTGGTGGATACGCGGGTTACGGGCAACATGTATGACGAAGATTCGGTGCCGTCAAAAATCAACGGCCAGCAGAAGCGCCGCATTACCTGGACCGGATATTACATACCGGCCAGCACCGGAGCGTACAGCTTTGTGGCGCAGGCAGAGGGCCGCGGGCATTATGCGCTCAAAGTCAATGGGAAGACGCTGCTTGCCATCGATCAACCCCAACGGAGCATTCCGCAAAATGTAACCACCATGCTTACAAAAGATACCCCGGCGCGAATCGAACTGACCTATTGGCCGGAATGGAAACGCACAACAGTGCGGCTCGGTGTCATCGCCGCAGACAAACTGGTCGATCCGCAAGCCGTTGCACTGGCAAAGATGGCGGACGTTGCGGTGGTATCGGTCGGCTTCAGCCCGCGCACCGAATCCGAAGGCTTCGACCGTACCTACGCACTGCCGCTTGGCCAGGAGGCACTGATCCGCGCCGTCTGCGCGGCGAACCCGCGGACCATCGTAGTGCTGACTTCAGGCGGCAGCGTCGCCACGGAAAACTGGATCGCCGGGGCGCCGGTGCTGCTGCAGACCTGGTACGCCGGCCAGCAGGGCGGCACGGCGCTGGCGAACCTGCTGTTTGGCGACGCAAACCCCTCGGGCAAGCTGCCCATCTCCTGGGAGAAGCGGCTGCAGGACCTGCCTGCATACCATAACTATTACGAGCAGCCCGGCACCAAAGATGTGAAGTACAGCGAAGGAATTTTTCTCGGCTATCGCTACTTTGAAACCAGCAAGGTAAAGCCTCTGTTCCCCTTCGGGTTTGGGCTTTCTTACACGACGTTCTCGTTCAGCAATCTCTCGGTCACGCCGGAAACGGCCTCGCCAAGCGGTCCCATTCATGTAGCGTTCGATGTAAAAAACACGGGCCAGCGCGCCGGTGCGGAGGTCGCGCAAATTTACGTCGGCGATCCTTCGGCGACTGTTCCGCGGCCGAAGATGGAATTGAAAGAGTTCCGCCGCGTAATGCTGCAGCCCGGAGAAACAAAACGGGTGACCGTTGCGCTGGACCGGCGCTCACTCGCCTACTGGGACGTGAAGACGCATGGCTGGAAGGTTGACCCCGGCAAGTTCATCGTCTACGCGGGAGATTCTTCGGAGAACGTCCCGTTGAGGAAAGCGATCACCGTGCAATAGAGACAACTACTTTCCGGCAACGGTAAACGTAATGGCTCCGCGCGTAATGTGGCCGTCTTCCGCCAGAACCTGCCAGGCCAGATGATAGACGCCGCTCTTTAACCCGCGGGCCGCAGCTTTCAACTGCGCGGGACCCGTCGGCGTCTCTGTGGTGAGCGCAATCGCCTGGCTGCCCGAGCCGGTCAGTTGCAGCACGGAACGGCGCTCGTCGATGCGCGAGTTGTAGTCCAGCGTGAACGTGATATTGCCCGTGTGCAGCACTGCTCCGTCAGCGGGTGTGGAGCGCACCAGCACGGCATGCGCGAAGGCGCGCGGACTGCACACCAGAAAAAGCGCCAGCATCAGCAACACGCCAGCGAATCTGGCGCGGTGAGGACGGGCGAGAAGCGCGGCAGTTGTCCCCATCCCTGTTTTCAACTCCTTATGTGGATGGAAGCTGAGCGCAGCGAGCTTCCAGAGATCTCAGCCGCGCGGGATTCTGCATAGGCCGCGGCTCCAAGCAACGCAGCGCGGCTTTCCAGAATGACGCGCACCGGCATCTGGCTCACCAGCTTTTCCATGCGTCCTTTCTGGCAAAAGGCGCGCAGAAAGGCTCCGGCCTGCAGCGTCTTCAGAATCTTCGGCGCTATGCCACCGCCAAGATATACGCCGCCGTGAGCTAGAATCTTCAACGCCATGTTGCCGGCTTCCGCTCCGTAGGCGCTGGCGAAGATCTCCAAACTGCGCGCGCAAAGCTCACTCTTCCCGCTCTCGCCCCACTGCGCAATCACGGCGTTCGGATCGTCGTGCTGCATACGCTCGCGCAGCTCGGCCGACTCCTCCATGCGCTTCACGTCGCGCAAAAAGGTATAAACATTCCGCAGCCCCAGACCGGAGCATACGCGCTCCCAACTGACGTGATTGTCCATATTGGGCTGGGCCCGGAGCCAGGTGAGAAGCTCGATCTCGAGATCACTGTTCGGCCCGTAGTCGCAGTGACCGCCCTCGGACGCCATGGGCACATGCATCTTGCCATCCCAGATCAAAAACGCCTCGCCCAGGCCAGTGCCCGCTGCAATTAGAGCGCGATTACCCACCAGGCTGCTGTCGCCTTCGCTGAGGGAAAAAATCTGATCGGGCCCCAGTTCGGCGATACCGTAACCGTTCGCTTCCAGGTCATTAATCAGGAAGAGATGCTCGATTCCCAGCGCCGCGGATAACTCCCGGCTATCCAGCAGCCAGGGAAGATTTGTGAGCTGAATGACGTTTTTGCGAACCGGTCCGGGAACTCCGAAGCAAGCGGCGTCGATTGTTTCGCCCGGCCCACCCGCCGCCAGAAACTCACGCACAACCGAGACTAAATCCGGATATTTCGTGGCGGGAAACTTCTGGTCGCGAACATGTTCGAGAGCGCCTCGTTCAAAACGATAGAGCGCCAGATGAACTTTGGTGCCGCCTACATCGCCGGCGAGAATCATCGTGTCAACTCCAGCATGCCTGTGCCATCCGGACCAGGAGCGGGCAGTTTGCTGGCCGCCGCGCGATCGAGCAGAAATGTCAATTCACCGTTTTGGGGACGGATCAGTTGCGACGGCAGCACCTCTGGCTGGTACGGGCCTTGCAGCACCTGCTGCAGCACCTCGGCTTTGGAGGCGTCCTGCACCTGAAAGACAACCTGCGACGCGTGATTGATCACCGGCCACGTAAGGCTGACGCGCCAGGGTACGGTGTCATCCACGTGTGCACTGACGGCCAGGTGCATCATGGAATCCAGCGCGTCAGAGTACGGAAACAGTGAAGCGGTGTGCCCGTTGGTTCCCAGCCCCAGCATAATCAGGTCGAACTGCGGCAGCTCCGCACCTTCCAGCCGAAAGCGATTGCGCAGCGAAGACTCATAGCGCGCCGCCGCTTCCTCCGCAGGCAGTTCCCCTTCAATGCGGCAGATATTCTGATCCGGGATCGGGACCTTCGAGAGCAGATTCTGCCAGGCGTTATGGAAGTTCGAATTCGGATTGTCAGGGGGCACGCATCGTTCATCGGCCCAGTAGATCTGCAGGCGTGTCCAGTCAATCTGACCGCGAAACGGATGGGCCGCATCCGCCAGCAGTTGGAAGGTACGCTTCGGCGTACTGCCGCCTGAAATGGCAATGCGTGCCATGCCGCGGCTGGCAATGGAGCGCTCCGCCGCAGCGGCGATCGCCTCCGCGCTGGCCTGTGCCAGCTCTTCCGCATCGTTCAACACACGATAGATCACGGTCGTTGTTTTCCGCATGGCAGTGTCTCCGCTACAGTTTGCGCCACTGGCGGCCGTCGCGCGCCAGCAGTTCATCGGCGGCGGCAGGGCCCCAGCTTCCGGCGGCATAATTCGGAAAATCCTTCGGCGGGTTAGCAGCCCATGCCTGCAGCAGCGGCGTCATCAGCGACCAGGTCGCCTCCACGCCGTCACGATGGGCAAAGAGTGTTGCGTCGCCGATCATCGCGTCCAGCAGCAAACGCTCATAGCCGTTGGCTGAGGAAACGCCAAAGGCCGTCGCGTAGTCGAAATTCATGTCCACGGGACAGCTCTGCATGGTGGTTCCGGGAACCTTGGCAGCAAAGCGCAGCGAAATGCCTTCGTTGGGCTGAATCCGCATGGAGATGATGTTCGGCTCAATGCCGCACTTGCTGTTTTCCGCGCCGTCTCGGAAAAGCAACAGTGGCGGTTGCTTAAATTGAATCGTAATCTCCGTCGCACGCTTGGCCAGTCGCTTGCCGGCCCGGATGTAGAAAGGAACGCCGGCCCACCGCCAGTTTTCAATCTCCAACCGCAGCGCGGCAAAGGTTTCGGTAGTGGATTTTGGGTCGACGCGGCTCTCCTGCCGGTACCCGGGCACCTGCTGACCATCCACCGTGCCCGGGCCATACTGGCCGCGCACGGTTGCCTCCATCGGAATGGGGTGGATGGCCTTCCAGACCTTGAGTTTTTCTGTGCGAATGGGCGCCGATCCAAACGATATCGGGGGCTCCATCGCCACAAAAGACAGCAACTCCATCACATGGTTCTGCACCACATCGCGCAGCGCTCCCGCTTTTTCATAAAACGGCCCTCGGCCTTCAATGCCGATGCTCTCGGCAGCCGTAATCTGCACGTGGTCGATGAAATTGCGGTTCCAGATCGGTTCAAAGATCCCGTTCGCAAAGCGGAAGACCAGAATGTTCTGAACCGTCTCTTTACCCAGGTAGTGATCGATGCGGAAGATCTGCTCTTCGTCCAGAACACTGTTGACGTTGGCGTTCAGCGCGCGCGCAGAGTCCAGATCATGCCCGAACGGCTTTTCAATAATGACGCGGACCGTTCCCTGCTCTGGCTTCGCCATTCCATGCGCGCCCAGCTGGTCGATGATCTCGGCGAAATACTCCGGCGCCGTCGCGAGATAAAACAACCGGTTCCCGGAGGTCCCAAGCTGCTTATCCATTTCGGCCAGAGCCTGTTTCAACCCGGAATATCCGTTGGGATCGTCGAAGTTCATCGCATGGTATTTCACGAGCGATAAAAACCGCTGCAACTTGGGGTCGTTGGCTTCTACGCCGCCGCCCTCAACGATTCCCTCGCCCATATCCTTGGCAAATGCATCACCCAGCGGACGTCGAGCAACACCCACCACGCCAAAGCTCTTCGGGAGCAGCCCGTCCTGTTCCAGATGATAGAGAGCGGGCAACAGCTTGCGCTTTGTCAGGTCGCCGGAGGCGCCGAAGATGACGACGATCGTAGGCTCAGGTGCGCGCTCACTGGCGCCCTTCATGGATGTGGAAGAAACAGTTACTTTCGCGGTGGCCATGGAGGCTCCTTAGTCGTAGGTAGTCATCGGTGGGCAGGTGCGGCCGGGTGCGGGAAGTGACAGCCGCCCGCAGCGCCTAATCTTTTTTCTTTACAGCGTGTCCACCAAATTCATTCCGCATGACGGACAGCATGCGATCCGAGAAATTGTTGTCCTCGCGCGAGCGGATGCGGCGGATCAGCGACTCCGTAATGACCGGCGCGGAGACGTTCATGTCAATCGCTTCAAACACCGTCCAGCGGCCTTCGCCCGAGTCAGCAACATAAGCTTCCAGCCCATCAAGATTTGGATTCTTCGCCAGCGCGTCAGCGGTCAGATCGAGCAGCCAGGAGCGGACCACGCTGCCGTAGCGCCAGATCTGCGCGATCTGCGCCAGATCCAGCGACATGGGCTCTTTGTGCTTCATGATGGAGAAGCCTTCGGCATAGGACTGCATCATGCCGTACTCAATGCCGTTGTGCACCATCTTGACGAAGTGACCGGCACCGGCTGGCCCGACGTGCCCCCATCCTTTGTCTTTCGCGGGCGCGAGCGCTTCGAAGATGGGCGTCAGCCGTTTGACCGGCTCAGCATCGCCCCCGACCATCATGCTGTATCCCTCCTTCAGGCCCCAGACGCCCCCGGAGGTTCCGACA
>JAKAUB010000025.1 GCA_021827845.1 Acidobacteriota bacterium | reverse complement strand
TTGGTGCCGGGAGGGGGGGTCGAACCCCCATGACCGCAAGGGTCGGCGGATTTTGAGTCCGCTGCGTCTGCCAGTTCCGCCATCCCGGCCGGGGTATCTCGTCATTCTAAACGATGCCGCCCGCCGTGCGCGGCCGCGTGGGCGCGGGTAGGGTGCGCGTGCGGAAAAATCGCTCGCAGCTCCTGCGGTGGGACGACCTCAAGCTGCGCGTAGGTGCACTGCTGCGGCGGCTTGTCCGGCCGCCAGCGGCGAAACTGCGCCATGTGGCGGAAGCGGTCGCCCTGCATGTGTTCATACGCCACTTCGACGACGCGTTCCGGGCGCAGCGGCTCCCACGACAGGTCCTTGCCCTGGCTCCAGCGGCTTTGCCCGCCGGGGACGCGCTGCCCGGGCGATGCCGCGTCCCCACCAGTGATCCAGGGATGATGGAGCGCCGCTTTGGTCTGGAGCGGGGCGAGCGTGTGGACCAGCTCCCGCCGCTGCGCTGCGGAAAAACTGGCGCAGACGCCAACGTGCTGCAGCACGCCATCCGCGTCATACAGGCCCAGCAGCAGCGAGCCGACGGCGGTTCCCTGCCCGTCCTTATGCCAGCGAAAGCCGGCCACCACGCAGTCGCAGTCGCGCTCATGCTTGATCTTAAGCATCGCGCGCTTGTCCGGCTGGTAGACGCCATCTTCCGGCTTGGCCATCACGCCGTCGAGGCCTGCACCTTCAAAACGCTGGAACCAGTCGGCCGCGGTCGCGCGGTCCGTGCTGGCGGGCGTCAGGTGGAGGGGCGCCTTTGCGTGGCGCAACAGCGACTCCAGCCGCCGCCGGCGCCGGGCGAACGGCGTACTGCGCAGATCGTTGTTGCCTTCACACAGTAGATCGAAAAAGACGATGGACGCCGGCGTCTCCGCGGCAAGGCGGGCGACGCGCGAAGCGGCGGGATGAATGCGCAGTTGCAGCGCGTCGAAGTCGAGCGCGCCATCCTTCGCGATGACCAGTTCTCCATCCAGCACAGACTGCGCCGGAAGCTGCGCGCGCAGGGGCTCGATCATCTCCGGGAAGTAGCGATTGAGGCTCTTGCCATCGCGGCTCTGGATGAGGATTTCCTCTCCGTCGCGAAACACGAGCGCGCGAAAGCCATCCCACTTGGGCTCGAAGATGTAGCTGCCGGACGTGGGCATTTCCTCCACGCGTCGGGCGAGCATGGGAAGCACCGGAGGTTCGACGCAAAGCCGCATCCTTACTTGGATGCTTTGGGATTCCACTTCTTGCGCGGCGGGGCAGATGCTGGTTCCGTGGCGGGTGTTTCGCCCGCGGGAGGCGCGGAATCGGAGCGCATCGGCTCGGGCGCTGCGGCACTGGCTGGCGGCGAGGGCTGCTCCGCTGCGGATGCGGGCATCGGCGCGGGCGCCACGGCGGACGGCTGAGAGGGCTTCTTTGGCGCCCACTTTTTTCGCTCCGTAGGCGCGGGTGATGGCGGGGCGGCGAGTGTTTCCACTGGGGCTGATTCTGCCGGCGCAGCGGGCGGAGTCGCAGGCGACGCGGCAGGCGCTGATGGCTTGCTTTCAGCGGAAGAAGCGCTCTTTGGCTGCCACTTTTTGCGCGGGGTAGCATCGTTTGCCGCGGCTGGCGTGGTCGCGGCTGGGGGTAGCGGCTCGGCAGTTGCTACGGGTGTCGCTGACTCGTGCGATGCAATCGAGACCGCGGCCGCAGGAGTTTCGCGCACAGGCTCGGAGAGCACGGCGACGGTGGCGGCCGCGGCGACAGTGGCGGGCGCAGGCGCTTCGATATGCGCGACGACGACGCGCTTCTTCTCGACGGACTCAAGGAGAATTTCGGCGACATCCTGAATGGCAATCCCGCCTTCAGCGCTTTGTCCGGGCGTGCTGCCCAGCATGCTGCGGCAGAACGGGCACGCGACGGCCAGGGTCTTCTCGTTGCGCGCGCCGTCCAGACGCTGCTTCACCTCAGCAAATCGATTCTCCGAGACGCGCTGATCGCCGGGCTCTTCCTCTTTCCAGAACTGCGCGCCGCCTGCGCCGCAACAAAAGGCATTCTCGCGGCGGCGGTCCAGCTCGACAAACTCGGCGCCCGCCTGCCGTAGCAGCTCGCGCGGATCGTCAAACACGCCGTTGTGCCGCCCCAGATAGCAGGGGTCGTGATACGTAATGGTGCGGTCGAGCCGGTCGCCCTGGAGTTTGCCGTCTGCCTGCAGCAGCGCCAGATACTGCGTGTGATGCATCACGCGGTAGTTGCCGCCAAGCTGCGGATACTCCTTACCGATGGCGTTCATGCAGTGGGGACAACTGGCCAGCACAAGCTTTGGCCGCACGGTGTTCAGCGTCTGAATATTTTCGTTCGCAAGCTGCGTGTACAGCAGCTCGTTGCCGGCGCGGCGGGCGCTGTCTCCGGTGCAGCACTCGCGCTTGCCCAGCACGGCAAATTTGATGCCCGCATAGGCCAGCAACTGCACCACGGCGCGCGCGGTCTTCTGCGCCTGCGGATCGTAGCTGGCGGCGCAGCCCACCCAATAGAGCACGTCGGGATCAGGCAGCTCATCGGTCGTTGGCACGTTAAGGCCGGCCGCCCAGTCCATGCGTTTGTCGTGGCTGATGCCCCAAGGATTTTTGGCGCGCTCCATGCCACGGAATGCGGTTTGCAACTGCTGCGGAAACTCGCCTTCGATCAGCACCTGATTGCGGCGGATATCGATCAGGTCGAGCATCTGCTCGTCCTGCACCGGGCAGACCTGCATGCACGCGCCGCAGGTGGTGCAGGCCCAGGCGGCCTCCGGCGTCAGCGCAAACTGGAGCAGCGGATGCGGGCTGGGTGTACCAGCTCCGAAGCCCTCGTGCTTCCACGCCAGGGCGTTCAGCTCCATGCGCTTGTTGATCTCCAGCGCCGCCGGGCTCAGAGATTTTCCTGTCGCCGTCGCCGGGCAGACATCCTGACAGCGGTTGCACTGGATGCACGCGTAGGCATCGAGCAGACGCGGCCAGGCTAGCTCCTCCAGCCGGTTTGCGCCGATGTGCGGGTCTTCCGATTCAAGGTCGATCTTTGCCGGCGGTAGCACACCGGATGGTTCCTGACGGGCAAAGAAGTATTTGAGCGGCGCCATGAAGATGTGTACGTGCTTGGTGTACGGGAAATATGCCAGGAACAGCAGCACACTACCGAGCGCGCCCCAGTAGCCGAACAGCCGCCACGCATATGCGTGCTGTGGAGAAATCCACTGTGCGATCCATGACGCGAAGGGCTGAAACTTATCTGGCCCCTGCTGGGCCAGTCGCGCACCGGCGCCAAGGGCACGGCTGCCCACGTGAAACAGGATGAAGGCAGAGACGATGAGCGAGTCTACGCTGATGTAGCCGCGCTTGACTTCAGGATGCAGCAGCGTGCGCGCGTTGAAGCGGAAGTCACGGCGCGCCGGCAGAGCAAAGCGGCGAATAACAAGCGCGATGACGCCGACTAGTACGAGAAAACTGAGGATGTCGGCGCACAGGTTATAGGTAGCACCGGCAGGGGTGCGTGAGGAGATGTGAAAGTCCCAATAGCCCTCCGCGGCATCGACGATGTTTACCAGAATGTAGGCGACGAAGCCGTAAAAGATGAACGCGTGAAATGTGCTGACGATGCCGCGCTTGCGGAAGGTGCGCGCCTGCGTGAGGCTGGTGGTGAGAGCGTACCAGAGGCGGCGGAGTGGCTGGTTGAAACGCCGCTCCGGGTCGGGCTGCCCGCGCCGCACCCGGCGGTACAGACGATAGAACCCGTACGCGCCCCACACCAGTGTGAGCAGCGCAAAGACGGCAAACGCGTACTTCTGGGTAACTGGGAGCATCGGATTCCCGTAAGGCGCGACAGCAGCGGTTACAGCGCAGCGATCATGGCCGGAACAATCTGCGCCGCATCGCCGACCACTCCGTAATCCGCAACTTTGAAGATCGGCGCATCGGCATCCTTATTGATGGCGACAATGCAGCCGCTCTTGTTCATTCCGGAAAGGTGCTGCACGGCACCGGAGATGCCAACCGCAACATATAACTTGGGCTGCACTGTCTTTCCGGTCTGACCCACCTGCTCGGCATACGGCCGCCAGCCCGCATCGACAATGGCGCGCGTGGCGCCCACGGCCGCGCCCAGCTTATCCGCCAGCGCTTCTACCTGCGCCGTAAACGCCTCTGGGCTACCCACGCCGCGCCCACCCGCGACGACGATTGACGCATCGGCCAGCGCAATGCGGCCGGTCTTTTCGACGGCTTTGCCGGTGACCTGCAGGCGGCGTGCGGGCAGTTCCAGCTCCACGTCGAACTGCTCAGCGGCGGCGGCCGCGGGCTGCGCGGCAGAAAATGCGCCGGGCTTAACTGTCACAACAGCGGTTGCAGATTTTGCCTCGACGGTCTCGGTCACGCGGGCGAGAAACGAGTAGCGCTGCGCCACCAGCGCCGAGCCGGTCCAGCGCAGGCCGATGACATCCTCCAGCAGCGCGGCCTCAAGCTTTACGGCGACGCGCGGGCTGAACTCACGGCCAGCGCGATCTCCGGCGATCAGGATGGTGTGCGCTTCGCCTTCGCGGGCAATCTGCGCCGTCGCGGCGGCCCACAGCTCGGCATCATACTGCGCCAGCTCCGGCCGGTCGGCTACCAGCACCTGATCGGCAAAGGTAGCCGCCTGCGCAGCCGCCGCGGCAATGTTGGCGCCCAGCACCAGCAGCGTCACCGGACCGTCACGATGCAGCTCGCGTGCGCCGGTCACCATCTCCAGCGTGCTCTTGCTGAGCTGTCCACCAGCTTGTTCTGCAACGATCAAAATCATTGGATCACCCGTGCTTCATTGCGCAGCAACTCGACCAGTTGTCTGCCGGCGGCCGCTGCATCCTTGCCATCCAGAATTTTGTTGCGGCGCGCCTTTACCTGGATTTCGCTGCCGGTCACCAGCGCCAGCGGCGTAGCGCTCGACGGCTCCAGCGGCACGGCGCGAATCTCTTTCTTCTTGGCGCGCATAATGTTGGGCACCGTCGGATAGCGCGGCTCATTCAGCCCCTGCTGCGTGGTGACAACCGCCGGCAGCGGCAGCTCAAAGGTCTCGCTGCCTTCGTCGGTATCGTGACGGCCCTTCAGCGTGCTGCCGTTCAGCTCCAGCGCATTGGTCCACGTGGCTTGCGGCCAGTTCAGACGCTCGGCCACCGCTGCGCCCAGCGCATGGCTGTCCCAGTCGGCCTGCTGGCCGCCGGAAAAAATCAGGTCTGCCGCTTCAGCGCGCGCCAGATCCGCAATCACCTTGCTCAGCGCGATCGGATCAAGCATCACTTCTGTCTGCACATGGATGGCGCGGTCCGCACCCATCGCGAGCGCCGTGCGCAGCGCATCCTGCATCCGCGTCGGCCCCACGCCAACGGCTACCACTTCCTCCGCCAGGCCCTGCTCGCGGAACCGGAGCGCCTGCTCGATGCCATACTCATCCATGGTGTCAACCACCAATTTGCTGCTGGCCAGATCGACCTTGCCCTCGCGGATGCGTATGGTCTCCTCCGCATCCGGCACCTGGCGCACCAGCGTCAAAATCCGCATACTGCCTTCCCTTCCCGAACGTTGCGTGCCCGCACTATACTGCAACGTGCTGTTGCGGCTGCCTGTTCGGGCCCTCCGCAGACCGCACGATGCGATTCACCACGACAGCTTACTCTACCTGCCGGTCGAGAAGCTGCGCAACTCACCTTGAAGGATCAAAGCCCATGCCAGACACTGCTCTTGAAGAATCCGTCCGCCTTCCCATCACCTCGCTCACGCCCGATGAGCAAATTCTGCGCGACACCGTCCGCCGGTTTGCGCAGGAACAGATCGCGCCGCTGGTCGGCGAGATGGATGAGAAGCAGAAGCTGGAACCCGGCATTCTGCAGCAACTGTTTGAGATGGGGTTGATGGGCATAGAAATCCCCGAGCAGTATGGCGGATTTGGCGGCTCTTTTATGAGCGCGATTCTCGCCGTGGAGGAGATTTCCGCCGTTGATCCAGCGATTGGCGTCATCGTCGATGTGCAAAACACCCTGACTGCGAATGCATTGATGACCTGGGGCAACGAGGAGCAGAAGAAGAAGTATCTGCCGCGCGTGATGTCCGATACGGTCTGCTCGTACGCGCTGAGCGAGGCCAGCTCCGGCTCCGACGCCTTCAGCCTGAAGACGCAGGCGCGCAAGGACGGCGACAGCTACGTGCTGAATGGCCGTAAGCTGTGGATCTCGAACGCCGCAGAGGCGGGCCTGTTTATCGTGTTCGCCAACATTAACCCGGAGGCCGGCTACAAGGGCATCACCGCGTTCGTGATCGAGCGCGACACGCCGGGCTTCAAGGTCGGCAAGAAGGAAGAGAAGCTTGGGATTCGTGCTTCGTCCACCTGCGAGCTGCTGATGGACGACTGCCGCGTGCCCGCCGCCAATGTGCTGGGCGAGCCCGGCAAAGGATACAAGATTGCGATTGAGACGCTGAATGAGGGCCGCATCGGCATCGCGGCGCAGATGCTGGGGCTGGCGCAAGGTGCGTGGAACCACGCAGCGCGCTACAGCCAGGAGCGCCAGCAGTTTGGCAAGACCATCGCATCGTTCCAGGGCGTGCAGTTCACGCTGGCGCAGATGGCGACCGACATTGAGGCGGCGCGCCTGCTGGTCTACAACGCGGCCCGACTGAAGGAGCACAATCTGCCGTTTGTGAAGGAAGCGGCGATGGCCAAGCTGTTTGTCTCGCAAGTGGCCGAACGCGCGGCCAGCCAGGCGGTTGAGGTCTTCGGCGGCTACGGCTTCGTCCGCGACTATCCGGTCGAAAAGCTGTATCGCGACGCCAAGATCGGCAAGATTTACGAAGGCACGTCCAACATGCAACTGGCGACGATTGCCAAGCTGACGCTGAACGGCTAACGGCGCGGAGCGTCCGAAGGTTACTTCGGGCGCTCCATCTCAAAGCGGTCGCGCGTGCGGCAGTAGGTGGCGCCCGCCATGCGGCCAATCGCGTGCAATTGATCGGGATCGATGCGGAAGTTGTTCAGCATCGACTCCCGGATGTGAAAGCGCAGAACCTGGCCCAGCACGAGGCTTCCGCCCAGCGGCTCGGTGCTGACGTGCACCACCTGCTCCAGGCGGCACTCCATCTGCACGGCCGACTCGCCGACACGTGGCGGTGTAATCAGCTCACTCGGCACCGGCGTCAGTCCCGAGACTTCGAACTCATCCACTTCCGGCGGCAGGTCGGCGGAGGTCGCATTCATCTTCTCCCCAAACTCCTCGGAGACGATGTTCAGCACGAACTCCCGCGTATCAATAATGTTGCGCAGCGTGTCTTTGGTGGGCGCCAGGTTGCGCGCACCGGAGGGCCGCACCATGGGGCAGAAGCAAACCACCGGCGGGTTGGCGCTGGCGACGGTGAAGAAGCTGAAGGGCGCCAGATTGCGCACGCCCTTTGCATCCACGGTGGAGACGAACGCAATTGGCCGTGGGACCACGGCGCCCACCAGCAGCTTGTAGTTATCCTGCGGACTCTGTTCCGAGGGGTTCAGCGTCCGCATCGAAGGAAAGCCTGTCGCATCGGTCACCGGGCAGGCTCCAGCTTGGTTTCTTTCGCCCCCCAGCTCGCCCAGTAGTCGGCCCACTCCACCGCCTCGCCGGCCGGCAGCACGTGGATCGGGTTCAGCCCGTCGAGCATGACGGCGGATTCATCCGTGAAGGTTTTCGCCTTCTGGTTCTTCAGCGCCTTCGGGTGCGGGCCGTGGTGGATGCCGCGCGGATGCAGCGTGGCGTATCCGGCCTTGACGTTGTCGCGGCTGAAAAAGTCGCCATCATGGTAGAAGATGAACTCATCGTAGTCGGTGTTGCGGTGGAAGAACGGCACGCGCAGTGCCTCAGGATCCTGCTCCAGCGGCCGCGGCAGAAAGCTGCAGACCACGGCGCCCTGGGTGACAAACGTGGTGTGTGCGCTGGGCGGCAGATGGGCGCGATGGCTGGCCACCGGACGGATGTCGCGCATGTTCAGCTTCCAGGCCGTCAGGTCGCCCTTCCAGCCGACCACGTCAATGGGATTGAACGGATAGAAGACGCGCGAGTATTCCCCCTCGCTCTTGATCCTGACCTCCCACTCCCGATTGTCGTCCAGGTAAGGCGCGGGCTCCGGCGTGACCAGAACCCCGGGATCGTAGAGGGCATGCTGGCCCAGCAAACCTTTATCCGGTTGTTCAAATTCCGTCTTCGACTCAAAGATAAGAAAGAAGTTATCTTCCGAGTCTGGCGCCACGCGATAGGTGACCGCGCGGGGCAGATTGATGTAGTCGCCCTTCTCGTAAGACAGCGGACCGAAGTCGGTTTCAATCACGCCGCTGCCGCGATGGACAAAGTACATTTCGTCGCCATCGGCGTTGCGGTAGTAGAAGGGCATGGGACGCGACCGCCGCGAGACATAGAGCTTGATCTCGTCGTTGCCCAGAAAAACGACCGGTGAACCGTGCGGATCCTTCAGGTCGCTTGGCTCCAGCCGGTTCAGATCAAAGAGGTGCGGACGCAGTTTGCCTTCAAACCGGGTCCAGCCGGTGGGCGGGTGCGCGTGGTACAGATGGGCGGCCTTGCCGTAGAAGCCCTTGCGGCCGTGCTCTTCTTCAAAGGTGCCTTCCCG
>JAKAUB010000054.1 GCA_021827845.1 Acidobacteriota bacterium | reverse complement strand
AGCGGCGCGCTTCCACCTTCGCGGCTTCCACGTCGGGCTGGTTGAAGGCGTTGATGCCGATCACCGAGCCGGCCACCGCCGTTGCGATCTCCCAGGTGAAGAACTGCGCGGCGATGTCGTACGCATCACGGATTCCGAACCGCACCACCGGCTGGCCGGCCTTCTCCAGCCGCTCCACACCGGCATCCAGACGAGCATTGTCGTCGCCCTCCAGACGCACGTACGCAAAGATGCGGTCTTCGCCGTAGCACTCTGGAGCGGCAAGCGCTTCCCGATCGACGGGGGTAATCCCTTTGCCCTGCTTGCCGGTTGACTCCGCAATCAATTGCTCGAGCCATGCACCCAGATCGCAGATACGCGGCGAGGTGAAGAACGTGATCTTGTCGCGGCCCATATTGGCGCCGCTGCCCAGAATCAGGCCCAGCTCCACGCCGGGATTCTTCCTCACGTCGCGCCCATGCGCCAGATCAACGGCGGCGCGAGCCTTGCCGAGCAGCTTTTCCACATCCAGGCCCATCACCGCCGCGGGCACCAGGCCAAAATTCGACAGCGCGGAATACCGGCCGCCGATCTGCGGGTCTCCGTAGAAGATGTGGCGGAAGCCGTCCGCCTTCGCCACCTGCTCCATATGCGAACCCGGGTCTGTGACGGCGATGAAATGCTGCCCCGCTTCGTCGCCGACTGCTTCCCGCATCTTCGCTATGAAGAATTGCTTCAGAATGTTTGGTTCCAGTGTTGAGCCCGACTTGCTCGACACGATAAGGATGGTGCGCTTCAAATCGACGCTCTGCAGCGCCGCCCGCACCTGCGCAGGGTCGGTGGAGTCCAGAATAGAGAGGTGCGGAAAGCCCATCTGCCGGCCGAAGGTCATGGTCAGCACCTCCGGACACAGGCTGGAGCCGCCCATTCCCAGCAGCAAAGCGTACTCAAAGCCGCCATTGCGGATATCATCGGCCAGCGCGCGATAGGCGCCGATCTCCTTCTGCTGCCGCTCAACGATATCCAGCCATCCCAGCCATTTCGCTTCATCCTCGCTCGTCCACAGAGAAGCGTCCCGCGCCCACAGGCGCTCAATCCTGCCGTCTTGCCACTCTGCAGCGGCGCCGGAAACCCGCTGCCCCAACTCCGCGGGTAGTTTGCTGCGAAACTCCATGGTTGCTCCCCTCAGTGTCTGGTCACTTATTTTGACGTACAGCCACGTCTTTGAGATGCGCCGTCCGCTGAGCGCGCGTCGCCGGGGTGCAACGCCCGTTGCCGCGTGAGCTGCGGCTTATCTGCGCCCAAGACAACAACGGCCCACCCCGTATCGGGATGAGCCGCTGTCGGCTGGGGCACGAACGCGTAGGTTAGAAGTGCGCTCCGACGCTGAGGTAGACCGAAGCGGGAGCTCCGGGATACGCCGTCACGTAGCCCACGGCGTACTGCGGCGGAATCGCCTGACCGGCGGTACCAAAGTAGCCACCGGAAGAGATGTACTCAAAGATGTTGTAGTTCTTGTTGAGAGCGTTCAGCGCCATCACGGTGAAGTCGAACCGCTTGTACGGCACCTTTACCCCCAGGTTCAGAGTGGCGTAGGCGGACATCGAGGTCGTCTTGCTGGGAACAGGATTGCCGCAGTTCCCCGGCGTCGACTGCGATGCCTCGTTGCAGTTATCGAACAGATGCTGGCTGCCAACAAACTGGAACGAACCAGTTGGCTGAATCATCAGTCCGTCGCGCACCTGCCAGCTATACACCGCGCCCGCGTTCACCGTCGAGTCCGGCACATAGGCGACAGGGTAGCCCGCGTAGTCCTGGCCCCCGGTGACAAAGGAGTCGTACACCGCATTCTCAATGTTTGCGTTGGCGAACAGATGCAGGTTCTGCATCGGATCATCGTCAAAGAAGATGTTGACGCCGTTGTAGTGAGACGTGCCATTGGCGGCGATCGTATTGCCGTTGGCCAGTGTGGTGTCAATCTCCTGATTCGCGAACTTCTGGTGATAGTAGGCTGCGCCCAGGATCATGTTGTTGCGGAAGCCGGCGCCCTGCGTATGAAACTTTGCGCCCGCCTGATAGTAGGTTCCGCGCTCCAGGTGATAACTCGCAGGGTCCACCGATTGGAAGAGGCCGCCGCCACCACCGAGTTGCGGTGCGCGCAGCGCTTCCTGAAAGCCGCCGTAGATGTTGACCCACGGACGCGCCTGATACGACCCCGAGACGGAAGGCTCAAAGCCGCTGCGATTCTCCTGCGAGCCGCAGACCGATCCCTGATCTTTGGTATTGCCCTTGACGAGAGATTGCTGCGTCACACTGCAGAATTGCGAAAGAACAACGCCAGGCGCAAAGTTAAAGTCCTGCAGGACGTGGTTCGAGTAATTGACCAGAAAACCGGCATAGCGAACGCCCGGCGTGATATGCAGCTGTGGAATTGGATGAAAATCATCCTGCAGAAACATTGCGAAATCACTCTGGCCGAAGTAGCCGGAGCGGATTTTGCCGCCGACGTTGGCCGTGTGTTTCGACCCGCCATCTGCCGTGTTGTAGAAGTTATTCCGCGAGTTATACAGCGCGTGCAGATAATAGCCGCCGGTCGATACTGTGTTCCACTTCAGAGACTTGATGAACTGCAGCTTGTCGCCAAACGTGTCGGTATGCGGATTGTTGTGCTCCTCTAGCTGCGGGCCGGGGCTGTACACATCGGTGTAGCGATCATGTGTACGACGGATGTGCATGTACCAGGAGAGGTTCTGCAGCGTGGACGTATTGTCGAGCTGCAGGGTTTCGCGACCGTAGACCAGTCCCATCTGGTTGGTGTCGTACTTGTTGTAGCTATTGAACGGCAGCGTGCTGAAGAAGCCGCTGCTCGGCTGGCTATACGGCTGCGTGCCGGGATTGCCGTCGACGGTGATGTAGGGATTCAAGACCACCGGAATGACCTGCGAACGATAGCCGCCGGCGTACGCATAGTAACTGCCCAGTTCAAAGTTGCCGAGCTGTCCGGTCTTGAGCGCCTTCGCCTGTACCGCCCAGTCCTTGCCCGGATTTTTGAAGCCGTCGGGAGCTTTGCGGAAATCATCGCCCTTGCCGGTGCCGCCCGCCAGCACCAGCGCCCAGCCATCGTGCACGCCGGTGCTGTAGTTCGCCGTCAGGTCTTTCTGCTGGAAGCTGCCATACGTGGCCAGCACATTTCCCTGGCGCTTGGCCGCCGGCTGCAACGGCGTAAACTCAACCGATCCGCCCACGTCCGTGTACCAGCGGTTCACCGGGTCGCCCGGGCCGTAGGTGACGTTGGTGTTCTGGATCAGACCATTTTCCGGCAGTGATGCAGACGGCCACAGGCTGGTCGCGGGGTCCACGATCGGTACACCGTCAAACGTAATGCCCAGTGCGGCGCCGCCGGTATAGCCGCCATAGCCGCCCCATCCCTGGTTCAGGCCGTTCAGCGTGATCGTATATTTTGTCGCGCCGGTGTTCCCGTAGCCGGTAACAATTGCGCCGGGCGCGGTCGCAATCACCTGCGCGCCACCGGCTACCGGTCCGACCATATCCATCTGCTTGCGGTCAATGACGCGGATCGACTGCTCGGAGCTGAAAACATCATCCTCCGACGGCATCGCCGTGGCGCCGGGCAGGCCGCCATGCACGGTAACAGATTGCGCGATCGAGGGCAGCGACATCGAAACATCCAGCGTCAGAGCGGCGCCCGGAGTGAGCTGCAGACTGTCCTGGTGGTAATCGACAAAACCGGCGCGCGAAACCGAAAGCGTGTAGGTGCCGGGGCGCAGGCCGCCCAGCTCAAATTCACCGTTGGCGTCGGTTTTGGTGTGACTTCCGCCGCTGCCGGATTGTGCCGAAAGGGCGACATCGGCTCCCGATATGGCAGCCCCGGAGGCGTCCAACACACTGCCGCGGACACTGGCGGATTGCTGCGCGATCAAGGGAGTAATTCCGCCCAGAAACAGGCACAGGGCAAGGATGTAGCTTCGCACTCGAGATGATCCTCCAAAAAATGCTGTCCCTGCGCGACGCATATTGCCGAGCGGGGACGCGAATAGTCGGATCATCAGCGATCAATATTGAAGGGCAGTTAGCAGACGGTTAAGATTGCGCGACAAATTCACAAAGCGCGAATCCCACCAGCACGCAGATATCCAGGCTCATACAATCGAGGACAGGCCGCCGCATGACCGCACCACGTCATGCGTGACGACCGGAAACTTTGCAGCCCCAGGATGAATACGATGGATGTGCAGACGATCGATCAGCAGTATCAGCAATTGCAGAATGCTTCGCAGCAGGTGTACCAGGAATTAAAAGAGCTTGCGGATAAGCTGCAGGCGGAGTCCGCCGCCGGCAACGCCCATGCCCGCGAGTGGGTGCTGGACCTGAAGGAAGTCGCGCTCGCCATTCAGGCGCAGCAGCAGCAGACGGCAAACTTGTTGCAGGCGATTCATGGGTTTGTTGCGAATCAAAGCCAGAATTTCCCAGCGCCGTACGCGCCCCAGCAGCCCAATTATGCGCAACCGGCCTATTACCCGCCGGGACAACCGCAGGGCGGCTTCAACGGCTTTCTGCAGTCGGGCTTTGGTCGTGCGGTGGTCACCGGGCTGGGATTCGGCCTAGGCGACGATCTGATCAACAAGATTTTCTAGAGAATTTTGCCAATCTGCTATGGAGAGATCGGCGCGACGCGGAGACGACAGGTCAAGCGCCCTGATCCGCCGGTGCGCAGCACGGAGAAGTGTGCTGGCCGGACGGTATAGGGGGAGATAAATCAGCGCGCGCGGCGGGCACCCACCGCGCGTGCCGCAGAATGCCGTCAGGCGAAACTAGGCGCGGCGCACGAGCTGCCGCACACGGCTGCCCTGTTCCGAAATGCCGTCCAGCACGCCTTCAAGACGCCCCAGGAGTTCGTGACCATCCTGCAGATAGTCGGGAACTGCATGCCACAGCTCCTTCATTGCCTCAGGATCTTCCGCCAGGATGACCGCTGCTCCCAGGCCGGAGGCCGTCAGCGCAGCCTTACGCTTCCCTGTCAACAGCAGTGCCGCTCCGGCAACCAACGAGCCCGCAGCCAGCGCACGCATCCACGTCATTTCCTGTTCCATCTGGGTTTACTCCTTTGGCAAACTCTATCAGATTTCTCTGGACTTTCGCTCGAGTTTTCTCTTGCGGAAAAGCCGCCCGGTTTCTCACAGGCAGCGGCGCTGTTTTTCGCCAGCCAGCGAGTACTCTGCCAACGCTGAACACGGACGGCAACCCAGGCTTTATGCGTGCGGTGGATGACGGCGGTCGTGCTTTCGCCCCCAAGCCTTCCAGGCGCGATAGCCATAGATCGCGATGTTCATCGCGCACACGGACACGCCGCAGAAGGCCACCAGCGCCCATGGCAGATCGGGATACACGATCAGGCCAAGATAGTGCATGAGAAAGCTGCCGTGGTAGGGCGCATAGCCGGCGCGCGCCCGCAGCGTCTCTTCCAGCCAGGTCAGCGGGCAAGTCCAGGGCAACAGCTCAATCAAAATCCCCCAGACCAGCGACGCCAGGTGCAGCGCGGTCAGGAAAGGACGGCGTCGCGTCCAGAATGCCCCGAAGATCACCCAGAGAATAAATCCCAGGTGAAGCGCCAGCACGAAGAGGGCTGCAGATTTATACAAGCCGGCCATAGCCCAGGAATCCTTTGTCCAGCGTATAGGGTAAGCCGGTGCTTTGCGTTTCCCGCCTTCGGCCTGATACTCTCAACCGTCCTGAATTCTTCACGGCAAAAAGGAGCTGCACCATGCATCGCAAAATTTCTGCTTCTCTGACTGGTATTGCACTGGCGTCGGCGCTGGCCATCTCCGCTTTGAGCGCCGGCCCAAATGCCTACGCCCAAATGGCTGGCCATGCGGCCTCTGCGCCGGCCGCCGCGCCCGACACGTCTCCAGCCGGGGTCATCGATCAGTTGATCACAATGGTCGAAGGCGAGTTTGTGCCGCTGGCCGAAGCCATGCCCGCTGACAAGTATGACTTTGCGCCGACCAACGGCAACTTCAAGGGCGTTCGCACCTTTGCGCAGCAGGTACGCCACGTCATCGGCGCCAACTATGCATTCTTTGGGGACGCGGCATCCATGAAGCCGAATATGCCGAAGCTGGCCGATCTGAAAACAAAAGATCAGTTGGTGAAAGCGCTCAAGGACTCTTTTGCCTTCGCCCATCAGGCGGCGGCAACGCTTTCGCCCGACAATGCACTGGAGACCGTCAAGCCGCTGGACGGCGTCGGCACCCGTTCCGGACTGATGGTATTCGCGCTGATCCACGCGAACGACCATTATGGACAACTGGTGGAGTACCTGCGGATGAACGGCATGGTTCCTCCCGCCAGCCGCTGACAAAGTTTCAGCTTTTTGCTCTTCTGAAAAAAAGGGCGGCCCGGTTTCGGGCCGCTCTTTTTTTTGAGGTACGGCTGCGTGCAAAGCGGTCAACCTGAAGATGCTTTTCGGCGTCTCATTCAAGTAGACCAGCGCGCACAGAAGTCCTCTTCAGCAAGGATTCGAATGTGACTTTGCGGTGTGCTTCAGGAGTTGCCCCATCATGGTGAATTGCTGCGCCAATCCGGAATGCCGCAAGCCCTTGCATTATCTGCGGGAGGGAAAGATCTTCCTCTTTTCCGTGAGGCGTTCGCAGGATCGTCAGGATTTCGGCATTCCTCGGCTGGAACATTACTGGCTGTGCGGGCCCTGCTCCAGAGAGTGGACCCTGGGGATGGACGGCCAGCAAGGGGTGGAGTTGATCCGGCTACGCAGACGCCGCGCACGCGCCTACTCGGTAGCGCAGATCGCTCCTGCCTGCTGAATCCTAGATTTTGGCCGTGGGCATAGCTTTTGGCTCATGACACCCGCAGCCATCTTCCTCCAGCCCGTCGGCTTCATAAAGTCCAGCGAGGGAGTACAAACGGACCATCACAAGATCCTGAATCATGCGCAGCCCATCGCGCAGATAACTGATGCGTGAACGCTCATCATGGCCCCAGGTGACGGGCACTTCCTGAACTTTCAGTCCCAGTCGCAGCGCGATATACAGCAGCTCCGGATCGAACCCCCACCGCTCGATGCGCTGCCGCGTGAATATGGCCTGGGCAGAGTCCCTGCGAAATGCCTTGAAACCACACTGCGTATCCGCAACGGGCAGATGCATGACCAGCCGTGTAAGACCGTTGAAGCAGCGGCCAAAAAATCTGCGGTATCGGGGCTGACGCAGCGTCTGCCGCGACCGGTCCAGCCATCGCGATCCGATGGCAACATCGGCGCCGTGGCGGATGGCGTCAAACAGGCGTTCGGCCTCTTCAATCGGCGCAGACAGGTCAGCGTCGGTGAACATAACGACTTCGCCGCGCGCCTGCAGGATTCCATTGCGCACCGAATACCCTTTGCCGCGATTGGCGCTGTTCCGCAGCAACTGAATCTGGGGAAATTTCTGTGCGGCGGCGGTGACGATCGCTGCGGTCTGGTCCCGCGAGCCGTCGTCCACTACCAGTACCTCCGCCGACCAGCCGCGCGCTTGAATGCAGGCCATGACACGATCGAGCGTCGCGCCAATGCGCGCCTGCTCATTGAATGCGGGAATGACGATGCTGTATCGCAACCGATCCATGGGCGAAAGGACGTCAACTTTCTGCAAATTCGAGGTCCGCAGCTTTTTGCCGAATTGCTGCACCAATTATGGGCGAGTGGCCCGGTTTGCGCAATCTCGCGGAACGGCCGTGCGGGCAAGTCCCCGGACGCCGCGAGCGCGGACAGAAGCTCGGATCAGCGCTGGGCGACTCACCGGCTTCTTCTGACCCCTGGCCGCAGGCGTGAATGCTACACTCGCCCCTATGAATGGGCAGAACGAAGTTCCCAGGCGGCACTCCTTTTGGTTTTGGCTGATTCTTGCCGGCGGCGGCTTTCTGGTGCTAGCGATCGTCCTGTGGAGCGCGGCCTGGGCGACGCTGCGCTCCTCCGGGGGTGGTTCGGACGGCTTTGCCTCCCTGGGTGGCGGGAGCATCGGGGTCATCGATATTGACGGCGTAATCCTTTCTGCCGACACCATTGACAGCCAGTTGGAGCGGTTTGGCCGCAATCCGTCCATCAAAGCCATCATCCTGCACGTCGATTCGCCCGGCGGCGGCGCGGCCGCTTCGCAGGAGATCTATCACGAGGTTCTACGCGTCCGCAAAACCTACAAGAAGCGCGTCGTCGTGTCGGTCGAAAGCGTCGGGGCCAGTGGCGCCTACTATATCGCCAGCGCCTCTGATCGCATCTACGCCAACCAGGCCAGCATTGTGGGCAGCATCGGCGTCATTATGGAGTGGATCAACTACGGCGGCCTGATGAAGTGGGCGAAGCTTGAGAACATCACAATCAAGGCCGGTGCGCTGAAGGATGCCGGTTCGCCAACCCGTCCCCTGACCCCGGAAGAACGCGCCTATTTTCAGGGACTTACCGACAACATGCACCAGCAGTTTATCCATGACGTGGCCGTGGGCCGGGGGATGCCGCAAGACAAGATTGCTGGTTTGGCCACCGGTCAGGTGTGGACCGGCGACCAGGCGCTGCCGCTCCATCTTATCGATCAGACTGGCGGATTCCGGGTCGCGCTGCTCGATACCGCCAAGGCCGTCGGCATCCATGGCGAACCGCGGA
>JAKAUB010000220.1 GCA_021827845.1 Acidobacteriota bacterium | reverse complement strand
ATGCTGACGCTGGAGCAGCCGCGGATAATTATTAGAAAAAGCTACCACGGGTCGTTATGCCACTCTCAAACGTGCAATGGGGAAGGATGTGACAGAACCATTGAGGAGGCTTGTGACTGCGGCTATTTGTCGGCCGAGAGTATCCTGTTAGCCGAGATCAGTAAGACCGAGTACGCCGCCAGCGGAGTCTCCCATGCGAAGTGACGAGGAAATCTACGAGGCCGCGCGTGCGAAATGTACCCAAACGAAAAGACCGCCGTTCCCCTGGAAGATAATGCGCGAAGGGCGCGAGATCATCAAGGCGGTGATCGCCGAAGTGCGCGCGGAGGCCACGGCGGAGGTCGAAGAGCTGAGACCCCAACTGGAGGGGGCGACAGAGCTTGCTTTCTGCGATCACGAGAGGGTATGCGTGAACTGCAATGCGCGAACATCTTTCTCTCCCGTTGGAACCCCCGAGTCGCTGCCTCGGACGTGCCCATCGTGCAGGTTTCCGCTTGTTCCGATCACCTATAAGACCATAGCGGATGAACTCCGCACGCTGCGTGAGGTTGAAGCTGACCACGCCGCAGCCATTGAACAAGCAGAGCGAGAGATGCTGGAGATGGCATGCGGAAAGATTTGTCCCCGTTGCGCTATCGGGCTTGCGGCTTATGACCCCAACGATACGGTGGATTACTGGAGCCATCGCACGCCGTATCCGAGTGTGTGCGCAGCGTCGGCGATTCGCCGCGCCTATGTTGAGCGCGTGGCGAAGCGCAACGCATAGGCTTCACTTGTCTGGCACGATCACCGCCTTCTTCGTGCGCTTCCTCCCCGGCAGCGAGTCGAGCCACGCAATGTAGTCCAGGCACCGCTGGCACACCGGCAACTGCTCCTTGGTGCGCTGAAGCCGGGTAGCGTGGCACTCGACGCAGCCGCACGTGGTCTCCACGCAATTATGCGGCGTTGCCTCGACCATTTTCCTCATGTGGCGCGCCTTCTCCTTCGGCGACGTCTTTGCCCAGCGGCAATTGACCATCATGCGCGCATGTGCCGACCGCTCCTCCTTGGGGGTGCGCGCCCACCGCTCGCGGGCGAGCTGGGCGCCCCTAGCCGAATCCAGCGGACAGCCCATGCTTAATACCGCCCTTTCCGGCCGCCGTGCGGCTGGTATTTCTGCGGAGGAAGCGGCGTAGCCGATGGAGGTGCCTGTTTTGCCTCGGGGAACGGCGGCTCTGGGCGCTGGGCTTCCGGGATCGCCTTATCTGCCTTTACAGCCGGCGTCCCTTCACAGAACTCCACGAAGTCTGTGGCGCGTTTGAGCGCGGCCTCGGGCGAGACGCCAGCGGCATGGAGTTGCCCGGCAACGATGCAGATAACTGCGGTGCGAAGATCGTGGCGTATTTTCATGTGGATAATTACCTTGTCGGCGATAAAAGTGGATTGCCCAGGCTCGCCGAGAGCCGCTTGGCCGCGAGGAATGCCGTGTCGGCCGCGGTCACGCCGTGGGGCGCCAGAATCGCTGCGATCTGATCGCCAACCGCGGCGTGCGCATCCAGCAGGTGCGGAAACAGGACGCCGCCCAATGCCCCAACCTTAGCGTGGCCCTCTTCGCCGTAGGAATAATACACCGCCACGGCGCGACGAAGGGTATCGCCGGGGAGCATCGAATAGTGGTACTCGCGCAAGTACAATGGCTTTTCGGATGCGTCCCACACGAGCGAATGCAGTGATTCCGGGTTCGGGATGATGCAGTAGGATTTCATGTCTCACCCGTGGGCGATGGCCGGCCCGAGGCGCACCATCTGCGGGTTGGCGTGAATGGATACCGCCGGCGACAAGCCGATTGCCTCGACGCCTTCCACGGTCGCCCAAAGCCCGTTGGAGCCGATCAGCCGGATTCCGGCCTCGATCCGGCTGGTCTCGACCCACTCATAGGGATCGGCCCAGATCAGCCATCGTGTCGCCGGGGATACATCGGCGATAAAATCGGGGAAATACACCCGGTAAAGAGGATCCGCCGGCCATAGCTTCACCCTGGTCGTCTCCACTATTTTAGACCCCAGCGACAGGAGTCGTACCCGAGGCACGATCCGGGCGGCCGGCACGATCCCTGCCAACGTCTGAATGTTCTGCCAAGCGGCGACTTTCATGGCTTCACCGGCACGTAATTGTGCGCCTCCAGGCCGCTCCCGACGCGGTATTCATGGTCGTCCGGGTTGGCGGATTCAACCTCCATGTTGTACACGATCCCATGGAAATTGAAGCGCGGCTTATCTGGGAATGCCTCGCTGGCCGGGATCATCTTGCCGGCGCCGGCAGCGCGCACCAAGTGAGAGGTGGTCACATGAGTCCCGTTGCCAAGGTCAACCATGGCCCAGTCTCCGGCGTGCCTTAAAAGCGTGGCCCAATGCCTGCCAGTCCGATTACATATCTCGAAGCGGTCGGGCAGATTGCGGAATTCCACTAGTCCCTCGGCGGTTTCGACCTGACTTGTCCCGCTGAAGCAGCCGGACGTTCCGCCCCCGCTGCCCCCTCCAGAGCCGCCCGTAGCGGCAGTCGCAGCCGTCGAGTTCCCGAACAGCAGAATATGGGTGTCGCCATAGAGCACGGTGGTTGACTGTTGCAGGGACGATGGCTGCGTGCCGGAGCTTACATCGCTCAGGGCGACCACGACGGATTGCGATACAAGATCGTAATACGCCCCAAAGTAATACGTGGTGGAAGCGGTGAGGCCCGTAAATGCCGCCTGCGAACCTGCGGCCACGCTGGCCGCCGTAGAGCCATCGGTATAGTACAGCGTGAAGGCCGACCATGACCACGTGATCGTGCTGTCGGTCGAGGTGTACGTAAACGGAAGCGGCGTGCCGCCGGACACCTGCGAACCCTGATTGTTCAACAGCGACGACGTGCCGGCGCCGAAATCGGCCGCTCCCGAGCCGCGCGCTTGGAGCACGAATTCGTATGTATCGGCGGTCGAGAGGTCTTGTTGCGTGCCGCCGGTCATGTTCACGGCCGTAAACCGCAGGTACACGGTGTTGCCGGTGTAGCCGGCCGGAACGTCGTAATAGGTGCTCGCATCGTCGAACCGGACGAATTGCGAGCCGATGGGGAATGCCCCAATGGTGGTCATCAGCGCGCCGCGGTAAAGGTCGGTGAGGGTATAGGTGTTGGGCGACGTGCCGCTGGCGACGGTCGTGTAGGAAAGGAATTCCACCGCGCTGGGCGTCAGATTCGCGCTCAGGGCGATGACGGCCGACAGCGTGCCGAGATTCTCCGCTGCCACCGTCGAAACCGATGCGAGGGGCACTTCCCCTGGGCTGGTGTCCACGATAATCTGCCAGTTCGGGTTGGAGACGGTCGGCATCGAGTTCTGGTTGGCCTGCACCGCGCCCCAGAGCTGGCCGTCGAAAGTCACCTGCTCGTCGCCTACGTAATCGGCGGACGCTGACCATGCCGGAATGCCGGCGGTCGCTGCATTCGTGGTGATATTCCCGAACGCGATCTCCAACTGGCTCGTGGTGTCGGTGGTCAGATGGAGCGCCCCGGATGGGTTGAGCGTAACCGATGGCAGGGCTGCCGTGAGCGTTCCGATTCTGGCCGGCTGCGTAACGGTCGCCAGAGCCGTATAGGTCGAGCCGTCCAAGGACACCCAGACCGTGCAGCCGCCCCAGTACTGGGACGACCCGGTGCAGTAGATATACAGGCGCGTGGTGTTGACGTTGGAGTTGTTGTTGAGCGCCTGCACCACCACGGCGCTGGTCGCGCCCGAACCGGCAGTGCCGTAGATTGGATGCAGCGGCGGCGTCTGGGCCTTCGGATTATTCCAAGGCATCGCGTAGCCGTTGCCCGGATAGTCCTCGCATTCGACCGTCAGGCCATGCTTGAAATCGTTGGTCACGCTGATGATGCGGACGACCTGGGCGTTCAGGCCGAGCGTGGCGTCGGTAATCTCGATCAAGTCCATCGGCTCGATGTATTCATACCGGAGTGGCAGCCGGAAGGTGTATTTGTTGCGGATCATCGTGTTGCGCTTCAGCGCCATGCTGGCCGCTGCCGCAGCCGACTCGTAGGTCGTGATGAAATCGTAGGAGACCGGCGGAGCCATCCGCATGCCGAAGCGTTCGATGCTGGCCTCGTCCTGCTCGTACACAAGGTCGGCGTTGTAATCGGCGAGCCGGTTCTGGTAGGTGATCTGCACCCGGTTATATGCGTCCGTCCAGGGCGAGCGCGTTGCCTTCACGGGATCGGTGGCCGTGCTGTCCTGAGACAGCCACGCATCGTCGTCAATGCTGGCCACGATGGCCGTGTTCGGGGTATAGCTGCCGAGCGTGCCCGATGCGGACTGATCCCCGAACGGCACCAGCTTGAACATCCCCTCCGAATAAAACGATGCCACCTGATAGGCTTGGAGCCATTGGCCCGCGATCCCGGCGACGGTTTCCTGGTTGGTGATGGCGTGGCTGACGAATAGCTCGAGCGCGTTGAACCACGCCTGCGCCGAGTTGGTGTTCGTGAACCAGCTCTCGTTGTCTATCGCTGACGAGGGGAAATTGATTCCTATGTACTGGTCGGTCAGGATTGTATTGAGCGCGTTGGCCGGATTGGCGTCGAGATAGCCGCCGCCGATTACGTTCATCCCGATCACTTCGTATGAATTGATGGGCGGAACACCGCTCATACCGAGAAAAGCATGGTTGAACGCGGCGTAGGCGACCTGCGAATACGATATGTACTGGCCCGGATGGGACGATGCCAGATACGACCAGCCCGCCTGCCCGAGTATTCCGGGGAAGAACGTGGCCGTGATGGCGGCCGGCGCGTACATGTCCTGGTAATCGTCGTACACATAGGTAATCAGTACCTCGCTGCCAATGTCGGCCGAGTTGAACCAGTACTCGCCGATCCCGTTGGAGACCGTGACCTTGTACTGGCCCTGCGCCGGGTTGCCGCTGGGAATCTTGACGAGAGCCGTGCCGCTTGGGTAATAGCGCACGCCGCGGTCGCCTGAATAGATCGGCTGCCCGTCTCCGCCAATGCCGCCATGCGCGACGTTGACGTACTGCGTCGTGGGAACGAGGTACAACTCCTGGGTGATGATGTATTTGTAGTAATAGCTGTTTGTGAGAGTGACACTGGTGCCCACGTCGGCGCTGGAAAAGTAGTAATTCCCGGAGCCGTCGGCTGCGTACTGGCCGGTCGTGAGCGTAGGGACGGCGGCGCCACCCATGTAATCGTACAGGATGCGCTGCATCGGCGACCCGTTCATGGTCACGCCGAGATCAGTCTGGAAATTCAGGGTGGTGACCTGATACGTAGGCTGCGCCCCGCTTATTCCTGCTGGGATGGCGAAGGTGGTGGTGGACTGCTGGGGGACGTACTTGCCGGACGTGTCCCACACCGAATTGATGCCGCGGATCGGCCCTTGCGCGAGAATCGAAATCCATGAGGCCGAGTAGGTATAGATAGCCGACCCTTTTGCGCCAATGGCCGAGCCTCCCTGCGCGTGCTGGTGGACGGTGAAATCGGAGTACCAGGCCAAGAGGCCCGGAACGCGCTGCGTCCCGAATACCAATGGAACCACGACGCCCTGGAGCGACTGCGTGACCCGCATGTGGTTCAGCGGTTCAATCCACTCCGCTTTTTGACCGAACGTCAGCATGCGGCCCTGTCTCCAAAAGGCGTAAAATACCGCCGCTGGTAGCAGCGAAGCATGGTCGAAAGGCCGTGCTCGGAGATCACCCCGAACGTCCGCCGGGCGTGAATAATCTCGTTCGGCCACGAGGCCACGATGGCGGCATGCGACCATCCGCGGCCGATCTTGTACATGACCACATCGCCCGGAAGCACTTCAGGCTCCGTGATTTCCGTCGAATACTCGAATACCGATGCCAGGAAATAGGCATCGCCGTCCCGCTTCGCCCACGCGGCCATCCAGTCGTAGGATCGCTTGGGCTGCGGCGGGATCACTCCCGCCTCGGAATAAACACCGGCCAGCAGCGATCCGCAGTCCGTTCCGCGCCCGATTCGCTGCTCGCATGGGCTATACGGCGTGCCGATCCATTTGCGTGCGACCGCCACGACGCGCATGCGTGTGTGCATCTGCATGGGCATCGGGCTGACCGCAACCGGCGGCTGGATTGGCAGTTCCATCTTTACCCCGTGACGGTCTCTGGCGGCGGGACAAACAGCATCCCCCCAAAGTGTATTTGATTCTGAAATTTTCCGGTACAGGTGGCAAGCTGCTTGTCGCACCCCGGATACGCAGTGAATGCGTCCCCGGTCGCCACAGGGAAAATCAAAGGCGCCATCAAGGTTAGCGATCCATTCGCCCCTTCCGTCACGACCTGCGCGGCGAGACCGACGTTCTGGCCGCTGGTGAAGATGATTTTGCCCTGCTGGAAATATGGGCTTGCGGTCGAGTTGCCCAGATGATCCGTGGTCGGCCATGCCGCGCCGGCTTGAATGACGGACTGGGTAGAGCCGGCGCCGACCGTATTGGCCAGCCCGAAGGCCGTCTGGCTGAGGGTGCAGGATGGGTCAAACAGGGTATGCGGGCACGACGGCTGGATGATGCGCTGGGGTATTTTCAGGTTCAGCAGGTACATCCAGTCCCGCACCTCGAACTGCGCCTTGCTGCGGCCCAACTCCTGCACGTTTACAATCGAGCCGGCGAACAAGCTGAGCGCCCCGATCACGTCGCCCCATGTACCGGGCTGCATATAGACCGTATTGACGTTCACCGTCGCGCCGTCGAACAGGCCAGCCCAGATTACGGACATGAGCGGCTCGGACGACCCCGGATACAGCACGGACGAGCCGGCCACCACCGAAAGCTCCATTGCGTGCGATTCCAGGGAAAAATCGGCAACCGATATGACGTTGCCCCGCTCCCATGCGCCATACTGCGCGGCGCGGTAGGTATAGCCGCCGTAGGTTATGTCCTGCTGGGCGTTGGTCGAAAGAATCTGCTGGCCGTTGGGAAGGATAATCTGGAAAAGATCAAACCGCGAGACGATCCCGGTGCTCGCTTGGAGGTAGGCCAGAAGCTGCGCGCTGATCTTTTTCATTAGCCAAGTCTGTCATTTAATTCTTCACTGGCACCGGCCGCGGCAGGGACGTTGCCCGCACAATCTCCGGGCGCGCCGGAAACTGAGGGGGTGCGCCCATGGCCATGCGGTTGAAGTGCGCGGAGTATTTGGCCCGTTCGACCGCATTCGGCGTGATTCGGCCAGCGGCCAGATCGTTCTCCAGCAGCCGGTCAAACACAATCGAAAAGGCCGAATCGCGGTAATGAGGCGGCATCGCATCCGCCACTGCTGCCGCGCTCTGTCCCATGACGATGATGGCCGCAATCGCCTTGAGCCGCACTTCCTCCGGCGTCTCCGCGGCCGGCGTCGAATCGGCTGATGCGGGATCGCTGCCGTTCGTGGGCTGTTTGTCTTGTTCTTCCATGGATTCCCTTTGCGCGGCTACGCCTCAGTTCTGCTCAATCTGCTTATCCGTGGCCTGAGCGGCAGCCAAAGTGGCCTGAATATCGGCCTGCACGTCCGCCAGCGTAGCTCCCGGATTGTTGGTAAAGACCTTCTGGATGCTTGAAAAGGCCGAGACCGCCTCGGCGCCAAGCGACGGCCCGTACTGAATCAGCCATGAGATAAACGCGAGAATTGCGGCGACGTTCACTGGACACCTCCAAAGGTGGAAGCAACCGCCTGAAGGGTCGCGAGCAGCACGGCCACGACTCCCGAGAAATCAGCCTGCGCGGACTTGTCGGATAGCGCAAAGTCCTGCGGGGTAAGCGTCTTGCCGAGAGCCACCAACGCCTGAATATCGGCCTGCCAGCCGGAGCCTACGCCCGGCACTGCGTCGGATGCGCGGATCGCGGCAATCGTAGCATCGTTCTCGCGGGCGATGTTCTGGAGGATGGTGTCGGTCTTGGCGTATTCTGCCGCGCTGACCTTCCCGGCCGACTTGAGGGACTTCAGCGTATCCTGCGCCAGCTTGTCGTTCTGCGCGACCGCATAGGTGAAATGGGAGGCCGTGTCCAATCCCTGTACGGCCTGCGGGATGGCCGGATTTGAGTTGACGGCGCAGCCGGATATGGCTATGCACGCGGCTATGGCCAGAATGAGGGGAAATTTCATATCACACCTTAGGAAACCGTAGTTCCATATGGGACTTTAAACGGTTGAATTGTAATCGGCGAACAATTGTTGGGCAAATACGGAACCGGAAAATATGGAACAGGCACAGACGGCATCCGAGGGGCCCTGAGTAATTCCATGAATGCCAGCCGGCGCTCAATCTCCGCTAACCGCTTCGCAAAGTCGGCGGTCTGCGCCGCTTGGGTGACAGCCAAGCGTTCGCGCTGTTCTTTCCTGAGTCGAGCCGCTTTGCGTGAGGGAGCCTTCTTCATGATTACACCTTCGCAATCGGTGGCGCAGGAGCGGTTAGCTTATGCCAGAACGCCTCGTAAAAGACGTGCTGCCCGGCGTACTGCGTCAGGAAGGTTGCCACGGCGGTCAGGAGTGCTGGCACACTCAGGTGAACCGATACGGTCGCACCCGCCAGCGAAAACAGGCTTCCGGCCTTGGTCGCGGTCACGCCCGCTGCCGCGAGAAACGCCACTACGGCATTAACGGTGCGCTTGAGGCTCGCCGGGCTTGCGTCCTCGACGAACGAGAAGATTCGCAGCGAGCTGCCCTTCATCCACTCGATAACCTTCGGCAGCGCGAAGGCCAGAATCGCTTGCAGGGTAAAAGGGTTCATGGGGAT
>JAKAUB010000050.1 GCA_021827845.1 Acidobacteriota bacterium | reverse complement strand
GCGTTGTGTACCTGTTTGGCCGGTGAGAGGCAAGAAGAGATCATGAGCACCGAATCACAACGAGAACCCGCAAGCAGTCATTCCATTCAACTGCCGGCGCCTACCGCGTACCCCATCGCTTTTGCCCTGGGAGCAACGCTCATCTTTGCCGGGCTGGTGACGTCGATGGTAGTGACGGCGCTGGGCGTCGTGCTCTTTGTCGCGTCTGCGGTAGGGTGGTTTCGCGAAGTGTTGCCGCATGAGCATCACCGTGCCGTAAAGGTGACAACGGCCGTGGTGTCGATTGAGAGTACGCGCAGCAGCGTGGCTCGTTTGCCCATCACCACGCAGCACCGGCAGATTCTGCCGGTAGAGCGGTACACGCTGGGAGCGGGCGTACAGGGCGGACTGGCGGGCGGCGTCGCCATGATTGCGCCTGCAACGCTCTACGGGCTGATCCGTTATCACAGCCTTTGGTACGCGGCGAACCTGCTGGCAGCGGTGGCCATTCCTGGCTGGGCGCAGCGCAGCACGCATTTTCTGGCGGCATTTCACATGGAAGGTTTGCTGGTGGCCGGACTGGTGCATCTGCTGGTCTCCGTGCTGGTCGGTCTGCTCTATGGGGCGATTTTGCCCATGTTCCCGCGTAAGCCGATTCTGACTGCTGGATTTCTTGCTCCGATCTTCTGGACTGGGTTGCTGTATGCAACGCTCGAGGCGGTTGCGCCTCAGCTCAACCAGCGGATCGACTGGCTCTGGTTCATTGCTTCGCAGATTGCTTTCGGTCTCGTGGCTGGATTCGTCGTCAACCTGCATGTGCGGGTGCGGACGCGGCAATATCAATCGCTGCCGTTTGCGGTGCGCGCCGGACTGGTGTCGCAAGCCGAAGAGGAGCAGTACCGCACCGGGGAGGCAAAACGCAAATGAGGCGGCGCTTTGCTCTTCTTCCCCTGTCGGTGGTCTGTCTCCTGTTCGCAGGTTGCACCAATCTGCCCGGCAAACCGGGCTTCCGGCCCGAGACCTTGCGTCCGGACCAGACGATGGGGTTTGCCATTTTGTACAAGAACAACTGCTCGGCGTGCCATGGCGACCACGGGCAGGGCGGCGCAGCCATTCCGCTCAATAATCCCGTGTATCTCGACTGGGCGGGCAAGCAACATATTCTGACGGTGGTTGAGAACGGCGTGGCCGGCTACCAGATGCCGGGTTTTGCTGCCGGCAGTGGTGGCCTGTTAACAGGCGCGCAGGTGGAAGCCATTGTGAACGGAATGCAATCGCACTGGGCGAAGCCGGGAAGCAGCGCCGGAGCGCCCGCCTATCCGCAGCCGAACTCCGGCAACGTTGCGCACGGACAGGCCGTGTTTACGCAGTACTGCGCGCGCTGCCACGGTGCTCAAGGTGAGGGAAACCCGGCTGCGGGAGTGACCGGGTCCATTCTTAACCCCACCTACCTTTCGCTCATCAGTAAGCAGGGCTTGCGCTCCATTATCGTTGCGGGAATGCCCGGTGAGGGAATGCCCGACTGGAAAGACGACGTAGCGGGCAAGCCGATGACCGATGCCGACGTCACCGACGTGGTCGCGTGGCTGGCATCGCACCGCGTGGCGAATCCAGGCCAGCCGTTTTCACCGGCGCACCCGTAGCGCGCAACTGCAAGGGAGTACAGACAGAGATGGAAAATCCGCTCGATAAGATGATGCCGGAAGCGCTGAAGCAGCCGAGCCAGCATACGCGGCGCAAGTTTCTCTTTAAGGTGGCACTTCTGGTGAACGGAGCTGTGGGCGCAGTGCTGGCCGTACCTGTACTCGGATATGTGTTGGGGCCAGTCTTCCGCAAGCAGAACGGCGAAAACTTCTGGGTGCCGACAGGGAATCTGCAGCAGTTTCCGCCCGGCCAGACCCGGCTGGCGCAGTTTCGCGATCCCAATGGCACGCCGGCCGATGGGCAAACCCGCAACCTGCCGTGCTGGGTGCGCAACATCGACGGCAAGCGCTTCCAGGTGTTCGCGATCAATTGCGCGCATATGGATTGTCCGGTGCACTGGTTTCCGCAATCCAAACTTTTTCTCTGTCCCTGCCACGGCGGCGTCTACTACCAGGATGGTTCCGTGGCAGCAGGGCCTCCGCCGCGCGGGCTGTATGAATACCGCTACAAGATCGTCGGCGACCAACTGATGATCTGGGCCGGCGAGCTGCCGACTCTATCCACCGAGGCGCGGCTGCGCCGCCCAGGGAACTCGCCATGTCTGGGATAAAGCACAAAGCGTACGACGTCTACCGATGGTTCGACCGGCGGCTGGGCCTCGCCAAGCCAATCACTGAAGCAGCGGAGCATCCCATTCCGGCGAGCAGTGCGAGCTGGTGGTATGTGTTCGGCAGCGCGGCCACCGTCATTCTGGTGCTGCAGGTGATGACCGGCATTCTGCTGGCGCTGGTATATACGCCCACCGCCCGCGATGCGTGGAACAGCTTGAACTTTCTCAACCATGGGTTAACGCTGGGCTGGTTCCTGCGCGCCATGCACGGGTGGGGATCAGACTTCATGATCGCCATCGTGCTGATTCACATGTCGCAGGTTTTCATGTTCGGCGCCTACAAATATCCGCGAGAGCTCACCTGGATCATCGGCGTCTTTCTCCTGCTGATGACCCTGGGCATGGCCTTCACCGGGCAGGTGCTGCGGTTCGATCAGGACGCCTACTGGGGCCTTGGCATTGGCGCGTCCATCATGGGGCGCGTGCCGATTATCGGTGGATGGCTGGTGCATCTGGTGCTGGGCGGGCCGGATATAGGAGCGACGACCGTATCACGCTTCTTTGCGCTGCACGTCTTCGTCATCCCAGGAATTCTGATCGGCCTGGTCGGGCTGCACGTGTGGATGGTGCTGCGGCTCGGCATCAACGAGTGGCCGATGCCAGGACGGCTGGTGCGCAAGAGCACCTACGTTCGCGAATACGAAGCGCAGATTCATAAGGACGGCGTTCCTTTCGTCCCGGACGCTGCGTGGAAAGATGCAACATTTGCTGCGGCGATCATGCTGGCCATCATCGCCTGCGCGCTGATTTTTGGCCCGATCGGCCCCACAGGCCCGCCGGATCCAACCATCATCCAGACGGCGCCGAAGCCGGACGTGCCGTTCCTGTGGATCTTCGCGCTGTTTGCTCTGCTGCCTCCGAAGCTGGAAACGCCGCTGATTCTGATCGCGCCGGTGGTCGCGATCCTGGTAATGCTGGCGCTACCGCTCTACGCCGGGGAGGGCGAGAAGCACTGGTCGCGGCGGCCGGTCGCCGTACTGATGCTGATGGTCGTCGCCGTTTCGATTGGCATTTTCACGCGCCTGGGCGCTACCGCACCTTGGAGCCCAGTCATGAACGGCTGGAGCGCCGACCCGGTACAGCCGCAGTACCTTAAGGGCCGAACGCCGCTGGAGCGGCAGGGCGCGCTCGTCTTCCAGAACATGCAATGCCGCAACTGCCATGCGCTGGGCGGCTTGGGTGGGCAGCGCGGTCCAGACCTGGACGGCGTCGCCACGCGCATGACGGAGAGCCAGCTTATCCGCCAGGTGCTGCAAGGCAGCGGGAATATGCCGGCTTACGGCAATTCGCTGAGCCCATCGCAGACGACGGCGCTCGTGAAGTTCCTTTCAACGATGGAGGGCTATCAGCCGCAGGCGCAGAACGACGCCAACCGGCTGCTGGCCCATGGCGTTTCACCCCCGCGGGATAAGTCGCAGGACACGGCAAAATAGCGCCATGCAGACCGAAGCGCAGCGCATCCTGACGGAGTGGACGCTTCCGCCGGGATTAACCGCCGTCGATCTGGTGGTCGCGGCCATCTATGTGCGCGGCTGGCGGGCGCTGCGGCGCACCCGGGCCGCGTATTTCACTGGCTCGCGGCTGGCCTGGTTTCTCCTTGGGATGGCAACTCTCTGGCTCGCGATCGCGTCGCCGATCGATGGCTTTGCGGACCGCCTGCTCAGCGCCCATATGGTGCAGCACTTTCTGCTGATGTCGGTGGTGCCGCCGCTCATTCTGCTGGGTGCGCCGGTGGCGCCGTTGCTGCGCGGGCTACCGCGCTGGACGATTGTCCACCCCGTCGGCTTTCTTCTACGGCTTGGCTGGCTGCGCCGCCTGACGCATGCCGTCACCGGACCGGCGTTTGCGTGGATCTCCTTCAACGGTCTCTTTCTGGCGTGGCATCTTCCCGCAGCGTACGATCTGGCGCTCAACCACGAATGGATTCACGACACCGAACATCTCTGTTTTCTGGTGACGGCGCTGCTGTTCTGGAACATTATCCTTCATCCGTGGCCGGGACGGCAGCGCGTCAACGGGTGGATCGCGCTGCTATTCCTGCTCTCCGCAGATGTCGTGAACACAGCGCTCTCCGCATTCCTCGCCTTTTGCGGGCGCCCGATTTACGCGTTCTACATCAATCTGCCGGATCAGTTTGGCATCTCCCCACTGTCAGACCAGGTGGCGGCGGGCGTTCTGATGTGGGTGCTGAATTCGACGGTGTTTCTTATTCCCGCCATGCTGCTGGCAATGCACCTGAGTGGCGCCTTGTCGGGCGGATATTCTAGCGGGCGGAGCGCAGCGCCGCTGTTTCCAGACAGTAGTAGTTCCCCGACGGCGACGCCTGTATCCCGCTGAGGCGGTGGTTATAGACCGTCACCGAGTCGAGATACCAGAGCGGAATGGCCGGCAGTTCCCGGGCGACAATCTGCTGGACCTGCGCGTAGTCCTTGCGGCGCTGCTCCCGTGAGGTTGCGGTGGCGGCGTCCATCAGCAAAGCGTCCAGCGTGGTATTGCGATAGCCGCCGCGATTGGCGCCGCGCGGCGGAATGCTGGAAGAGGCGAAGGCGTACCGGAAGATATCCGGATCCTCGTTGCCCCCGATCCAGCGCAACGAATACACGCCGAACGACCCGTGCGTGATGTCCGAATAAAACGTGGCAAATTCGTAACTGCGAACATCAAGGGCGATTCCGACGGCACGCAGTTGCTGCTGCAGCACCAGAGCCATCAGGCGCGCGCCTTCGTCGGTTGAAGTCTTCATCTCCAGATGAAAACGCACGCCGTCCCGATTGCGTGGAAGGCCCGCTGCGTCCAGCAACGCGTTTGCCCGCGCAGGGTCAAAGGCATACGTGATCTGCGGCGCAGCGTGCGCCCAGTGATCCGGCGGCAGCAGGCTGTCCGCGGGTCGCGCCTCGCCGCGCAGCAGGCTGTCAATGATAATTTTGCGGTCGATCGCGTAGGCAATGGCCTGGCGGACCCGAACGTCACGCAAGTGCGGATCGTGGATGTTGAATGTGAGATATTGCACGACTGTGCCAGGAACTTCCGCAACGCGCAGGGCGGGGTCGCGGCGCAGCGACCAGACCATATCCGGCGTAAGGGCGTTTTGTGCCACGTCGCCGGAACCTTTGCGAAGCTCCAACGCGCGGGTGGTCCCATCGGGAACAACGGCGAAGCGCAGCCGTTTGATCTTCGGCGTCGTTTGCCAGCCGTGCGGATTTGCTTCCAGAATTACATCCTTATCCATCTGCTGACTGACAAAGCGAAAGGGCCCAGTGCCGATCGGGTGCTTCTGAAAATCTGTGCCGCTGCCGTAGGGCACGATGCCAATTGCGCCGTCGGAGAGGCTCCAGAGCAGCGATGCATCGGGCTGACTGAGATGGAGAACGACCGTCGCCGGATCGGGCGTGTCGATGCGTTGGACATTGCGATAGGCCTGATACTTCGGACTGAGCACCGCATGATTGATGAGCGAGTTCAACGTCCACTGCACATCCCGCGCCGTGAGCGGCTGGCCGTTCTGGAAGAAGACCCCTGACCGCAGATGAAAGATGTATGTCGTCGGGTCGGGCATCTCCCAGCGCACGGCCAGGTCCGGCTGCAGATCGAAATGCGCATCCTTTTTGACCAGGGAGTCGAAGATCAACTCATCGATGCGTTCGGATTGTGCATCGGTGCCGACGCGCGGATCAAGGCTGCCGGGGCTGCTTTCAATCAGCACCGTGACGGTGGCTGGATCGGTGTGCGAAGGGCCGCATCCCACAAGCGCCAGCGTTGCGAGCGCGCAGACATACGCAGCCACATGGTGGAGACGGCGCAGACCTCTACGCATAGGAGATTCGACCCAGAACCACAGCGCGATCTGCGCCAGTGGCCGACGGCAGATTGCCGGGAATCCCGTGCCAGGTGCAGTAGGCGAGCAGCGCAAAAGCGACGGCTTCTTTCGCCTCGCTTGGCAAGCCGTTAGCGTCGCTCGTCATCACACGAGCGCCCGGGGGCAACGCTTCGCGGATCATGCGCAACAGCGTCGCGTTCTTTGCGCCGCCGCCGGAGATGATCCAGTCAACGGGCTTGCCGCCAACTAACGGCTGCACGAAGCGTTTGGCAGCGATGCCGATACTGGCTGCGGTGAGCGCGGTCGCGGTGGCGACAGCATCCGCGCCGCTGCCGCCCGATGCGCGGCAGTCCTCAAGAAACTGCGCGGAGAACTCGCGGCCGAATTGTTCGCGGCCTGCGGACTTTGGCGGCTTTGCGCGGAAAAAGGGATGGGCCAGTGCCCGGCGCAGGACAGGCTCCAGCACGCGGCCGCGCGCGGCAACGGCACCGCCCGCATCGTAGCGCCGCTGAAAGCAGCTGGTCATCAACGCGTCGATCACCATGTTGCCGGGGCCGGTGTCGAAGGCGATGACGTGCTGTGGTCGCGCGTTCGCTGGAATAACGCTCAGGTTGCCGATGCCGCCCAGATTCTGCAACACGCGCGCGCGATGTGCATTGTGAAACATCGCATAATCCAGCAAGGGAACCAGCGGCGCGCCTTCACCGCCGGCTGCGAGATCTGCCGGGCGGAAGTTCGAAACGACCGGCACGCCAAAGCGAGCAGCCAGCACCGACGGCTCGCCTGCCTGCCACGTGCAACGGACGGGCGCACCCAGGAAGCGCTCGGGAGCTGTCTGGTGATAGAGCGTCTGTCCGTGGCAGCCAATAAGATCGAGACGCGCAGGATGCTGCTCGAGTGCGGCAGAGACGGCGTCGGCATAGAGCTGGCCGAGCCGCCAGTGGAGCTGAGAGAGTTCGGCCACTGACACATCGCGGCCATTCATCGCACGCAGGACAAACTCCCGCACGGCGCGGGGATAGGGAACCGCGGTGTGCGACAGCAGGTGCGGGCGGGGCAGGTCGGCCGGTTTGCCCTCGCTAGCCGGACGAATTCGCACGAGGGCCACGTCAATCCCATCGGCAGATGTGCCGCTCATAATTCCAGCTACTGTCAGGGGCCGCAGGGGGCGGATTGGCGCTTTGCGTTTCATGGCTGCGCGGCTCCCTGAATAGCAGAGATGCGATCGCGCAACCGCAACTGTCGCGCCTGCAGCGCCTGCAAGGTGCGCGGTGTGAAGGTGCGGGGAAGGCTGCTGCGCAGCAGCCGATGGCGCGCGGCCGTGACTCGCCGCGATGCCGTCGTTAGCCGGGCACGGAAGGCGCTGGACCGCTCCGCCTGCCGCAAGAGTGCCTCATGACTGGTCAGCACACGGTCCGCGCGATGGCAGACCTCGATCATATCCATGCCGCCCTCAATGGCTGCGACGGCAGCGTCAGCGCTGGACGCATGGTCCAGCACGCCGCCCATCTCCATGTCGTCAGAAAAGATGAGACCGCGGTAGCGCAGCCGGTGGCGGAGCACCTGTTGCATCCAGAACTTCGACAGGGAAGCCGGGCATGCGGGCTTTTCAATTTTTGGGTACGCCGCGTGGTTCACCATAATCATGGGCAGGCGCGTCTGCAGCGCACGGTAGGGCGCGATGTCTTCGCTCCACATCTGCTCCCAGATGCGATCGATCTCAGGCATGGTCGCGTGCGAATCCAGCGACCCGCCGCCCAAGCCCGGAAAATGCTTGCCGCAGCCGAGAATTCCTGCTGCAGCCAGCCCATCGAGAAACGCGCCGGCATAAGCAACGACGGCTGCGGGGTTGGCCGATACCATGCGCGTTCCCAGAACCGGCAGCGCAGGCGCCAGCGCCAGATCGAGCACCGGCGCGAGATTGACATTGAAGCCGAGAGCACGCACGCACGCGCCAATGACAGCGCCATGCTCGCGGAAGATTTTCACCGATCCTGTCGACGCGACTGCGGCCGGAGCGGGCGACGGGCCAATCAGATCCCGAAGGCGATCGACGGTGCCACCCTCCATATCCACGCAGCGAAAGAATGGCTCCGTAATGATCGAGGCAATCTGTTGAAAAAGCGCAAGAGTTTGCGCGCCCGCTTCGAGGTTCCGGCGGAAGAGAATCACGCCTGCGGGCTGCAGGCTGGCCAGCCACGCACTTTCGAGCGCGCTAAGCGCGGTGCCTTCAAGGCCGACGATCAGCACCGAGCCGGCAATATGCCGGAGCTGGCGAGTGGAGCTCATGGACGTGCGGCCTCCCGTTCGATGGAACCTTCGCGCAGCTCCTGCTGCAGTTGCTGCAGCAGATTGAGCGCTTGCAAGGGCGTCAGCGCGTTGACATCGAGCGCGTGAATCTGGTCCACGATGCGCTGCGAGAGAGGCGTGAAGAGCGTCATCTGCAGCATCGGATCGGCGGCCTCGGCGCCTGCTTCCACTTCGCGCTTCTCCGCGCGCTCATGCTGGCGCAGAATCTGACGGGCACGGTGCAGCACATCGCGCGGCAGCCCGGCGAGCCGAGCCACCTCAATGCCGTAGCTCTTATCGGCAGCGCCCTCTTCTACGGTGTGCAGAAAGACAATGCCATTTCGCGACTCATGGACGG
>JAKAUB010000203.1 GCA_021827845.1 Acidobacteriota bacterium | reverse complement strand
GTCCGGCCGGAACCACATTTACGATTCGCGATCTGTTTTTCAATACGCCGGCGCGCAAGAAGTTTTTGAAGTCGGAGCAGACGGAGCTTTCGCACATCGCCGCGCTGGTGACGCACTATGCGCTGGCCCATCCGTCGCGGCATTTTGAGCTGCACAGCGCAACCCACGCTTTGCTTGAAGCGCCGCCTGTCTCCCGCATCGCCGATCGCATCTTTCAGATCTTCGGCCGCGATACGCTGGACCGTCTGATGCCCGTGGCCGCGGAGACAAATTTTGAGCGGGCCGGCATTCCCGCGCCGCCGCCGTGGAAGCGCGAGCCCGACTGGCAACCGCCAGACCCTGGCGTGCTGCGGCTGCATGGCTTTGTCTCGCGGCCGGAGTTGCAGAAGCTCAATCGCAACTCCATCTACATCTTCGTCAACCAGCGGCTCATTCGCGACCGGCTCATCCAGCACGCGCTGATCGAGGGATATCGCAATGTCATCCCGCCCACATCCTTCCCGGTGGTGCTGCTGTTTCTCGAGATGCCACCCGAGGAAGTCGATGTCAACGTGCATCCGGCCAAGACGGAGGTACGCTTCCGCCAGCAGGCGTTTGTGCATGACTTTGTTCGCGACGCCGTGCGCAATGCGCTGGTAAAAACGCGCCCGGCGGCCAGTTTTCTGCAGGCGCTGGCCGAGCATGCCACCATGACGCCGGCGCTGATGCCGGATGTTTCGCCGCTGCCAGGTGAGCCGGCCGATGCAGGGCCCGTCGCGCCGCTGCCCGCAATCCTGCCGGATGGCGTGGCGTTGCCGCCCTCTCCGAATCTATCCGACGGCGGCTCAGCGTTCCCCGCCAGCGAACCGTTTCTCGCAGACGATGCTGACCGCTTCACCCTCCGTGAGCCGGAGCTGCCCGCCGTTCCGCAGCGCTTGCCGCTGGAGCCGCAGGCACCGGCGGACATCGCGCAGGAGGCGATGCCCACGCTGCACGGGCTGGCCTCGCTGCGGCCGCTGGGGCAGATCGACGATTCCTTCATCCTCGCGATCAATGCCGAAGGGCTGTGGATCATCGATCAGCACGTGGCGCATGAGCGCGTGCTGTTTGAGAAGATCTCCCGGGAGCGCACGGTGGAGCAGGTGCAGCGCCAGCGGCTGCTGATGCCGGTGCTGGTCGATCTGAAGCCGGAGCAGATGCCGCTGTTTGCCACCGTGGCCGCAGAGCTGGAGCGCAATGGCTTTGAGGCTGAACCCTTCGGCGCGCGGACCATTGCGGTGAAGGCCGCGCCGGTTGGGCTGGCAGGCGCGGAACTGGAGCGCACGCTGACCGAGATTCTGGAGCAGACGGAGCGCGAGCAGCAGGCGGAGAATCTTGAGACGCTGCGGCGGCGTATAGCGGCCTCCATCGCCTGCCACGCGGCTATCAAGGTACACACACCGCTGGAGCCGGCCAAGATTGACTGGCTGCTGCGCGAACTGGCGCAGACCGAGCACCCGACGAGCTGCCCGCACGGGCGCCCGATCGCGCTACGGTATTCTTTAAGAGAGATTCAGCGCGCCTTCCAGCGCCTGTAGTGACGGCCTGGCCCTTTCCAACCGACCGCGCGAAATGAGGAACCTTGAAATCTGAACAGATCAATGCGGCCCGGCTGGTGCGCTGGAGTCAGAATGGTGAAGCGCGTCTGACGCTGGAGAGCGCCGCGGAGTGGCTGCAGGAGATTGGCTGCTGTGCGTTTCTGCCGCCCGCTGCCGGAGCGCCGCCGCACGCCAGTCTGCTGGAGGCCGTGGTGGGCCGGCCCGCGCCTGCGCCCAGTGCCGGGGAGCTGTCACGTGGCCGCGATCTGCTGGCGCGGCTGCTTGAATCGAATGCCGCGCTGCCATTGCGGCTGGGCACGGCGTCGGCCGATGCGGATCTCATCATCAGCCCGGATATTCTCCGGTATTTTCTGGCGCTGCATCCGCGCGGCAACGCCCGGTCGGCACCGTCCGTTACCGGCAACGAGCGCGTTTCAACGCTGGCGTTGCACTGCTGGGAGCTGCTGAACGAGCGCGGAGCCATGACGCTCAGCGAGATGCAGACGGCGCTCGGCAGCGAAATGACGGAGGCGGCCATTCTGCGCGCGCTGGAAGAGCTGTGGACGCATCTGTATGCGTTCCCGCTGCTGGCGGGCAGCTCCCGCAGCACACCGGCCCAGTGGGACCTGATCGCGCGGCGCTTCCCGCAGCAGGCGGCAGCTGGGGCGTCTACGGGTCAGGCTGAGGCATACTCTGGGCTGATCTCGCTGTACATCGCCGCCGTGATTGCGGCGGAAGAGGAGCAGGTGCTCGCGTTTCTGGCGCCGGTTGCGCCGCAGTCCAAACTGCGCGAGGTGATTCGCACGCTGGGTGCGCTGCGGCAGCTTGACATGGTGGATGTGCACGGCAAGGCATGCCTGACGCTCGCTGGCCAAGGCGTAGCGATGGGTGAGTGGCCGGAGGCGCCCACCATCGAGCTGGCGGCAGAAGAGCATCGGGAGCGGCCGAAGCGGCCCGCATCCAAGTGGCGTTCGAAGACCGACGCGCCCCGCAGTACCTATGACCGGCGACCGCGGGAAGATCGCGGTGGAAGCCGCGATTCGCAAGGCGGAAGGGACCGTCAGGGCTTCGCCGATCGCCGTCCCCGTACCGACCGTCCGGCTTATGGAAAGACCGACCGCCCGGTCTTTGGTGATCGCGCGACCTCGGGCGGCCGCGAGCGCACAGGTGGAGGCGACAGGGGTGGATTCTCCGGGCCGCGCAAGCCGTTTCGCAGCGGGCCCCCGCGCCGGGATGCCGCTGGAGATCGTGGAGGATTTGCTGCCCCGCGCAAGCCATTCCGCAGTGGCCCGCCGCGTCAGGAGGGAGATGGCGAGCGGCGTCCCAGCTTTGGTGCCCGTCCCGCACGGCCGTGGGGAGGACCACCCCGCGATGCTTCGCGCGGTGAGGCAGGCCCCCGGAAGTTTCCGCGCAAGCCTGCAGGCGATCGTCCGGCGCCGCCGGCTGACGGTTTCAAGAGCTTTCGGCGCGCAGAGGATGGCGAGTCGCCACGGCCCTTCCGTCCGCGCCCCAAATTTGGCGAGGATCGCGGTCCTCAGGATCGCGGGTCCCAGGATCGTCGCTCGGATCGTCGGCCAAGCTTCCGCCCACGGGGAGAAGGAGCTTCCAGCGGCCCGCGCGGTTCGTCCGCAGGATCACCGTTTAAGCGGCGCCGGCCCGACGCCGGAACGGGCGATGGCGAACGTCCGCCAAAGCGCTGGAGCAAGCCCGCGGGTCCGCGCGGCGACGACAAGCGGCCCCGTTCGGGCGCACCACCCAAGCGACGGACCACCGAAGGCAGGCCGCCAGAGGGCCGTGGCGGGGATTCGCCCGCTGGCGACCGTTCGAACGAAGGCACGTCACCGAAGAAGCCGTTCTGGGCGAAAAAAGGGCTGATCAGCAAGTCATCCGGACGATCCAAGTCCGGCAAGAAGCCCACCGGAAAATCGGGCGGCGGCGCGCGTGGCGGAAAAGGTAAGGGCAAAAGCCGGTGAGCGCAAGGCTGCGACCTGTCGTCGCGATTGACGGGCCGGCCGGCGCCGGTAAAAGCACGCTGGCAGCGTTTTTGGCGGCTCGCTTCAGTCTGCTGAATCTGGAGACCGGAGCCATGTACCGCGCCTTCGCCCTGAAGGCGCTGGAACAGCAGATTCCTCTGGATAACGCGGACGCGCTGGAAGCACTGACTGCGGGCACAACCATCGTGCTGGAGCCGAACCCTAAAGAAATCCGTAACCGGGTTCTGCTGGATGGCCGGGACGTGACCGCCCGGCTGCGCGACAGCGATGTGGCGGAGGCCGCCTCGCGCGTGAGCGTCCATCCCGCCGTTCGCGCCTGGATGGTGAGCCGCCAGCGCGCGCTGGGAGCAGCGGGCGGTGTTGTGATGGAGGGCCGGGATATCGGCACCCAAGTGTTCCCCGATGCGGATGTGAAGATTTTTCTCGACGCGGCTCCGGACGTTCGCGGCCAGCGCAGGTTTCTGCAGAATCCAGGCGCGGAGCGCAGCGCCGCGGCCGCTGCAGCGGAGGTGCGGGACCGCGATGAACGCGACCGCAGCCGGGCTGCTTCTCCGCTGGTCCCGGCGGCGGATGCCGTGCATCTCGATACGACGGCGATGTCGCTCGAGGAAGTCTGTGCGGCCGCCGAGCGGCTGGTCGTCGAAAAGACCGGGTTTGCGCCCGTCCGGTAAACTACTGTCTGGTGCCGACTACCGGCCCGGCTCTTTGCCAATGACTTCACCCCGCCGCGATCCACGGAAGACAGGATCCATCGTCCTCAGCATCCTGCTGGTGCTAGCGGCAATGTTGCTGCCGGTGTGTCATCTGCACCCCTTGCTCGACAAGGGTGCTCCCGATCATTGTGCAATTTGCGTTTCGCTGCATGCGGCAGCGCCACTGGCGGCGCATGCCCCGGGCGTAGCTGCGCCGGAGTTTCTTGCCGAGCGCGTGGCCGCGGCATCGCCGCGCCTGCAGCCTCGGCAGCACAGCCGCTTCTCGTCTTCCCGCGCCCCTCCCATTTGGTCCTTCTAGCAGATTCATTCCAAGTCTGATCGAAGTGATCTTTCCACGGAGGGTTTCATCGATGCGTTTGTGGATTCATCGGGTGGCGTTTCTCATCCTGTTTTTCTTCGCTGCTGCCCATCTCATGGGCCAGTCCCAGGCGGGTTCAATCCGCGGAACAATTGTCGATCCGTCCGGCGCTGTGGTCCCCGGCGCCACGGTGACCGTGCAGAACCCCGTCAGCAATTATTCAGAAACCACCACAACCGATGCGGATGGAAACTTCCACTTCAATAATCTGCCGTTCAATCCGTACCACCTTTCCGTGCAGATGACCGGCTTTCAATCCATCGCGCAGGACGTCGATGTCCGCTCAGCAGTGGCAACAGCTGTGAAAATCACGTTGCCGGTAGGGGCTGCATCCACCACCGTGACGGTGACCGGAGCGGAAGACCTGGTCGAAAACAATCCCACCTTCCATACCGACATCGACCGGAAGATGTTCAGCAAAATCCCGCTGGAAAGCCAGTCCTCCTCGGTCAGTTCTCTGGTGACGCTGGCGACGCCAGGCGTGGCCGCAGACTCCAACGGAATGTTTCATGGGCTCGGAGATCACGCCGAGAATTCATTTTCTATCGACGGACAGCCGGTCACAGATCAGGTTAGTAAAGTCTTCTCGAATCAAATTCCGCTTAATTCCATTCAGTCGATTGAAGCTATTGCCGGCGTTCCGCCCGCTGAATACGGCGACAAGACGAGTCTGGTGATCAAGGTGACCACGCGGTCGGGGCTGGGCGTAACGAAGCCGACGGGCAGCATGACGGGCTCCTATGGCTCGTTCGGATCGACCGCCGGGGGCTTCGATCTCTCCTACGGCACGCAAAGGGTCGGGAATTTCATTGAGCTGGATGGCCTGAACACCGGCCGATTCCTCGATGGACCGGAGTTCAGCGTCTTCCATGACAAGGGGAATGAAGAGAACATCTTTGACCGGGCGGATTATGTATGGAAGAGCGGCGATTCGGCGCACATCAATCTGAACTACACGCGGTCGTGGTTCCAGACGCCAAACACGTACGACAACCTGAACCTGGGGAAAACCGATCCCCTGACGGGCGCACCGCTGCCGGTTACCGACCAGAAGTCACAGATCAACACGTTCGATATTGCGCCCTATTTCACCCACATTCTGAACTCGTCAACGGTTCTGAATGGCGGCCTGTATGTCCGCAAAGACGCTTACTACTATTACCCCAGCGGCAATCCATTCGCTGATCTGGGACCGCCGAGCCTGCAGCGCGAGACTGTCGCTCAGGAACGGACCCTACTCAACCCGGGCGTCCATATGGATGTGACCTACGCAAAGGGCATTCAGAATCTGGAGATTGGCGGGGACTATGAGCAGACGATTCTGCGCGAATCCTTTGGCATCGGAGTCGTGGACCCAATTCTGAATGCACCATGCGTCAATGCCCAGGGCGATGGAGTGCCGGGATTCACCGACCCCTCCCAATGTACGGCGGCCGGCTATCAGCCGAACGTAGCCTCCAATCCGAACGCCCCCGGCTCCACCCTTTATCCCTATTTCAACCCGGTTCTGCTGCCCTACGATCTGACGCGCGGCGGCCACGATTATCACTTTCTGGGCCATACGGACGTGAAAGAGCTCGCCCTTTACATCGATGACCAGATCACGAAAGGTCCGTGGTATTTCCGGCTGGGCATGCGCGGGGATTTTTATAACGGGCTCACCGTGGCGCGGCAGGCCGAGCCCCGCGTGGGTATCTCCTACAAGGTGAAGCCGTCGAATACGGTCCTCCGGATCGGGTATGGCCGCACGCTGGAAACGCCGTTTAACGAGAATCTTGTTTTGTCGAGCCTGGGGCCCTATAACCCTGTCATCAACGGGCTGATTCCTTCGGTGCCGGCGCCCTTGAATTCAGGCTTTCGCAACGTCTTCGACGCCGGCTTGCAGCAGGCGTTTGGCCGCCACGTCGTCATCAACGGCGATTATCTGTGGAAGTACACGCACAACGGATTCGACTTCAGTGTGTTGGGGAACACGCCGATCACGTTCCCGATCGAGTGGAACAACTCCAAGATCACAGGCTTCGCGATCAATACAAACGTGACGCAGATCCATGGATTCTCGGCCTTTGTCACGGTCGGCTCCGTGGCGGCGCGCTTCTTTACGCCACAGATCGGTGGATTGGGCGTTGTGCCCGCAGGCGCCGGCCAGGTGGTTCATACGCCGTTTCGCATCGATCACGACGAGAAGCTCAACGAGACGACGCATGTCCAGTATCAGTTCGGCAGCCGCGGCCCATGGCTGGGCTTCAACTGGCGGTATGACAGCGGTCTGGTGGCCGCTTCCACCCCTTGCTACGCGAATACAGCAACCTGTGCGCCGTCCTCGACGCTGCTGAATGGTCAGCCCGCCATCAAGATGGTGAGCAACAACGTGCCCGGCGTTCCGCTGACCGCGGATGAGGAGTTTGAAGGCGGATTTTACTGCGGCGCCCAGCATGCCACGCGGACCCAGGCGCTGCCGTTCATCTGTCCGGCCTCGCAGTTTGGCTCGACCCTGATCAACGTTCCCGCTCCGGGGACGGAAAACGACGATAAAAACCCGCAGCGCATCCGCCAGCGCAGCCTGTATGACATCTCGTTCGGGGATAGCAATCTATTCCACGGAACCAAAAACGTGTGGACGCTTCAGGTGACAGCGCTCAACATTGCCAACCGGTATGCCCTCTACAACTGGCTTTCGACCTTCAGCGGAACGCACTACGTGACGCCGACGGCGATTACGGCGCAGATGGGCTTCCACTTCTAGCCCAAACCCCGGGAGCCGGCGCCGCCGCGCTGAACCGCAGCCGAACGGCGCCGCTTCCGCGGGCTCCAGAATCTGTCCTTCCCACCCGCCCGGCCATCTGCGAAAATGAGTGGTGCCCATCCCGCATCGCCCATCAGACAAATCCACGGAAGGAGCAGGTCGAATGCCCGCAAAATATGTGTTCGTCACAGGCGGCGTTGTGTCGAGCCTCGGAAAAGGATTGGCGGCCGCCTCAATCGGCTGCCTGCTTGAGAGCCGCGGCCTGCGCGTCAACCTGATGAAGTTTGACCCCTACCTGAACGTCGATCCCGGCACTATGTCGCCCTTCCAGCATGGCGAGGTGTTCGTGACGGACGACGGCGCGGAGACCGATCTCGATCTGGGCCACTATGAGCGGTTCACCCATGCGCACCTGTCGCGGGATAACAATCTGACTACGGGCCGGATCTACGAGCAGATCATCACTAAGGAGCGCCGCGGGGATTATCTGGGCAAGACGGTGCAGGTCATTCCGCACGTCACCAACGAGATCAAGAACGCCATGCGCAAGGTAGCCGCGGACACGGATGTGACGCTGGTGGAAATTGGCGGCACCGTCGGCGATATTGAGTCGCTGCCCTTTCTGGAGGCCATCCGCCAGATGCGCCAGGAGCTGGGCCGCGAAAATACCGTATTTGTACACGTGACGCTGGTGCCGTGGATTGCGGCCGCGCAGGAGCTGAAGACAAAGCCGACGCAGCACTCGGTGAAAGAGCTGCTGTCGATTGGAATTCAGCCAGACATTCTGCTGTGCCGCACAGACCGCTTCCTGTCGCGGGAGATGAAGTCCAAGATCGGCCTGTTCTGCAATGTGCAGGAGCAGGCGGTCGTGACTGCGAAAGATGTCGCTTCCATCTATGAAGTGCCGCTGGTCTTTGCCCAGGAGGGTGTCGACGCACTGGTGCTGAAGTATCTTCACCTGGAAGCGGGCGAGCCGCATCTGGAGCGCTGGAGCGAACTGGTCGACCGTTGCTACCACCCGAAGGATGAAGTTTCGATCGGCATCGTCGGCAAGTATGTGGAGTACGAGGACAGCTATAAGTCGCTGAAAGAGGCGCTGGTTCATGGCGCGCTGGCGCACAATTTGAAGCTGCGGGTTACATGGATTGAGGCGGAGGGTCTGGAGACCGGCGACGCGGATGATCGCAGCTATGAATCGCAGCTCGAGGGCTTCGATGGAATTCTGGTGCCCGGTGGCTTTGGCAAACGCGGCATTGAGGGCATGCTGAATGCGATCCGTTACGCGCGTGAAAAGCAAGTCCCGTATTTTGGGATTTGTCTGGGGATGCAGACCGCGTGCATTGAGTTTGCGCGCAATGTGTGCGGGCTGAAGGAAGCCAACTCCAGCGAGTTCGATCCGGCGACGCCGCATCGGGTGATCTA
>JAKAUB010000244.1 GCA_021827845.1 Acidobacteriota bacterium | reverse complement strand
GCGCCGATGGTTTCGAGCGCCGCAACACACCGTTCGCAGACCGTTGGCCACTGCGCACTCTCGCCGACGTGCACGGAGTAATTCCAGCAGCGCTCACAGCGTCCGCCGTCGGCCGGCAGCGTGACGGCGGCCAGCGCCGGAGCGGGCTCCAGCTCAATCTGCGATACGTTAAAAAGCTCCTTCAGGCTGGAGAGATATTTCTGCAGCAGTGGCATCTCGCTGGCAGTTGCCTGCAGCAAAATCTTTGCATCGAGCGCCTTGCCGATGCGCTTTTCGCGCCGCGCCTCTTCGAGACTCTTCAGCACTTCGTCGCGGATGGCGAGAAGCTGCGCCCACTCCGCCAGCATTGCTTCGCTTTTGGCCGGCCGCAACGCATCCGGCGAAGGAAACAGCGCCAGATGCACGCTGGCTTCGCGATCCTTCACGACTGGCAGATAACCCCAAATCTCATCGGCGGTAAAGCTAAGGTAGGGCGCAATCAGCCGCACCAGTGCTTCGGCAATCCGCCATACCGCCGTCTGCGCGGAGCGCCGCTCCGGATTGTCGGGCGCAAAGGTGTACATGCGGTCCTTCAGCACGTCCAGGTACATGGCGCTCAGGTCCGCGGTGCAGAACTCATTGATGGCGTGGTAGACGCGGTGAAACTCCATCTCGTCATACCAGCGCAGCACTTTCGCCGTAAGCTCTGCGGTGCGCGCCATCATGTAGCGGTCCAGCGGCAGCATTTCCTCGGTGGCCACCGCGTCGGTCTCCGGCACAAAGTCGCTGAGATTGCCCAGCAGAAAGCGGAATGTATTGCGCAGCTTGCGGTAGATATCTTCGGCCAGCCGCTGCATCAGCGGAATGCTGGCGGCAACATCTTCGCGGAAGTCGACGGACGCAACCCACAGACGGATCACATCCGCGCCGAGCTTGTCGGCGACCTCGCTGGGATAGATAAAATTTCCGAGCGACTTCGACAGCGCGCGTCCCTGCTCGTCGAGCGTCCATCCGCAGGTGGCGACGCGGCGGTAGGGCGCAGCGTTGTTAAGCGCCGTCGATAGCAACAGGGAAGTGTGGAACCATCCGCGGTGCTGGTCGCCGCCCTCAAGGTAAAGATCCGCAGGCCACGGCAGGCCAAAGCCTGCATCTTTGCCCAGCACAGCCGCCTGGCTGCTGCCGGAGTCAAACCACACGTCGAGAATGTCCTTTTCCTTGCGGAACGATGTGCCGCCGCAGTTCGGAGTCTGGCAAGTCGTGCCTGCCGGCAAAATCTCCTCTGCGGACCGCGTGTGCCAGGCCTCTGCACCTTCGCGGCGGAAGAGATCCGCGACGCGCCGGTTGATCGCCGGATCGCGCAGCGGCTCGTTGCAGCGCTCGCATAGAAACAGGGCGATGGGCACACCCCAGATGCGCTGCCGCGAGATGCACCAGTCGGGCCGGGTCGCGATCATGTTCGAGATGCGCTCTTCGCCCCACGACGGATCCCAGCGGACGCCCTTGATCTCATCCAATGCACGCTGGCGGAAGGTCGTCTCCACGCCGGCAGCATTTTGCATCGGCGTCTCCATGCCGATGAACCACTGCTCCGTGGCGCGGAAGATGACCGGATTATGGCAGCGCCAGCAGTGCGGGTAAGAATGCTGAATATCACGGCGCGCCATCAGCACGCCGCGCTGCTGCAGCAGCGCAATGATGGACTCGTTGGCCGCGAAGACGGTTTTGCCTTCGTATTCCGCCAGGCCGTTGCGCAGGCGGCCTTCATTGTCCACATTGCAGGTTGGGTCCAGCCCATAGCGCACGCCGGTGTAAAAGTCATCGGCGCCGTGCGATGGCGCTGTATGCACCGCGCCGGTGCCCTGGTCTGCGGTCACGTAGCTGGCCAGCACACCGAGGATGCTGCGATCGAGAAACGGATGCTGAAACGTGGCGTGCTCCAGCTTGCGGCCGGAGAAGCGCGCAACCTCCCGCGCGCCAGCCAGGCCCATGGCCGCGTCCATCGTTTCGCGGATGGTCTGCGCCAGCGATTCCGCAACGATGTAGATATTTCCATCGGCGGCTTCCAGCGCCACATATTCAAAGTCGGGATGAAACGCGACGGCCAGCGACGCCGGCAGCGTCCACGGGGTTGTGGTCCAGATGATGGTATGCACGGGCTTGCCCGCCAGCGTGGCATCAATCTGCGCGGGATCGCTGGTCATGCGATAGCGCACGTACACGCTGGGGCTGGTGTGCATCTCGTATTCGATCTCGGCGTCGGCCAGCGCCGTGCGGTCGTGGATGCACCAATAGACCGGCTTCAGCCCGCGATAGACAAAGCCGCGCTCGAAGACGCCGTAAAACGTCTCCAGAACGCGCGCCTCATACTCCTTCGACATGGTGGAGTAGGGATACGCAAACTGCCCGAAGACCCCAAGCCGCAGAAATTGCTCCCGCTGCAGGTCGATATATTTGCTGGCGTACTCGCGGCAGGCGCGCAGCACCTCCACCGCGGAGATATCCAGTTTGCGGCGGCCCAGTTGCTCATCCACTTTGATCTCGATCGGCAGCCCGTGGCAGTCCCAACCGGGCACATACGGGGCGTCAAAGCCGGCCATGGTTTTTGACTTCACCACAAAGTCTTTCAGGCACTTGTTCATGGCGTGCCCTAGGTGGATGGGCCCGTTGGCGTAGGGCGGGCCGTCATGCAACAGATAGACAGGGCGGCCCTTGCGGGCTTCGCGAATCTGCCCATAGAGGTCCGATTGGGTCCAGTCGTCGAGCCGCAGCGGTTCGTTCTGCGGCAGGTTGGCCTTCATCGGAAACTCAGTATGCGGAAGATTCAGGGTCGCCTTCAGACCGGGACCGGCAGGCATGGCAGCTCCAGCAAAAAAATTTGCGTATCTTTCGATGATAAATGTTTCTCCGGTGTGAACCCTCGGCACGGGCGATGCGTCTATTGAAGCAAGGGGAGAGGACTGCGGCAGCGTACCGCATTCTGTTCGTTGACTTTTCAGGGCGCCACCCTGCTCACACCGGTCGGGCAGGGACAAAGATGCGGAAAATCCCGCATAATAGAAGAGACAGGCTGGACGGGTTCCCCGCCCGTTGAGCCCATAGGGTGTCAATGTCGAATCAGCTTCTCGCGCCGCCCGAGAGTAATACTGAAACCACTGAAAAGCCGAGCCAGCCACCCCTTTGGAGCAACATTGAAGCGGATGGTTCTTTCTGGCAATCGCTGACAGAGGGAGTACGGGAGCGCTTCTCACCGCCGCAGATTGCTCCGCTGCACACGGAGTCGCGTCCGATTCCGGTGCGGGATCCATTTCACGTGGATCCGATCTGGGTCGGCATCGTCGCAGATTTTCGCGAGGTATTCTTTCCGCCGAAACGGCCGCCGCTCCAGTTGGAATCGAAGCCCGTGGCCGTCAGCGATCCTCTGGCCGCAGGCCGCGACCGCCGCTCCAGTTGGATTTCGATCGGCGTGCACGCAGCCATCTTTGCCATCATTGCGGTGCTCATCTTCTGGCACCCGCGGCATAAGGTGATCGCCGCGCCGCCAGCGCAGCAGGTCTTCAACATCACGCCCTACATGCCGCTGAGCGTCAGCCCGCAGGCCGCAGGTGGCGGCGGTGGCGGCGGCTCACGCGACATCCTGCAGGCGGCAAAGGGCAAACTGCCCAAGATCGATAAGACACAGTTTGTTCCGCCGGATGAAGTCATCCGCAATCCCAAACCAAAACTGGCGGTGGCGCCTACAGTGGTGATGCCGCAGAACATTCGTCTGCCGAACAACACCATGCCCAACCTGGGCGATCCACTGACGACTGTGAAGGGGCCGCTTTCAAACGGCACCGGCAGCGCGGGCGGCATCGGCTCTGGAAAAAGTGGTGGCATTGGATCCGGTTCCGGCGCCGGCGTTGGCCCAGGATCTGGCGGCGGATACGGTGGCGGCGTGTACCGCGTAGGCGGCGGTGTGCTGGCGCCCCGGCTGATTTATGGCCCGGAAGCGGAGATGACCGATCAGGCCCGCATGGCGAAGTATCAAGGCGAATGCGTGATTGAAATGGTCGTTGATGCCAAAGGCCTGCCGCACGATTTCAAAATCGTGCGCCACCTCGGCATGGGCCTCGATGAAAAGGCGCTGGAGGCTGTGCGTCAGTACCGCTTCAAGCCGGCCATGCTGAACGGCAAGCCCGTTCCCGTTCTGATTGACGTGGTCGTGGACTTCCACATCTACTAGCGTACATAGTGGGCGGCCACAGGCTGTCCTGTGAGACGCTGCACCACAAACGATACGATCTCTGGCGTTACGTAATCCGGCGGCCGTAGCTGAAATACGGGCACGTCTTCTGCAAGCTGCGACACCTGATTGCGCGAACCTTCCGACAGCAGAATCGCGTCGGCGCGCTCCAGATACTTCTGCGCGGAGATTTTGAAGTCCTTCACGCTGGGATCGAGCACGCTCAGATACAGGTCCGGCGTGAGAAATTCGAGAATGCTGTTTGACTCGATAATAGCGTCCTGTGCGCGCGACAGCTCCCGCTGCACGCGCGGCATCGCCTCGCGCAACTGACCTTGCCGGGTGCGAACCCAGAAAGAATGCGCGGCTCCAGCCGCCAGAAAACGTGCGCTGTCCGTACCGCTGGCGGCATCACGCTCTTCAGAGATGGCGATGGTGTGCGGGCCGGTTTCGCAGGCGCAAGGTTTGCCATTGGCGGAGCAGATGCCGTGCCCGAACTGCGTAATCTTAAACGCGCTCCACTGCCACTCTGGCAACGCACGGATCAGACCCGCGACGACCGATGTTTTGCCGATGTTGCGCGTCTGCCCACCGACCACTACGATGGCCATCGCGTCAGTCCTTCTGCCTGGCGGCTAGCTTGGCCAGCGCCGCCAGGCTGCGCAGATAGGCACGCAGAGGTTGCGCTGGACGGCCCCAAAAGACCTGTCCTGGTCCGCGCAATTTCTTTTTGCTCAATACGCCCGCGCCGCCGCCCAGGATCACATCCGCGCCGATGTCCGCGTGTTCGCCCACGCCCACCTGCCCACCCAGAATGGCGCCGTCCCCAACCCGGCTGCTGCCGGAGATGCCCGTCTGCGCGGCGATGACGACGTTGCGGCCGATGACGACGTTATGGCCGGCGTGTACTAGATTATCTAGTTTCGTGCCCCGCCCGATGCGCGTCTCCGCCAGCGCGCCGCGATCTACGGTGGTGTTGGCGCCGATCTCCACATCGTTCTCAATCACCAGCGTGCCGCGCTGAGGAAACTGCAGATACTCCCCTGTCGCCGCGTCGCGCACGTAGCCAAAGCCGTCCGAGCCCAGCACAGCGCCCGCATGCACCATGACGCGATCGTCCAGCGTGACGCCGCCATACAGCACCACGCGGGGATGGAGGATGCAGTCCGTGCCGATACGGACGCCGTCGGCGATCACACATCCGGCGCCGATCTTTGAATTTTCGCCGATGACTACGGACTCGCCGAGCACCGCGTATGCATCGACGGCGGCAGTGGCCGCAACCTGAGCGCTCGCCGGGACGATGGCCGTTGCATGGATGCCGGGACGTACGGAGCGAGGCTGCAGCAGCCGCCCGGCGCGAGCAAAGGCGAGCCGCGGCTGTGTGGTCAGCAGCAGAGCTTTCGTCGCCGGTTGCGGAATCGTGGAGCTCTGCGACAGGAGCACTGCACCGGCTGCGGACCGCAACGCCCGCTCCAGAGACGCTGCATCCTCCGCAAATACAAGGCTGGATGCATCGGCGCGCGCAGGCTCTGCGACTCGCGCAATCACGGGAACATCGCCCGTTGAGGGCAGCACGAGCCGGGCCCCCAGACGCCGCGCGAGTTCTTCGAGCGAAAGCATGCCTCTATCGTAGTCGAGCCAGGCCACGAGGCCGGGGCCGCGCCGGCAGCCACCTGAGCTGACCGCGCCGCTTAGCGATACAGCGGGGCCTCGCCAGCCGGCCGCGTCTTCCACCGCCGATGCACCCACAGCCACTGCTCGGGATACTGACGGATGATCGCCTCCAGTGACTGGTTAAAGATCTGTGTGTTGGCGTGGGCGTCGGCTTCATCGTCGCCGGTGCGAATAAGGTCGAGTGCCGGCAGAAAGTGCAGCACATATTTCTTTTCCTGCGGATGCCAGACCATAAAGCCCGGAACCACGGCCGCGCCGGTTTTTAGTGCAACCCGCGCCACACCAGCGGCGGTGCAGGCTGGGGTACCAAAAAAGTCAGCAAAGACGCCCTGAGGCGGCGTCATATTGGTGTCCATCAGTACGCCCACAGTCTCGCCACTGCGCATGGCGGCGATCAGGCCGCGCGCAAAGTCATCTTTATGCAGAACCCGGTTTCCGTGCAGGCAACGGATGTGGTTCACATAGCGGTCGAGCAGGGGATTGTCGAGCCGACGGATGACCATGCTCATGGGATAGCCGGCGAGTGAGTGATAGAAGCTGGATAGCTCCCACGCGCCGATGTGGCCGGTCAGGATCAGCACGCCTTTTCCGCGGGCGCGAGCAGAAAGAAAGTTATTGAGGCCCTCGTAGCGGATGAAGCGATTCGCGCGAACCAGCGTGAGGCGAGGCATGTGGCAGAACTCCGCCAGTTGCCAGCCCAGGCCGCGATACATGCCGCGCAGAATCTCTCTTTGTTGCTCGGACCCGATGCCGGGAAAGGCCATCGCCAGGTTGACTTGTCCGACCGTACGCAGACGCGCCAGAGCCAGATATGCGACGGTTCCGAGCGCTGCGCCAATCGAGCGCGCCAGGGGGCGCGGGAGCAGGCCGATGGCCTTCACCAACATCCAAATCGGCGCAAATTCCGCCCACTGCCGTATCCGTGCCATCAAAATCATCTTAAAGGGCTGGCGATTCGAATCTCTTTTGACAGTTTCCGGCAACCGCTGGAGGCTCGAAGTGGTCTAATCAGGGATAGAACTCCGCCGCTGGTAAAGCGGAAAACCTATCAGGGAGCGAATCGTATGCAGAATTGGAAGTTATGGACAGCTTTTGGTGTTGGCGTTGCGGCGGGTGCGGCCATCGCCCTTTTGTATGCACCGCAGGCGGGCGACAAAACCCGCAAAAAGCTGAAGCGCGGCATTGAGGACGCGTCGGACCGCATCCAGAGCACAGCAGAAGACTTTGGCCGCCACGCGGACGAGTATGGCCGACAAGCGGAGCGTGTGATTCAGCGCGGCCGTGAGGCGCTGGACGACACATTGTCGAAGGCCAGCTCCGTCGCCAACAAGATTGCCGGAATGGTGTAGGTCCAGCAGAGTACGGGCCGACAGCCCGCTCCCGGACATCGTCGCGGCCCGGTTCTCCGAGGCGGCAGGTACGATGAGCCGGAAATGCGGAAGGAGCTTCGCGAAAGCGAAGCTCCTTCTGTTTTGTAGCGAGGTTGCCGGTCGCGAACCCTAACTGCTGGAAAGCAGCACGCCTTCCGCCGTACGCTCCTCGCCTTCTTTGCCAACCGGGCGATAGTAGAGCTGGTTGTTGTCGAGGTAAACCTCCAGGAACGCCGGGCGGTCCGTCAGTTGACCCCCGATGAGCGCCTCAGACAGCGGATCCTCAATGAAGCGCTGCAGCGCGCGCCGCAACGGCCGGGCACCATAGCTGCGATCGCCCAGGGTCCGGTCCAGAATCCACTTCTTGGCGTCCTCCATGACGGAGATGGTGATGGCCTTCTGCGCCAGATTGGCGTTCAACTGCTGCACCAGCAGTTCCAGAATCTGGATCAGGTCCGCATCGGTCAGCGCCTGGAAGATGATGATTTCGTCGAGGCGGTTGAGAAACTCCGGATTGAAGGTGCGCTTTACTTCACCCTTCACCAGGTCTTCGACCTTCTCGGCGACCATCTCTTCGCGGTCGGACTGGAAGCCAAGCCCCTGCCGCTTCTGCAGGTGCCGTGCGCCGATGTTCGACGTCATGATCAGGATGGTGTTCTTGAAGTCCACCGTGTTGCCGAGGCCATCCGTAAGTTGCCCGTCCTCAAATACCTGCAGGAGGATATTGAAGACATCCGGGTGCGCCTTCTCGATCTCATCGAGCAGAACGACAGAGTACGGCGAGCGCTTGACGCGTTCGGTGAGCTGACCGCCCTCCTCGTACCCGACGTATCCCGGAGGCGACCCGATCAGCTTGGACACGGAATGCTTCTCCATGTACTCCGACATGTCGAAGCGGATCAAGGCTTTATCGCTGCCGAACAGGAAGTTCGCCAAGGTACGTGCGACCTCTGTCTTGCCCACGCCGGTCGGCCCGAGGAACAGGAACGAGCCGATGGGGCGCAGCGGCGACTTGAGGCCGGCGCGCGAGCGGCGGATGGCCCGCGCCAGGGCGGAGATGGATTTCTCCTGAGAAATGATTCGCTTGTGCAGCTCCCCTTCCACGCGAAGCAGCTTCTGCGTCTCTTCTTCCTTGATGGATGTAATCGGCACGCCGGTCCAGCGGCTCACCACATCCTCAATGTCCTCGCGGGTGACCACGCCCGCGGTGGAGTCGTCCAGATGGTATTTATCCCGCAGGGCGCGCAGATTTTCGCGCTCTTTGCGCTCCTCGTCGGAATAAAACCGCGCCTTCTCAAATTCATGATTCGCAATGGCGTTTTCCATGCGGTGCACGATGAACTTGATGCGCTTCTGAATCTCCGTAATCTCCTCGGGCAGGGAAGTCTGGCGCAGCTTGACGCGCGCGCCGGCTTCATCGATCAGGTCGATTGCCTTGTCCGGCAGAAAGCGGTCGGGGATGTAGCGGCTGGAGTGATAGACCGCAAACTGGATCGAGTCATCGGTGTAGCTGACCGCATGAAACTTCTCATAGCGATCCTTGATGCCCATGATGACCTTGACGGCATCC
>JAKAUB010000068.1 GCA_021827845.1 Acidobacteriota bacterium | reverse complement strand
CAGTACACGGTAATCGCCGCCTATGACGCAGCCATTCATCTGCGTCTGGACCGCAGCACGGTGGGTGCCCATCAAGTGGCTGTAGCCTTTGTCCAGGTCGCCCCGAGCAATGGCCACACCGCGACCGGCACAGTGACGCTGCTCGATGGCACGCAGCCGCTTCGCACCGAACGGCTGCACGGAGACGGTCAGACGAATTTCGTCTTCGGCCCGCTCTCCGTCGGGACCCACAGCATCAGCGTCCAGTACTCGGGAGATGCCATGCATCCCGCCGGGCAGTCCGCGCCGGCTACGCTGACGGTGCAGCCCGATAACGATGACGGAGGCAACGGTAATTAGAGCATTCACCGGTTGGCAGGAAACGCATGCGCTCGGGCGGCCGTCATCCTGAGCGCAGCAAAGAATCCACGCACTGGGCGAGTCATCCTGAGCGCAGCGAAGGATCTCTGCATTTGGCAGGAAACGCATGCGCACTGGCGGCCGTCATTCTGAGCGCAGCGAAGAATCCACGCACTGGGCCGTCATCCTGAGCGCAGCGAAGGATCTCTGCATTTGGCAGAAACGCATGCGCTCGGGTGGCCGTGATCCTGAGCGCAGCGAAGAATCCACGCACTGGGCGAGTCATCCTGAGCGCAGCGAAGGATCTCTGCATTTGGCAGGAAACGCATGCGCTCTGGTGGCCGTCATCCTGAGCGCAGCGAAGAATCCACGCACTGGGCGAGTCATCCTGAGCGTAGCGAAGGATCTCTGCATTTAGCAGAACCGCATGCGACTACCCGCTGGGGCAAAGCCACGCAGCGCCGTTATGACTGCGTGGCTGGCTCCAGCAACGGAGTCACGATGGAGGTCGAAGACTCCTCCCACGCCGCCAGCCGCGTCAGCGTCAGCACCGTAATATCGTCATCCTGCCCAAACGCGACCGCTGCCTCCATCGCCTGCTGCGCAGAAGGTTTGGACGCGAACAGCGCATGCAGCCGGTCAAAGCCGTAGAGCTCGCCCTCTGCATTGCGCGCCTCCAGCAGCCCATCGGTGAACAAGCTCAACTGGTCCCCGGAGGCCAGACGCAATTCCATCTGGTCATACTGCGCGGCAGAGACCAGGCCCAGCGGCAGGGAGCCGTCGAGCGTCAATTCGCGCCCATTCAGGATTGGCGGCAGATGGCCCGCATTGGCAAGCGTCACGCATCCGGTGCGATCCAGCCGCAAAATCACGGCGGTGACAAAGCCGTTCTGCATCCGCCCGCAGAGGCAGCGGTTCAGCTTATTCAGCATCTCCGCCGGCGACGCCTGCGCGTCCGATAGCGAGCGCAGCACGCCGACGATCAACGACACGTTCATCGCCGCCTTCAGGCCCTTGCCGCTCACATCGCCCAGCGCCACGATCGTGGAGCCCGACGCCTCCGCAATGATCTGAAAGAAATCCCCGCCCACCTCCAGCGCCGGGCGATAGGCGCTGGTCACGGCAAAACCCTCAAGCGGCGGCAGCTCCGCCGGAATCAGCACGCGCTGAATCTCCTGCGCGCTGTGCATCTCGCGCTCCAGCACACTTTGCCGCGCCTGCTGCTCCATGCTGTACCGGTAGACGGCATACAGCACCGCCAGAAACAGAAAAATCCCCGCCAGATCGGCCAGCGTAAACGTGATGCTGTCGATGATGAAAACCGGCGTGTTGATGACCTCGAAGATATGCCAGTGCGTAAACCGCTGTCCGGCTGCGCCTGCGTCACCAATAATGCTGATCATCTGCGAGATCAATGCGCTGATGGCGACCGTCCACCGCGAATTTTCCAGGTGTTGCCGCAAGCCCAGCGCAATCAGAATGAACGGGAAGACCTCGACCACCATGATGAAGGTGGTGAGGATCGCATCGGCCCATTGCATGCCATGGCCGGCGCTGCCCCACAAAAATGCCAGCGCGCCATCGGCAGCTCCGGCTGCGAGCGTCACAATCGCCAGAATGTTCGTCAGCCGGTGCAGCCTGCGATTGCTGTCAAGCCGCAGCAGATAGAGCAGCAGAAACCACAGCGACACATGGTTCAGCACATACAGCGGCTGGTTCAGCCCGCGTCCCCACGCATAGGAGATTGCGATCTGGATAGGCGAGACGTCCTGCAGCAGTGCCAGCGCAACCGGCGTGATGGCAAAGACGGACAGCCATAAAAACAGCCGGGACTGACGATTGCGCAGCCACATAATTCCGCTGAGCAGCGCGACGAAGCCGTACAGCACCATCAGCGTGTACTGATAGAGAAACTGCTTGGCCGACGCAGCCTCCGTCTGATCCAGCTCCGCAGCCACCGAATCCTGATCTCCCAGAATCGGCACGCCGGTAAAACCTCCTAGCGAATCCGGGTCCACAAACAGCAGGGGAGACTTCCAGACGCGCACCGCCAGTATTCCCGCGCCGCTGCCAGGAAACGCAATCATCGTAAAGGGCGTGGTGTAGAACCAGCTAGGGTGCGGTGGGAGGTGCCCGCTGCCGCCGATGCGACGGCCATTCCAGTACACCTCATACGCGTCATTCACCGGCGGCATCAGCAGCGCAAGCGGCACACCGGGCGCTGCGGGGCTGCCCATTAGGTGCAGCCTGTACCACCCGAAGCCCGTTTCGTCATGATTGGTCTCGTCGCCCCAGGAACTGGTGGCGGAGAGGGTTCTCCACTGCGCGTCGTTATAAGAAGGAAGAGCCCACGCGGGATTGTCGCCGCGACGGAACTTCCACGGGCCGGTGAGCGCAATCGATCCGCGCCCGATTGCTTCGAGAGAATTTCCTGCCGGTGCGTCGGCGCCACGCGCCCCGGAAGCCATCAAAAAAATCGCCGCGAGAGTCAGCAAAATCGTTACTTTGGCCCGCGTCAGCATGGCACGAGGATACACCCGGCCCCCTGTGATCATGCAGTTATAACGCGGGGCCACGCGGCGGGGGCGCGACCGCGCTCACACCTCGCCGCGAGGTTTCGCCGCGAGGATGGCAGCATCCTCCCGATGCAGCCAGGTGATGGCGCTGAAGGCGCCGATCCAGGATCCCGCAGCGGCAAAGAGAACGTAAACGGGATTGCCCGTGTAACTGATCACGACAAAGGCCGCCAGCAGATACCAGAGGCTGCTCCAACTGGCTGCGACCACCCGCCGCCGGGCCGTTACCGCTGCCGTAAACAGGACATAGACCGCGTCCGTGGCTGCTGTGGAGACCACCACGCCAATCGCCACCACCGGGTTGGGTGCATGGATCATGCAAACGTCCCCCTTTACAGCGCGAGTGTACGCTGCACACTCTTCTGGCCTTCTGGATTTTTTCCTCGCCGCGTGAATTTCTTCAGGACCGGATCGGCTCGATGCGTCCCAGCAAAAACACATAGCTGAAGATGCCGACAACCAGATACGCGGCAGCCACCGCAAAGGCGCTGCTAAAGCTGCCATGACGGGCGACCAGATATCCCGTAACGACGGGCGCGGCAATCCCCGAAAGCTGGTTCGAAAAATTCACGATCCCGCCCACCGCGCCCACCGAGCCGCGCGGCACAATCAGTGACGGAATCGACCAGCCGATGGGTGCTGCCGCCGAAAGGCCCGCAATGCTCAGGCTGATCCAGAACAGCGCAGCGGCGGGCGCGTGGACATGGCTGGCCACCAGGATGCCCAACCCACAAGTCGTGCCACCGATCAGAATGGCCGACCGCACGCGCGAAGCATCGCGGCCCCGCTGAATCAGCGCATCCGCAAGCCAGCCGCCCACCAGCAAATCTGCGGCGGCGGCCACCAGCCACGCAACGCCCGTGTACAAAAATGAACGTTCCGCGCTGATCCGCATCGCCGAAGAGAGATACACCGGCAGCCACGTCAGCAGCAGATAAAACACATAGTTATAGGCGCCAAACCCAAGCGCCAGCCCAATCACCTTCGGCTGCTGCAGCAAATCGCCGAGCGGCATTTGCGGCTCCATGGCAGCGGAGTCCGCCGCCGCGCCATGGTCGATCAGTCCGCGTTCCGCGGGCGACAGCGCCGCATCCTCATCCGGATCGCGATACACCGCTGCGAAGACGAAGAAGTACGCCAGACTCAGGGCACCCGTGAAAGCGAAGCTCCAGCGCCAGCCAATGTGCAACAGCAATAGCCCGATGAGCGGTACGCCAATCGCCGAGGCCAGTTTGGCGGAGGCATCGAACATCGCGGTCGCCAGGCTGCGCTCTTCGGCAGGGAACCACAAGCCGATAGCTTTTGCATTGGCAGGGAACACCGGCGCCTCACCCACGCCGAGCAACAGGCGCGCGCTGAGAAACGCAGGCACTCCCGGCGCAAGCCCCGCCGCAAAGGACGCAGCGCTCCACAGAAGAATGCCCACGCGCACCACGGGGCGCACGCCGAAGCGATCGAGCAGCACGCCGATGGGAAGCTGACAGAGCGCGTAGGTCCAGTTATAGGCTCCGGCCAGATAGCCAAACGCAATGGCCGACAGGCCGAAGCTGCGCACCAGCGCGTCATGCGAAACCGTCAGGTTGACGCGGTCAAAGTAGCTGACGATGACGCCGGCGCCCAGCAGCCAGGCGATGCGCCAGCGGCGGCGCGGAATCCCGGCGGCCGCGCGCTCAAACGGATTGTCAGTGGATGGGACAGCCATGCGTCCTGACAGCGAGCAGAAGCTGACTGCAATGGTACGGGAGCGCGCTCAAGCCGTCGCGCGCGTTGCGCCGGTGCTGATGCCGCCATCCACCAGCAGCGTCTGCCCGGTAATGTACGCGCTGGCGTCGGAGGCGAGAAACACAACCGCGCCGTCCAGGTCCTGCGGCTGCCCCGGCCGCTTCAGCGGAATGCGGTCGGTGATGTAATCCACCCACTGCGCATTCTCGTAGAGCACCGCATTCTGCGCGGTGCGAAACCATCCGGGCGCCAGACAATTCACCGTGATGCCGTGCGGTCCCCACTCATCTGCCAGGCTCATGGTCAGTTGCTTGATGCCGCCGCGGCTGGCGCAGTAGGGCCCAATGCCCGCGTAGCCGAAGACGCTGGTCACGGATCCGATATTGATGATGCGGCCATACCCGCGCGCAATCATCTTCGGCGCGAAGGCCTGTGCGACGAAAAACGGTCCGCGCAGATTGGTCTCCAGCACCAGGTTCCAGTCGTCCCACGTCACATCCAGCGCGGGCTTGCGCACATTGCAGCCGGCATTGTTCACCAGAATGTCCACCTGGCCATAGTGCCGTAGCACCGCCTCCGCCATGGCCGCAATGCTTGCGGCCTCGCGCACATCGAGCGCCACCGGGAACACACGGCGGCCCAATGTCTCGATGGCTTTCTGCGTATCCGCCAAATGCGCGGCATCGCGGCTGGTGATGGCGACATCGGCTCCGGCGCGCGCCAGCGCCAGCGCAAACTGCCGCCCGAGGCCGCGGCTGGCTCCCGTCACTACGGCAATTTTTCCGCTCAGGCTGAATTGCGTTTCCGCCACTTTCGCTCCCGATCCTTACGGCCGCAGAATTACCTTCATCAAACCGCGCTCCCGTGCGGCCAGCCGTGCAAACCACTGCGCGCCCTCGGCCAGCGGTGCTACGGCAGAGATCAGACTGTCCACCTGAATCGCGCCACTCTCCATCAGCCGGATGCACTCGGGATACTCCCCCGCCGACGCGCAGGAGCCCTGCAGCCGCAGTTGTCGCGTCACCACCGCCTGCAGCGGCAGTTCCACCTTGGGCGCAAGATTGCCGATCAGCGTCACCGTGCCGCCGCGCCGCACATGCGCAATCGCCGCAGCCACGGAGCTCTGGTTGCCCACGGCATCCACCGCAATATCGATGCCGCCCGGACCGGCGGCAGCTGCTAACGCTTCGGCCAACGCGGGGTCCTGCGCCTGAAAGGTCTGGTCCGCGCCCATCGCGCGCGCCTGCTGCAGGCGGTCAGTCTCCAGATCGACAGCGAAAGTGCGGCCGCAGCCAAAGTGCCGGAAGGCCTGCATCGCCAGCAGGCCGATCATGCCCGCACCAACGACCAGCGCCGTATCTCCCGGCGCAATGGGCGTCAGCTTCGCCGCATGCACCGCGACGGAGACGGCCTCAATCAGCGCAGCGCGCTCAAAGGAAAAACCCTCCGGCAGTTTGTACGCGATGTGATGCGGCACGACCACATACTCCGCAAACGCGCCGTGGCGGCGATAGTCGCCGCAGGAGACGCCGAGCACCTGCCGCCGGTCGCACAGATTCACTGCCCCGCGCGCGCAGTAGCTGCACGTTCCGCAGGAGATGGTCGAGTCGAACGTCACGCGGTCGCCGACGGCAAAGCCGCGCACCGCCGCGCCAGTCGCCGCCACCACTCCGGCGGCCTCATGGCCCATAATCAGCGGCGGTATGCGCCGCCCGGTGCTGCCGTCATAGCCATGCACATCGCTGCCGCAGATGCCGCAGGCCTTCACCTGGATCAACAAATCTTCCGGGCCCGGCTGCGGAGTCTCCACCGCGCGAACCACCAGCTCACTCGGATTTTCAAGAACTAAAGCCTGCATATGCGAGAGCCTGCAACGATTGCCAGAATGCAGCGGAACGAAGAATTACGCTGGCAGCGCAGAAACCAGCGCTCATGAATTTCAGGAGCAGATTCTACCGGCGGACAACCCCGAAAAATACTCGAATCCCACGGATCTCAGCGCATCCACTCCAGAATTTTTCCAAGATTGGTCTTCCCGTCCGAGACCGTCCCCTTCGCCAGACCGGGCGCAACGGCAACTGCCAGATCATGCCCTTCATACCAGGCGAGAAAACGGGAATCCGCAGCGCCCGACAAGCGCTGCTGATTGATCCAAGTGTAGTACGCGCCCATGTCGGCATCGATCAGAGAGCCTTGCGGGTCCGTCTTCTGCGTGAGCGGATTGCGATTGAGCAGCTCATTCATCGGCGCCATGCACTGTCTGGGAGCAAATCGCGCAAACAATGTCAGCGGCTGCGCCCGGCGCAGCGCCTCCCGCGCCGACCACTGCACAAACGTGGTGCTAAAGACCTGAGAACCTGCCCCCTGGGTCAGCACACTTACCTCAAAGTGGCGCAACGGCGCCTGCGCAGCGCTCCCATGCAATCCCACATCGTCCGGCGTCAGCCCGGCCATAAAGGACTGCATGGCTTCCGGCCCGACACCTCCCCGGCTGGTCGCCTTCTCGACAAAACGGTTCGTAAGGTTCAGCTCCTTCAGCGCGGCCGGCGCCAGCGCGTGATAGGAGGTGAGCGTGATCCCCTGCTCCGCGCCACAACCCGGCAGCGGCTCCCCGCCATCGATGTACCAGTGCGCGAACGGCGCCGGATGGCTGCGCGCACGCGCGTTCATAAAGTCAACCAGCGTCTGCAGGCCGCCGTCCGGCTGCACCCCGGTAAACAACGTCCCCAGCGGCCGCAATTGACGGAACAGTGGCCGCTCACTGCTTGCGGTACCTTGCCCGATGGCGGCAATAGCAAAGCGTGGCACCGCAGGCGGAGTATCCACCAGCGCCTTCTGCAACTGCTCCTGATACGCCAGCGCCGCCGCCCGATACTGGTCCATCTGCTGCATCGACCACAGCAGCGCGCTGAGCTGCTCGCTGAAGTGCTGCGGCTGGTTGACCCAATCGATCTTGCTGATTGCATCGGGCAGACGCACCGCAGCAAATGGCGCCATCAGTCCCGAGAATGCGGCCGGCGGCAACGCGGCCAGATAGTTGAACTGCCGCGTCAGCTCCCGCTGCTCCACCGGGAAGCGCCAGTCGTAGTCAATAATCTCCAGCAGAAGAATCGCGCACAGCGAGAGCGGCACCCGCTGCAGAACCTCCAGGTGTGACACGGCGAAGGCCTGCGCCTGCGGTGGGTAATGCGCGAAATTCTTTGCCCGCAATTGCTGCGACTGCATCAGATCACCTCTGCGATCGGCGTGCCTTTGGCGCCGGGGGTGGGAAATCCCATCATCGCTCCCAGCGTCGGCACTAGGTCGAGTGAGTTCAGTGGCCGGTCGACCGTCGTGTTCTGGCGGATATGCGGCCCCAGCGCCATCATCCATGTCGTCCGCGAGAGCGCGTCGCCCGTGCGATGGTGCTGAAATCCGTTGCCGGAGGCGTCCAGGTCGGAGTCGCGGCCGAAGTCCGGCAGAATCAGCATCGTCGTGCGTCCCTTGTACTCCGGGTCGCTTTCAATCGTCCGCCAGATCTCCCCGCACAGCCGGTCCGTACGCTGGATGCCGTCGATATACAGCGAGTACGCCCCCGAATGCGCCACGTCCATGTCATGCAGCGTGATCCACAGCAGGCTGGGTGCAAACTGCTTCATCAGGTGCTGCATCACGTACACCGATAGTTCGTCGGCACTGGAGAGCGTCTGGGCATGCTGCACGAAATCTTCCACGGAAAGGTGCAGCGTTTCGCTCAACCGCGCCAGCGGAACATCTGTCTGCGTCATCATCGGCGTGGACAGCGGGTCCTCATAACTATCCTGCAGCAGGAAGTCGAATCCTGCGTGGGCACGATGGCCAGGCCCCAGCGCCGCAGCCAGCAGATGCTTTGGCAGCACCACCGGCGCTCCATAGCCGGCTGGAAAGTTTTTGCCGCTGCTCTGTCCGATGTGATTAAACCCATTGCTCGGAGCGATGACCCAGGCGTCGTTGGCCGGCCGGCGCAGACCTTTGCGGTAATACTCAAAGACCGTCGGATGGTTGGGCGCGACATTGGCGAAGTTATCGAATGTCTCGTACACGCCTGTCGCCAGACTTGCAGTCGCCACATAGTGGCCCAGGATTCCGTGGTTCACAACCTGCGTGCAGAAGGTCGCCTGTGGAATCAGCTCATGCATCAGGTGGGGAATATTCTCCTGGCCAATGGGCGCAAACGTTTCGACATC
>JAKAUB010000097.1 GCA_021827845.1 Acidobacteriota bacterium | reverse complement strand
GACCGAGATGGCGGTGATGACGCCGACCAGCGCCTGACGCCGCCGGGCGCGCAGATAGCGGCTGGCGATGAAGAGTTCAAAGCGCACGCAAAGCCTCTCGGGCCACGCGGCGTGGGGAAGCGGCGGCCGGTCGGCCGCTCACGGCACCACCGTCTTCGCGGTCGCCGCATTGCCGCCGCGATCCAGAACGCGCACGGCCAGAACATGCTCCTGCGCGGGCTGGCCGTCTGCGGGCGGCGGAAGCGGAACGGTAAAGTCATATTGCTCCTGCAGCGCATCGCTCAGCCGGCCCACCGGTTCGATGTACTCCCACGGGCCGCCATCGAGGGAGTAGAACGCGCGCGCGATGGTTGCGAACTGGGTCTGCGCCGTGAAGGAGACGTGCAGCGCGCCGTTTTCCCGTTTTGCCTGCAAGGCTGACAGTACCGGCGTGGCGGTATCGATGAGAAAGTGCGCGCTGTCCCGGTGGCCGGTAAGCGCATGTCCCGGCGGCTGCGAAGGCGCATCACTGGCGACGACGCGGATTGTGTAACCGCCATTGGGCAGGCGGCTGGTATCGAAGGACGTCCACGTCTGTGGAATGTCCTTGCGCAGCAGAATCCAGGCGTGCTCATCGTCGCTGCGGTAATAGACGCTGTAGCGCAGCTGGTCACCATTGGGATCGTGCGCACTCCACCGCGCCGTCGCCCAGTTGCGCTCAGGCACGGCCATCAGCGGAGCCGCTTCGGAGGAGCCGTCTGAGCTGCCATCGGCGCCGGGAAGCGAAATTGGAACGGGGTTGATCTGGCCGGTCGGGTTCGACGCCTGGGTGACGCGCGCGTGCAGCCGGACGACGACGGCACTGACGACGGGCGCGACATTCTGCGGCAGATAGTACACGCCGACCGAGCGCAGGACCGCGTCTGGCTGCAGCTCCGCCTTCCATTGCAAATAGCGGCCTTTCGCCAGCGACGGTGCAGCCGCAGGGTTGATCTTCTGCCACTCGCTCCAGCCTTCGCCGGGCTGCTCAATATTGCCGACCCGGGCAAACAGCGTCCAGTTGCCGGTGCCGCGCGTTTCGAACCTTCCCCACTGCGAGAAAAATTGTGCGTCGTGAACCTGACTTGTGTAGATTGCGGCCTTTTCTCGTCCAGAGCCCAGTGGCAATCGATAGAGTTTCGCCGGGTTGCTGGTGGCGGCGTAGACAGCGGCCGGGGTCTGCAGCAAAGCCGTGGTCTGCAGCGCTTCAAGGTGCGCCAAATCCGCGTAGGTGCCGTCCGATTGAACGCGATAGAGGTGGCCCTTGTTGCCGCTGCCGGTCAGCAGACCGCCGGAGTTCTGACCGTCTTGCTGCCACGCCATCGCGTACACCACATCATGGGTCGAGCTCCAAATCTGGCGCGGCGCACCATCGGGCGCGATCTGGTAGATCACCGTACCATTGGGAACGACTGTGCTGTCGCCAGCGCTCTCAGTGGCGGAGCCCGTGACGATGCGAATCGTCGCGGTAAGGGTGGGCGCACTGTGGACTGAAAGAGGCGGCAGCGTGGTCCGCGTCTTGGCGCCGATGGCCGCGGCATACAAGTTGCCAGCCGGGTCCATGGCGAGAGCGGGAATCTCCTGGCGGGGTGCCTCGAACAGGACAAATCCCTTACCCGTCCGGTCAATCCGGTAGACCAGGCCGCGGCCGTCCGTGCCGGCGTACAGAGTCCCATCCGGCCCAAACAAGATGCAGCGGATATGCTCCTCGCTGCTTGCGAAGAACTTCTCCGGGGTTGCGCCGCTGTGTTTCAGGTCGACGCGATAGATGGCCGCCGGACCGCCGGTGGCAATGTAAAGCCGGCCGGCCGTATCGAAGGCCAGATCCCACAGGTAGGTTGGCTTGGGCGAGACGGAGGCGGGATCGAAGACAACGTCGGCCGCAGGCGTGGGGGATTGCTTCTTCGCGCTGTCGGCATAGACGCGCGCCGGGGTCGCGGCCAGATTGACCTCCGGGCCGGCCGGGTTCAGGCGATAGACCTTTCCATCGGGCAGGGTCGCGGCATAAATCATGCCATCGGGCCCAACCCGCACCGACTGGACCGATACAGCGCGGGTCTTCAGCAGCGGCGTGGATTTTCCGTCAGGAGTGACCTTGAGCACCTCTGCCGGCGATCCTGTGCCCAGGTAGACATTGCCGCGGCTGTCGGCGGCGGCTGACCAGATGGAACCGGCCTGAGCGGTGAGCATGTCTTGGGGTGCCGGGGAAGGCTGCAGCCGCCCGTCGCTGTAGATCGCGACGCCCTTGGGGGTGCCGGCTTCAAAGCTTTGATAGGTGGTTTGCCGCCAGACCTTTGTCCCCTGCGCGTGCGCCAGCAGGGGAAACGAGGCCAGTATCCATGCGAAGTTGCGCGTCTTCATGCCTGCTCCGAGTGTACTCAAGCGCTGCGCTGGACGGGTACGGCGGTGGTTTCAGGGGCGGATGTCGAGCGTGACGACCTTCGAGCCTGCGATGACCAGCCCCTGCGCCTGCGCGGCGAGTGGCACGGCGGTCTCTCCATCCAGCGCGAAATTGGGATCGTCCTCTTCCGGCTGCAGGACGTTTGCCACCGAGAGTGGGACGGCGGGCAGTGTGTCCGCGCCCAGCGTGGCCTGCGGCAGTGGTTCAAGCAGCGTTACGTAGAGGCGATCGGCGTCATGCAGCGCGTTCAGGCGCTGTACTGTGGCCGCCAGCGTTTCCGGAGGCGCCGAGGGATTGGCGATCAGACGCAATGTGTGATCGAGCGTTGCGCCATCGCTGACCAGCAGACGCACCGGGCCCGCTGGCAGCACCGGCGGCAGCTTGACCTGCAGGCGAACCAGCCGCGACGGCATGCGATACGGGTGCAGGACGACCTCAACCGTCAGCGGGCTGCCTGCCTGTAGGCGTGGCGTAAGAACACGGGCGGCGACAATATCCGCCGAGCGGTCGCCAGCCACGGACGTGAAGTGCAAAGAGACATTCTGAATGTGGGGTTGCTGCCGGGGATTGCTGAACAGGCTATCGAAGCGCTGGGCAACCACCACAGCAGCCGTCAGGCTGGCCGGCTGCGCGCCGGCGGGTGCGATCCAGTCGTCAATTTTGACGGGAGCGAACCCGGCCACCTGAATGCGGCCGGTCAGGTGATAGGTGGCGGGATCGTCATAGCCGTTGCTGTCCTGCATGGCCTGAAAGACGGTCGCGAGGATTGCGGCTGAGGTGAGACGCGGGTGTTCGACAACACCGAAGTTGTAGCGTCGCGGTGTGCCCCCGCCGGAAAAGTCGAGCGACACCGGGATCATTGCGGCCGACTGGCCAAATACGCCCATGATTCCGGACTGGCGATCCTCGGTGAAGGAGCCCACCGGCTCGGTCGTGTTTACGACCTTCATGGGAGACATGGGCGATGCCAGCGTCGTCACCACGCGAGCCTTGGTCATGGGAAACGCCACGTCGCCAAAGCGGGTGATGGGATGCCCGCAGGCGAGTAGCCGTTTGGGATCGACATAGGTCACCGTGCAGGTCGCCGCCATATTGAAGTCACCGGAGACAATCAGCGCGCTGATGGCCGAGCCGGGGACGATGGGCGCTGAATCGTGGACATCCCCGGAAGAGCTGCCGAGCGTGGAGACCTCCTGCACGGGCAGCTCCGGCAGATGCTGCTGAAACAGCCGGATGGCGCGTGGCGAGAATCCATCGAAGACCATCGGCGTTGCGATGGGCTGTGGCAGACCGGCCTGATCGCGCGCATCGGCGGGCTGGGCCGCGGCCTGCTCTTCCGGTACTGCCGCAGGCTCCGCCTGGCGCGAGGCAGTGATGACGTGCAGCATCTGCGCAATGGGCGTGACGCCGGCAATCGGCTCTTTGCTGAACTGCCCGATGCGATAGCCGATGGCGCCCAGCAGCTTGCCATCCACATAGACGGGCGATCCGCTCATGCCAGCGGCCACGCCGGTGTACTGAATCTGGCTGCCCTCGAGCTGCACCAGAATCATGCTCTTACCGGGCGCAATCGCATCCCGCAGCACCCCCAGCACGTGGACGCCGATTGCCTGCGGTGTACTCCCCTCGAGGACGGTATACGCGGTGCCTTCCATGCCAGCGTGGACCTGGGAGAGCGGGAAGGTTGGCGTGCTGATCAACGCATTGCCGGAAGGCAGCGGAGCGGCCTGGGGCGCCGCTGCGGCCACCGGAGTCGCAGACGCCGACTGCGCCCGGCCAGAGACGGCCACGCCGAAAAGCAGAAGAACGGCGGCGGATCTTCCCGCCAGGGACAGCCCGCGCAGCACAAAAGAGGATGGCACCCCTTCAGTGTGTCCGCTTTGTCGCTGCTTCAGCAAGTGCGGTGGCGCGCTCCAGTCGCGCGAGGGCTACTGACCCACGGGAATTTGAATGGTGGCGCCGATGGTGTGCGTCGGGGCATCCATCACCGGGCTGACCGAGCCAAGCATGCGCGAAACCATTGTCCGCTTGGCGCCCGGCCGATACAGCGAACGATGATCGAGCACATAGCTCGCGCTGAGAAAGCCGATGGCCTGGCCCACTAGCACATCAGAGGGAAAATGCGCCAGCGCCAGTACCCGGCAGATGCTTACCGTCTCCGCAAACCCGTAAGCGGGAGCGATGACGTACCAGTGCGGATATTCGCCGGCGATGGTGCGCGCCAGCGCCATGCTGGCGGTGGCGTGGCCAGACGGGAAGGACGAGTCCCACGTATAGCCGCTGGGCGGATTGGTCCAGAAGTGACCCTGGAAGTTGTCGCGCGGCCGTTCCCGGTTGGTGGCCAGCTTCAGCGCGCCTGTCACAGTTCCCGAGGCGAGGATCGATTCAGCCGCCAGACGGCCGGTCTCCGCCAGTTTGGGATTTTTGCGGTACAGCCCGAGAAAGTAAATGCCGGCGCTCTCGCCGCCGGTGGCAAAAAACTCGCCCATGTTGGAGATGTTGCCGGCCGTATTGATGCGGCTGTTGTCGTGCCCAAGTTTGGCGGCTGCGTCGGAGTCATAGGCGATGGCTAGTCCTGTGGCCGCGCCCAGTGGCGCCAGCCAGTAGGCATCCTTCGGCTGCGTGCGCAGGGGACTCGTGAAGATGCCCTTTTCATCCTCGGCGAGATTCGCAAGGCAGGTGCCGATATGTTTGAAGCCGCAGATGGGGCTGGATGCGTCCTGGGCAGCCGGAGCGCTGGTCGTCGACGAAGGCGGCGTGCTCTGCAGCGATCCGCGAAAGAGCATCGGCGGGGGCAAGGCAGCGGCTTCCGCCTGGGTGCTGGCGACTTGGGGCGCTGGATTGGCTGGGAGCTGCGGCGTTTGCCCGAGCGCGGAGGAGATCGCCGCAGGCGCGAGGAAGAGACACAGGAAACGGGAGATCATTCGCATCGAAGTAGCATCAGTGTACGGGAATCGCGATCCACGGCGGGAGCCGCGTCAAGCGTTGCTGGTCATTTCCACCACGGCACGCTTGAGATTTTGCAGGGTTTCTTCCAGCGCGGCCATTGGCACCGATCCCTGCGCCATGGTCTTCGAGCCGCCGCCGCGGCCTCCGGCTGCTGTTACGGCTTCCCGCAACATCGCGCCGCAGTCAATCGCAAGATCGGCGTTCGCAGCCAGCAGAATTGTAGCGGGTTGTGCATCGTCGCCATCGCAGGCAAATAAGGCCGCCGCCTTCTGATGGCCCGAGATTTTCGCGGCCAGTTGTTTGGCAACGCCCTGCTCATGGGCGGCAAAGCGCTGTCGCACCAGCAGGCGCCCGTTCTCCACCGGCGCGCTTTGCACCATCTGCCCCGCGCGATAAGTGGCCAGCTCGCCCGTAAGGCTGTCGATCATCTTGGCCGACTGCTTCGCATCGCTCTGCATGCTGCGCAGGCGTTCGGACAGGCGCTCGAAGGGCTCCGACAGTGTGCGCGAGAGTTCGCAGAGAGCGGCGTAGTCCTGCCGCGCGGTACGAACGGCGCGCTGGCCGCAGACAAATTCCACGCGCCAGCCCTGACGCACTTTCTCAAGACCCCGTACGTGCAGACCGCCGATGGCGCCAGTGGAGGCAACATGCGTGCCGCCGCAGGCATTGCGATCCAGCGGATGCGGGTCGCCTGCGATCTCCACGATGCGAAGGTCTCCGCTGCGTGGGGGCAGCTTCCGCATTTGCCCAGCGGCCAGCCACGCCTCCGCCTGCTCACGGCTGGTCCGGTAGGTACTCATCGGGCGATCTTCGGCAATCACAGCGTTGGCGAAGTCCTCCGCCTGCTCGAGCGTCTGGCGGCTCAGCTGTTCCACCGCAAGATCGATGGTGGAAAGATTCTCGCCCAGATGAAACGAGACCGTGGGCGCCTGTGCCACTGCAAACAACGCGGCAGATAACAAATGCTGGCCGGAGTGCTGCTGCATGTGGTCGAGCCGGCGCGCCCGGTCAATCTCGCCGCGGACCTCTGTGCCTGGCACCAACGGCTTGAGGGTGTAGTGCCAGACCTCGCCGCTATCGTCTTCCTGCACGTCTTCGATAGGGGCGATGAGAGCTGCGCCGCTGCGGGAACTGGCCGTGAGCGTGCCGCGGTCATTGGGCTGGCCGCCGCTATGGGGGTAGAAGGCGGAGCGATCGAGCGCAACCCGCCACATCGACTGGCCGCCGGCGCGGGAGACCTCTTCAATCTGCGTTACGTTCGCCGTAAACGAAGTCAGGCGGGCGTCGTCGTAGTACAGCCGCTCGGTCATGGGTCTCCGGAATGAAACAGTTGCTGCAGCCGGTGGGCTGCTATTGCGGGGTGATGATGCCGCCGTTGCGCGTGCGCCGCGGCAGCGGGAGGCCGCGATGGTCATACTCCAGCGGATCGTCGGGCGCGTTTGGCTGCGTCTCCGCCGCTGCCCGAGGGTGTCCGCCGGTGGCTGCAGCCGGCATCCGTTGGTCGCAATGTGGGCAGCGCTCGTCGTCCGGTTCGGTCATGTCGTCACGCTCCCGCCGCGGATCCGGCTGAAAATGCTTCTACCAAGTAGACTTTCAGTATGCCACCCGAAGCTTCGCCGGTCCGGCCCGCAGCCATGCTTGCCTGCGACCTGGACGGCACCCTGTTAGATGGCAATGGCAGAATTTCTGCCGCCACCGAGAAGGCGCTGCGCCGCGCCACCGATGCCGGGATGGAACTGGTGATCGCGACCGGGCGGCGATACAGCTACGCGCTGCAGGTGATCGCCCCGCTGCGGCTGCCCGCCGACACCGTCGTCATCAGCTCCAACGGGGCGATTACGCGCACCATCGGCGGCGAGACGCTGCGCCGCATTCATATGCCCATTCCGGATGCTCTGGCGTTGTGCCGGTTTGGCAGCTTTCGGGAGTCCCTGGTCTTTACCTTTGACCGTAAAGGGCCGGGTACCTTGGTGGTCGAAAATATCGAGGAACTGGCACGGCGTCTGCCCCGCTGGGTATCGGCGAATCGGGCGGAGATTGTTAGTTTTGATCCTATTGAAACCGCCTTTTCCGCGGGGGAGCTTCCGATCCAGGCGATGATCTGCGGCACGCTCGCGCAGATGTCCGCCGCCTCGGCCGAGCTGCACCGGGAGACGCCGGAGGCGGCGTCGCTGCGTGCGGCGATCTCGGAGCACCGGACGGAATACGTCGCCCGCGACCTGTCGGTGCTCGACCTGATGCCGCAGGGGTGCTCAAAGGGAGTTGCAGTCGCCGAGCTGGCGAAGCAGCGCGGGCTCACGCCGGACGCCGTCATCTGCGTGGGCGATAACATGAACGACGCCGACATGCTAGCCTACGCCGGCCGCCCGCTGGTCATGGAAAATGCTCATGCGGAGCTGCTGACCATTGCCCGACGAGAGGGATGGGCCATTATCGGCCGGAATGATGCCGATGGCGTCGCCCGGGCACTTCTCGATATCCTGCAGGAGAGGCAGCTCGGCTGCCTTTCTGGTTCATGAAAGCGTTGGCGCCCATTTCGGTTGCAGCTCTTCTGCTGGCTCTGGCGACTCAGCCGGCTGGCGCCTCGCGCCGTGTCTACCTCAGCAGCGGGGAGTCGCTGGTGTGCGACCACGTGGCTACGGTGGGAAGCGACCTGCGGCTGTATATGACGCCGGGGCAGAGCAGCTACTTCGATCTGCCGGCGGCGACAGTATTGCGGGTGCAGGATGAGCCGGCCGCTGCTGGTGCGCCGTCGGATACCTCTGCAGCCAAGACCGTAGCCGCCGCTACGCATAGCACCGCAGCGAGCGCGAGCCCGCTCGATATCGATCGGCTGCTGCGGGAGGCGGGCGCGATGCATCACATCGATCCGGACCTGCTGGCCAGCATCGTGCGGCAGGAGAGCGGCGGCAATCCGCATGCGGTATCCCGCGCCGGGGCGCTGGGGCTGATGCAGTTGATGCCGGGGACGGCAGCGGACCTCGGCGTTGCCGACCCGCGGGTGCCGGCGCAGAATGTGGCCGGCGGAACATCGTATCTGGACGCGTTGCTGATGTATTACCACGACGATGTCGCCAAGGCACTGGCAGCCTATAACGCGGGTCCGGCAGCTGTCGACCGCTACCACGGCATCCCACCGTTTGCAGAGACGCGCCAGTACGTGGCGCGCGTCATCCACGAGTACAACCGCCGGAAAGTTTTGGAGATGCGCCGCAAAGAGGCGCAGGCCCACGCGCCCCACCCGGTCGCGGTTGCTGCCCGATAAATAAAGCTCACTGAGACGACAACGCTTGCATGAATAAACATCGATGGCTCGTGATGGGTGCGGTTCTTGCCCTGTTGATCGGACTGGTCTATCTCCAGTTCCGCACGCTCCGCACCTTTCACTGGTCGGCGCTTTCGGCCGCGTTCGGGTCAATCCGTTGGCCGCAAATTCTTTTCGCCATCGTTTTGATCTATGGCGCCTATATTGCGCGGGCCTTCCGCTGGAGCGTCTTTCTGCGGACCACCAAGCCAGCGACGCCGACGGAGATGATGCCGGCGCAGTTTATCGGCTTTAC